>JAPLDX010000133.1 GCA_026391215.1 Bacteroidia bacterium
TTTTTCAGGATCCAGATTCTGATATGCTTTGTGAGGAACGGCGAAAATTACAGCTTCAGCATTAACTAAAGCTTTGTTCAGATCCTGCTCAATATGTATCTCTTTCAGTTTTTCCTGGTTTCTGAAGAATCTCGCCTTGCTTTGTCCGACACCCGGAAAAGTATCCTGCTGTTCAAATTCCCACCAGTGTTCAACATAGGGGTCATGTACACGTATCTCTGCTCCCATCTCTGTAAGCTTCCGGATAACCACCTCAGATCCGCTGTAACGGGTATCTCCGACATCTTCACGATATGCTGCACCAAGGATCAATATATCAGCTCCGGCGATCGGTTGCCCCATATTTCTTAGCGCATCACGTGTTAGTTGTCCGACATGAAGTCCGCGAGTGTCATTAATATCAATTGCCAGTGGCGTTATTTTGAAGATATCATCCTCAAAACCAAGAATATGCTTATAAGCCCATAGACCAAGACCACCATCTTTTGGCAGACAATAACCTCCAATTCCAGGTCCCGGGAATATTATGTTACTATGTGTTGGTCTTACTTTTATTGCTTTTATTACTTTAACAAGATCCACTCCGTTTCTTTCTGCAAACAGGCTCCATTCAT
The DNA here is from genome assembly GCA_026391215.1 of Bacteroidia bacterium. GTDB lineage: Bacteria > Bacteroidota > Bacteroidia > Bacteroidales > VadinHA17 > LD21. The sequence continues at coordinate 615 of JAPLDX010000133.1, forward strand.
CAAGGAAAGCCAGGATGGTGGCCCTGTAACTGTTTTCAACAATCTTCGCTGTCTCAGATTCAATGGGCCTATCCATAACTGTCAATGGATATTTGTCTGTGTTAAGAACCTCATTTAGGAATTTTACAACTTTCTCCTTTGCTGTTTCATTTATTCCGCTGCAAACCCTCCAGAAATCACGGATACTGGCAACATAATTACGTCCCGGCATAACTCTTTCATAACTATGAGCCAGCAAAGGATCGGAATTAATACCTCGTTTTCTGAACACTTTTTTCATTATCGGATATGCAACCTGCTCTGTAGTACCAGGCGCTACAGTTGTTTCAATAAGTACAAGCGCTCCTGCCGGGATATGCTCAGCAATGACATAAAGAGAAGCCTCCAGTGCTGCCATATCTGTTTGACCTGTACGCACGTTACCCAGATCCTCTTTCAGATAATCGCACTGCACATCAACTACCACAACGTCAGCCAGTTTCAGAACATCGTAAGTATACGTGGCAATAAGTGTCTTTTTCTGATTCACACAACGTTCAATCATAGGGTCCACTTCAGGATCTTCAGCTTTAACAGGTGAAACACCCCTGTTCAGCAAAGGTATTTTCCAGAAGCTCCGTGCACTTGGACGCTGCATGCCAATGACAAATTTTGAAGGCTGACCTTTCCTGTCAACCGTATCGGCAACAATCGCAGCCATTACCGCACCTACAAAGCCTACACCCATCACTACAACAATCTCGCGGTTCCTGGCACGTTCCTGTTCGACTCGCATTTTAAGTTTCTCAAATTCAGCCTTATAATCCTCTGGTTTCGGTAATGGAAATTTCTCTCCGGTCGGACTTATTGAATAATTCTCATTCATACACAATACTTATTACTTAAAATAATTGGCGAAGATAAAAGTTTATAATGGAAATAAAAACGGATGTGATAATAAGTCAGAATTTACAACCAAAAAATCTTGTGTATATTTAGCATTTTCCGGATAAAAATGTACAATAATGAATTCTTCACAAAAAATACTCTTTACTCCCTGTAAGCCTAGGAAAACATGAAAAAGAGCGCATATGTATTTCTTTATTTCTGTGTTTTCTGGATATTAATACCGGGATTGCTGTATTATGCCTCGCTGTTGTTAGACAAGTATTTATTCCCCGGAAGCAGATTAATTGCAGACACTGTCATCCCCGGGTATATTCTGGGGATCGCTGGATTCCTTATGCTTCTACTGACATTATTTCAATTTAAGCAATTCAGCGGAGAGTTCCCTGTATCTGCAACACCACCAGAAAAAATCATAATGAGAGGTGTTTTTACCGTCTGGAGGCACCCGATCTATCTTTTCGCCTCAGTTATGCTTATTGGTATCGCATTGATAATGAGATCAAAAGCCTTGTTAATCATAGTTTCTCCTGTTTTTATCATTATGGTAGTGCTTTATATTATCCGGGAAGAAGCCATACTTATTAAACGCTTTGGCGATCAGTATATAAAATACAAAAGAAATGTACCATTTCTGGTTCCCCGCCTGCGTCATTGGCTGACCATACCTGGATTTATCCTGTTAAAATCCAAATTCAGGATAAAGGTGCTGAACAGGGAGAACCTGCCATCCTTCCTCCCATTCATAGTCATTTCCGGTCACCGGCATTATCTTGATCCTATAATAATAAATTATGCAATACCAATGCCGCTGACTCAGATAGCAACTTTTGAGATGTTCCGTAGTCCTTTTAACCGCCGGTTATTTACATGGTTCGGGGCTATTCCAAGAAAACGGTTCTTAAAAGATATGGAAGGAACCCAACGAATATTATCAAAGCTCAGGTCTGGTCATCCCATATGTTTGTTTCCGGAAGGCGGCCGCTCATGGACCGGAAAGATAAGGCCATTCAAACCTGAATCCATGAAGCTTATTAAACACTTTAAGGATATCCCGGTTCTTCCAGTCCGCATTGAGGGAAATTACCATTCCTGGCCAAGATGGGCAAACCACTTGATGAGATCAGATATTACTGTCACTATTGAAAAACCTGTTTTAATTGATTCTGATGCCTCAATTGATGACCTGGAAAAAACTCTTAGAGAGCTTGTTGAACCGCGTGAAGAAATTGAGAATGAAAAGATATGCAAGGAGAAAAACAGGATAGAGAATTTATCAAAAGTAATTTACAGGTGCCCGGTTTGTATGAATTCACATCCGCCAGATGAAATTATTCCTGATTCCTTGTACTGCAATAAATGCAAAACCAGGTTTACTCTCCGGCCCGATTTCAGAATTGATTTTACCTGTGGAAATATTGAAAAAATTGAGTCAATACACAATCTCTATAATCGCATAAAAATCATATATTCTGATATTTACAATATACTATCTGAAGATTTGATTAACCTATATTCCGATTATCTGGATCAGGAAGAAAAACTGATATATCTATCACCCTGCCAGCTCTGGACCGAAACAAAAGATATCTTCGAAATATCAATAAAAGGTACCTGTTTAGTGAGTGATAAATCGGTTACTGTCATTGACAAAAAGGAAAAACTGACAATTCCTCTTAAGGATATTGGAGCCGTAACCATTGAGAGCAATTATAAGCTTCAGATATATAATGAGGTCAAAGAAGTTCTTTACCAGTTGACTTTCAATGAAGATAGTGCCCTTAAGTACCAGGACCTTCTTGAAGTCACAATAAGAGAATTATTTAAAAAACAGATCATTACAAGATAATTAAACACATGAAGTTATCTGGATTCAATAAAATATTCTTTGATGTTGTTACTGAAAAAAGGGAGTATCTTATTTTTTACATCTCAATACTTAAGGTCCGCAGGTGTTATCTTACATTTTTACAGTCTCAGTGGTCAGTCCCTTGTTCATCAGGGATTTATTTATCCCAGTTCAACATTACCTCAAAAATCAAACTTCTCAATATCTGCGAAAATGAAATTGCCTTTGTGGAGGGGAGAATAGTAATTGAAGATGACAATACCAATGTTAAATTATCAACCCCTTTACTGGAAATAGATTTGAATTATGTGAATGTCAGTCTGTCTTCCAATCAGATGACTGACATGGTAGTGGATATTTCAGGACATAATATTCTCAGCTGGAGACCCATTTATCTTAAGAGTAAAGTCACTGGCAGTTTCAAAGCAAACGGAAGCAATGTAAACGTTATTGACTCTTATGGTTATTCTGACCTTGTCAGAATAAGAAATATTCCTCTTAAGGTTCCTGTCAGCAGGCTTTTGTGGGGTCGTCTTCATTCAGGGAATATTGACCTTACTTTTTCTTTGATTATCAACAGGAATAAAAGCTCAGATTCAAAGCTGTTTCTTTCCGTGGATGACAAATCAATGGAATTTTCAAATCTGAGTCTTTCTGTTAGGGAAGAAACAGCATATTCCAGGTTATCAATCATTTATCCTTCCATATACTATATAAATGTGAAAGATAAAGACAAGGAGATTTCACTGGAAATATATGATCAGAATGCTGTAATCATTAATGAATTCATGGATGTCAAAAATCAGGCAGGCTCATTAATGTCCTCCCTGGCCAGACATATTTCAGGGGATCCAAAAGGTATAAAATTCATGGCTAAAGCAAATGTTATCTTTAAGAATAATTTGGTAATTAAAGAGTTCCATGGTTTGCCCATGATCAGTGAATATGTCTGTTTTTATCAGGCTTCCCCACCTTATTTCTTCCAGCGTTCCAGCTGAGAAATGTGTGAAGTATAAAACCATCTTTTTAAAGGCCCGTAATTCATCTCTTTAAGTTTGCCTTTAACCAAAGCTATCATTTCAGACGGCTTGGTAAAAGTATCTTTGAATTTGCCTTCCTGATAGCAATAACTACAGTATTTCTGTGTTTTTGAACCGTCAGCATTTGTCCCTCCGTTTCCCGGATCCTTTTCCATTGGCATTCCGCAACTCTGGCAGAACTTGTCGAATTTTCCCATAATAGTTACTTTGATTAGAAATTAATCATAATTTTCATTAAAAATTTAATTATTAATTCTGAATAAGTCAAGTATTTTTATAAAAATTTTAAAATTAATATCTTAGATACCTATTATTAATATTACTTAACTTTTAATGCTCATAAAATCTTTTGTTTAATGGAACAGATTAATAAGTCAACCCTTGAATTACTGTCAGACCTGAAGAAGCATAATGACAGGGACTGGTTTTTAAAGAACCGTAACAGATACCTTGAGGCAAAGCTGAATTATGAATCATTCATCCAGGCAGTTATCAATGGAATTTCAGCCTTTGATCCGATTCTTAAAGATCTTGAGGCAAAAAGCTGTACCTACAGGATCAACCGTGATATAAGGTTCTCCAATGATAAGACTCTGTATAAGACCCATCTCGGGGCATTTATTGTCAAAGGAGGAAAACAGAACGGTGACAGGTATGCAGGATATTATGTTCATGTGGAGCCGGGGAACAACAGCATGATAGCAGGCGGAGCCTATATTCCGCCCTCTCCATGGCTGAAGCTAATCAGGGAGAAAATTGATGAGCAGGGAGATAAGTTCCTGAAAATAATTGAAAATAAAGAGTTTGTAAAAATTTTCGGACAGCTGGAGGGAGAAAAACTGAAAACAGCTCCCAAAGGATTCCCAAAAGATCATCCTAACATTGAATTTCTGAAGCTTAAAAGCTACCTTGTAACAAGAATGATTTCAGACAAGGAGATCATTGGTAAAGATTGCTTTGACCTTATTATCAGGGCATCAAAGGCAATGAAGCCTCTGAATGACTTCCTGAATGATTACTAATCATACCACCAGATGACCGGATTGGAACGTACCCTCGGTTTTCTGAACAGGGAGCCTGTTGACAGGCCTCCCTTCCATCCTATTATCATGCGCTGGGCCGCTAAATATGCGGGAATTAAGTACCGGAATTTTTGTCTTAATCCTCTTGATAAATGTAAAGGTATGATACGGTGTGCCAGGGATTTTGATATTGACTGGGTAACAGTAATGTCTGATCCCTGGGCCGAAGCTTCAGCTTTCGGTATCCAGGTAGAATACCCTGAAGACAGTCTGCCGGTTGATAAGGGCGGACATCTGCCTGATGCTTCAACTGCTTCCCTCCTCCCGCACTATAATCCATTGAAAAATGTACGCTGTAAAAACAGAATAGTCGAGATAGAGGAATTCAGGAAACAGGTTGGAAATGAGAAATTCATTGTTGGCTGGGTAGAGGGTCCCGTTGCCGAGTATGTCGACCTCAGGGGTGCTTCCAATGCATCGGTGGATCTTCTGCTGGAACCGGAAGTTGTGGAAAGGACAATGGATACAATCATCGAATGTGCAATGGAGTTTATAACTCTTCAGATAAAAGCAGGCGCCCATTGTATAGGGATTGGCGATGCTTTTTGCTCACAGATAGGTCCTGAGCTGTATTATAAATATGCATTTGAAAGACAGAAGAAACTGGTTGACCATATTCATTCGGAAGGTACTGCAGCCAAGCTTCACATTTGCGGTGATACCGGATCAATACTGGAAGGAATGATCCGTACCGGCACTGATATTATTGATATTGATCACCTTGTTCCCTCACTCCGGCCATTTGCCTCATTATTAACCGGAAATCAGGTCTTCTCAGGGAAGAGCGATCCTGTTACTGTAATTCAGGACGGATCAGCTGATTTAATAAAACAGTCAGTTATGACAGATTATAAAGACTCAAATGGAAGGTGTATTGTTTCAGCCGGCTGTGAGATAACCCCCGGAACCACCATTAAAAACATGATCTCTTTCAGAAATGCTGATCTTCCTTACAGGATCACATAGAAGAATATCGCAATGAAATGTGAAACACTACCTCCAATGACCATCAGATGCCACAACAGATGATGGTACCGGAACTTTACAACTCTGAAGAAGATTATCCCGAGCGTATAGAAGAGCCCTCCGATAATGATCCAAAAATAGCACATGAATGGAGCAGATCTCATTACTGGTCCGGAGAAGAATATGACAAGCCATCCCATCAGGACATATATGAGGATATCAACAAAGGAAACCCCATTTTCAAATCTGTTTGATTTCATCAATAAACGGGTAATTCCTATTATTGCCAGGCCCCATTCGATGCCGAATACTACCCAGCCCATGGGGCCATGGAGAACGATAAGAGCAAGAGGAGTATAAGTGCCTGCTATAAGCACAAAAATTGCAGATCTGTCAAAGATAAAAAACCGCTCCTTGGCATTTCCTGCCCTGAGCCAGTGAGTAATGGTTGATGAAAGATATAGGAATATCATGGAAGTCCCGAATACTGCGCTGCTGACAATGTGCCATGCATTTCCCCTCAATGCTGAATATACTATCATCAGCACAAGTGCGGCTGTTGAAAGCAATGTTCCTGCGAGATGCGACAGGGCATTTGCCAGATCCTCGCTGGCCGTGAACCTGTTGTTGGTTGAAATAGATGTAGTCATAATCTTTACTTTCGTCAGTTTTTCGACTGAATATTAGATTCAGTCTGCAAATATATTACTGAAAACTCTAATTCCTGAATAAAATTTGATTATCATAAAAAATTCATATATTTCGTTCTCAAATATAAAAAGACAAACATGAAAAAGCTGATTTTCGCACTTCTATTTACCTCTGTAGCAATTACTTATACAGTTGGGCAAACTGCCAAACTTGAAATAGGCATGAAAGCACCGGCATGGACATTCACCGATGCTGATAAAAAGGAATTTACAATGAATTCCTGGGCAGGCAAGGTTCTGCAGATCAATTATGTTGATCCGGATGTATCAGATCTGAATGATCCTTTCAATGATTACATTGACAAAGCTGCTGATATTGACAAAAGGATAAACAAGGATTTCTTCAAGGGAATGGGAATCGTTGACTGTAAATCTACCTGGAAGCCCAACGGACTGATCAGAATGATTGCCGGCAATAAGGCAAAGAAGTATGATACGACCATTCTGTTTGATTATGACGGGATTCTTCAGAAGGACTGGGGAATGCCGGAAGACAACTATACAGTGGTCATTGTGGATAAGAATAGAGTTGTAAGGGCAAAATATGAAGGTGAGGTTCCCTCATCTGAATTTGAAAAGGTCGTTCAGCTTCTAATAGAACTAACCAAGGAATAACAGATAGTTTCTGATACTTAGTTTACCTCGCTGGCATCGGAAATATCACTGCCAAGTCTGGCTTTTATTCTTTGCAGGTCGTTTTTCATTGAAGCAACTGCCTGGATGAGCTGTTTTTCAGGCAGGACAGGATCAGGAAGTTCGTTGCTTATGTAGTTGACGAATTTCCATATTTCCTTTACTTCATTAATATGGACCTCGTATGGTTCATAGATTGGATTTAGGGAATAGAGAACAAGTTTTCCGTCATTCTTAAGGTTATTTTCAACAACCTTAAAGACAATACCATCATTAATTGTGAAAACGACGTAAGCCTTCCCGCTGATTATTTCGCGCCAGTCCTGCACAAACTCGCCGGTCACCCATGAACCGTCGGGTATCGGAAGCATTGAGTCGCCCTTGAGCTGAAAAGTCCTGTATTTTCTTTTTTCCGATAGAAACGGGAGCCTGAACCTTGGAAGCTCCTCAATATATTCAGGATCAGCATAACCAGTTGCATATCCAGCTTTTGCTTTCTCCGGCACCAGTTCAATGTTTTCCACATTATCAGCACTGACGGTTGTGGTCAGCACCCTGAGGTTGCTTCCTTTTACATAGGCATCATACCCCCTTTCCAGTTCACCAAGCTGGCTTTCCGATAGTTTTGAAATATCGATCTTCAGCAATGTGTCAATTGACAGGTTGAAGTATCGGGAAAATGAGACCAGGATTTCGATACCCGGCTGGGCTACACCGTTCTCATACCCGCTCAGGGTGGAACGTTTAAGGTTAAGGGCAACAGCAACATCATCCTGTGTTCTGCCCCTTCTTTTTCTTAAAAATTTTATGTTGGAAGTGAAGTACATAATAAAAATTGATTATATTGTAATCATAGAATTGATTAATTTCTAATCAAAACTAAAACATATTTGTTATATAAACAAGAAAAAGCAAAAAAATTTTCATTGCGGGTAACATAGAGAGATCCGTCCTGCATCTTGACCTCGACACTTTTTTTGTATCTGTGGAGAGGTTGAAGAACAGCAGGCTCAACGGCAAGCCGGTGATAATAGGCGGCATGTCGGATCGCGGTGTAGTGTCGAGCTGCAGCTATGAGGCCAGAAAATACGGAGTAAACTCCGCCATGCCCATGAGGATGGCCAGGAACATGTGTCCCGATGCCATAATAATACGCGGCGACATGGAGTCGTACAGCAAGTATTCACACATGGTTACCGATATAATTGCCGAAAGAGCGCCGCTTTATGAGAAGTCTTCGATTGATGAGCATTATATCGACATCACCGGTATGGATCGCTTTTACGGGTGCAGTAAATGGTCGCATGAGCTGCGCCAGCATATAATAAAGGAGACCGGGCTGCCAATTTCAACAGGGCTTTCCATAAACAAAACCGTTTCAAAGATAGCTACCGGCGAGGCAAAGCCGAACGGCGAGATAGAGGTACAAAAAGAGATAGTACTCCCCTTTCTTGACCCGCTGTCGATAGGCAAGATACCGATGATCGGCCAGAAAACATATCATGTGCTCCGGTCAATGGGCATAGCAACCATATACACCCTGAGGAATATCCCTGCAGAGATGCTTGAAAAGCTGATGGGCAAAAACGGCATCGAGGTGTGGAAAAGAGCCAATGGAATAGATTCCACTCCCGTGATAAGTTATTCGGAGCAGAAATCCATAAGCACCGAACATACATTTGAAAAAGACACCACCGATATGGCACGACTCAACCAGCTGCTGGTGAGCATGGTGGAAAAGATTGCCTACGATATGAGAAAGCAGGAAAAACTGACCTCCTGCGTCACTGTGAAAATAAGGTATTCAAATTTTGATACGCATACCCTGCAGAAAAGGATCCCCTATACGGCTTTCGATCACGTACTTGCAGAGATCGCCAAGGAACTGTTTGCCAGGCTGTACCAGAGACGCATGCTTATCAGGCTTATCGGTGTAAGGTTCAGCCACCTGGTACAGGGAGTCCAGCAACTCGACCTGTTCGATGACACTCCTGAAAAAGTAAGCCTTTACATGGCCATGGATAAGCTCAGAAGGCGTTTCGGGCGGGATACGGTACGGAGAGCTGCCGGGGTGATGACCAGCAGCGAAAGAGAGGAAAAAGCCCTTAAACAGCTTGAAAATGCGGTTTGCGAACGGAAAATGATGGAGGAACGGCTGAGGGGTTATTATGTATCTTAACTGTCATTCATATTACAGTCTTCGTTATGGAACGATGTCCGTTGAGCAGCTGGTACAGCAGGCCGTCTCTGCTGGAGCTGAAGCGATAACGCTGACGGATATCAATAATTCAACTGCCATACCTGAATTTGCAGGGGAATGCATCAAAAACAACCTCAGACCTGTTGCCGGCATTGAATTCAGAAATGATAATGATCTTCAATACATAGGGATAGCGCGAAATAACAACGGATTAAGAGAACTGAATGAATTCCTGTCAAAGCTCAATTTCGAAAAAACGCCGGTCCCGTTCCCGGCACCCCTATTCTCCCAGTCATACATCATTTATTCATTTTCGAAATCTCCCAAACGTAAATTATTTGATAATGAACGCATTGGCATAAAGACAGAAGAGGCAAACAGGCTCCTGTCACTTGAATCAAAGGATAGAGATCCAATGGTTATTGTGCAACCGGTTACATTTGCCGGGAAGGATGATATTTTCATTCACAGAAGCCTTCGGGCAGTCGATAATAACATTCTCCTGAGCCATGTCAAGCCGTGGCAATGTGCCGGGGAGAATGAGCTTCTCAGTTCCCCTGATTATCTGAGAAGAGCATTTTCAGAATACCCGGTAATAATCAGCAATACTGAAAAGCTGCTCGGAGATTGCAGCCTCGACTTTGACAGGGAAAGTCAAAAAAACAAAAATATCTTTTCGGCAAGCAGATATGACGACAAACTGCTGCTTGAAAAGCTAGCCTGGGACGGGATGATATACAGGTACGGGAAACAGAATGATGAGGCAAGGAAAAGAATAAAGCATGAGCTTGAGATAATCGACAAGCTGGGGTTTTCGGCGTACTTCCTGATAACCTGGGATATAATCCGGTACTCAATGGCAAGGGGTTTTTACCACGTCGGAAGAGGAAGCGGAGCCAATTCCATTGTTGCTTATTGCTTGAAGATCACCAACGTTGACCCTATTGACCTGAACCTTTACTTTGAGAGATTCATAAATCCCAAACGAAGCAGTCCTCCCGACTTCGACATTGATTATTCATGGAAGGACCGGGATGAGGTTATCGATTACATCTTTAAAAGGTATGGGTATAATCATACCGCCCTTCTTGGAACGATAAGCACCTTCAGGGGAAAATCAATCGTTAGGGAACTCGGGAAAGTCCATGGATTACCAAAAGAAGAGATTGATGCAATAATTGACAATCCATCATCCGAAACAAACAGGAACGGGATAACCGATGTTATCTTTTCTACCGGACGCAGGATAGCTGATTTCCCGAATATGAGAAGCATTCATGCAGGGGGCATCCTCATTTCGGAGGAACCGGTATCATGCTACACCGCCCTTGATATGCCACCCAAAGGATTTCCGACAACCCAGTGGGATATGTATACTGCTAAAGAGATTGGTTTTGAGAAGCTTGACATACTCAGCCAGAGGGGTATCGGGCATATACGTGAAAGCGCCGATATAATCCTGAGGAACAGGGCAATAGATGTGGATGTTCACGCAATACAGAAGTTCAAGAACGATCAGAAGATCAAGGAGTATCTTAAAACCGGTGAGACAAAAGGGTGCTTTTATGTTGAAAGTCCTTCGATGCGCGGCCTCCTGCAGAAGCTCAGGTGCGATGACTATAAAACCCTTGTCGCCGCCAGCTCGATAATCAGGCCGGGAGTTGCCCGCTCCGGGATGATGCGGGAATACATATATCGCTTCCATAATCCACACAACTTTAAGTACTTACACCCGATAATGAAAGAACAGCTTGAGGAGACTTTCGGAGTTATGGTCTACCAGGAAGATGTCCTTAAAGTATGTCATCATTTTGCCGGTCTCGACCTTGCCGATGCAGATACCCTTCGCCGTGCAATGAGCGGAAAATTCCGGTCGAAGCAGGAAATGAAGCGGATAGTTGATAAGTTCTTTTCAAACTGCCTCGAAAAGGGATACAGTGAAAAGCTTACAAAAGAGGTATGGCGGCAGATTGAGTCTTTCGCGGGTTATTCATTCTCAAAGGCTCACTCGGCATCCTATGCCGTAGAGAGCTTCCAGAGCCTTTATCTTAAAGCTCATTTCCCTCTGGAATTCATAGTAGCGGTTATTAATAATTTCGGCGGATTTTACAGGACATGGGTCTATGTTCATGAAGCAAAGAGATATGGGGCAAATATTCAGCTGCCTTGCGTGAACAGGAGCACTTACAAGACAACCATCTATGGTACAGATATCTATCTTGGATTTATCCATATAATGAGCGTTGAAGAAAAGCTTGCGAAATCAATTGAGGAGAACCGTCTGGCTGAAGGACCATTCTCAGGTCTGAGCGATTTTATAACACGGCTCAGTCCCGGACTGGAACAGGTGATACTTCTTATAAGGGCCGGGGCATTCAGGTTCACCGGAAAAAAAAAGTCGGTGCTGCTGTGGGAAACCCACATGATGATGAATAAAACCAGGCCGGATACCATGAGGCCTCTATTCTCCTACCCTGTTAAAGAATTTGCCCTCCCCGATCTTGAACACGACAGGCTTGACGATGCTTATGATGAAATAGAACTTTTAAGCTTTCCTGTGTCATTGACATGGTTCGACATGCTTGAAACACAATTCAGGGGAGAGATATCAGCCCGTGATATGATCAGTCATATCGGAAAGAGAGTCAGAATGGTCGGCCACCTGGTGACTATCAAGTACATAAGGACAATCAAAAAGGAATGGATGAATTTCGGGTGTTTTATTGATCCTGAAGGCAGCTTCTTTGACACAACACATTTTCCTCAGTCACTGAAGGAGTATCCGTTTAAAGGAGCAGGTACATATCTCATCCTTGGTAAAGTCGTTGAAGAGTTTGGTTATCCTTCGGTTGAAGTTGAAAAAATAGCCAGGCTTCCTGTTAAACCTGATAAAAGATACTGATAAATATCATATAATCAACTATTTATGCGGATTACTTTCAAAACTCCTTTGATGGCATGTATTTTTCTTATTATACCATGCAGGACATCATTATTTGGCACAAGCAGATTCAGGATACCTTCAAACATTCCCTCTTCCATGTTATAATTGAAATTCCGTATAGTTACATTATACTTTGTAATAATATCAGAAATTTTGTTTACAATACTTATATCCTCAACTCCTGTTATCTTTATGGATGTAATAAAATATGTCAGGTTTTTTGTTTTGATCCATCTTGCAGAAACCACCCTGTATGGATATCTGGCCATCATATTATGGGCGTTAGGACAGCTGGTTCTGTGGATCTTGATTCCTTCTGAAATTGTTACGAAGCCGAATACTGTATCTCCAAAAACAGGATTACAGCACTTTGAAAGCCTATAGTCAAGTCCCTCCATCCTATCTTCAATGATCAGGAAATCTGCATATTGGGTGTCACCAATATCTTTGACCTCCTTTTCCGCTGGCAAAGGAGCCTGGGCAACAGGTTGAGGTGCCTGATCCTTCTGCAGGATCTCCTTAATCTCCAGAAGCTCAATTTTCCCGCTTTCTATCAGGAAATAAAGATCCTGTGCTGTTTTGAGATTATAATGATTGATCAGCCTTTGAATGACTGTATAGCCATAGGGCATTTTCCAGTTCTTCAGCCGGCGCATCAGCATTTCCTTCCCTTCGGCTGCTGCCCTTGTTTTTTCCTCGTTTAACGCCAGTTTTATCTTTGTTCTGGCTTTGCTTGTCACAACAAAGGAAAGCCAGTCACGCTTTGGCTTCTGGTTCTTGCTCCTTATAATATCGACATGATCCCCATTCTGCAGTATATGCTTTATTGTTACGTTTTTACCATTTACTTTCCCTCCTACGCAGGAAGCTCCAACGTCAGTATGTATTTCAAATGCAAAATCCAGGACCGTCGCACCTGCCGGAAGCTGTCTCAGATCTCCCTTCGGGGTAAACACAAATACTTCATCGGTATATAAGCCTGATCTTATCTGGTCGAGAAATGAACTCTCCTCCTTTTCAGAAGATTCAAGTATCTCACGCATTTTGGTAAGCCAGGTATCAAGTCCGCCCTCGCCTTTCATGCCCTTATACTTGAAATGTGCTGCCAGTCCTTTTTCTGCTATCTCATCCATTCTTGTCGAGCGGATCTGGACTTCAACCCACTTACCCCGGGGACCAACCACTGTAGTATGCAGCGATTCATAGCCGTTTGATTTGGGAACAGAGATCCAATCACGCAGCCTGCTTGGATTAGGCTGGTACAGATCAGTAACTATCGAATAAGCTCTCCAGCATTCTGATTTTTCGTTTTCTACATCACTGTCAAGTATGATCCTGACAGCAAACAGGTCGTAAATCTCATCAAATTCCACTCCCTGCTTTTTCATTTTAAGCATTATGGAATGAATTGATTTTGTGCGGCTCTTGATTGAGAATTTGAAACCGTTCTTTTCGAGTTTTTCCTTAAGCGGCTGTGAAAATTCCCGTATCAGCCTGTTTCGCGATGCAGTGGTCTGTTTCAGCCTGTTTTCGACATAATTATATTGATCAGGTTCAAGATATTTCACGGCAAGGTCCTCCATTTCCAGCTTAATATTGTAGAATCCAAGCCTGTGAGTAAGAGGTGCATAAAGGAAGTATGTCTCAGAAGCAAGAGGCAGCCTCTCCTTTTCAGGGGCTGTATCCAGATTTCGCATATATTCGAGACGCTCAACCATCTTGATAAGGATAACCCGGACATCGTCTGCAAGGCTTAACAACAATTTACGGAAGTTTTCTGCCTGGTATGATGACTGCATTGATTCAATGCTGCTTATCCTGGAGAAACCATTTAATATCTCTACCACCTTCTTTCCAAATTCCTTTTCAACCTCTTTTGGGGTGATAGTCAGCTTATTATATGAATCATGCAAAAGAGCAGTAACAATTGAGGTCAGTCCCAGATCCATTTCTCCTGCAATTATCCTTGCAACTGAAAGAGCATGAAGGATCTGAGCTTTACCGGTAAGCGTCACACAATCTCCGCATGAATCTATTGCAAGGTCCAGTGCTCTTCTGATCTTTCCAATATCTTCAGGGGCAACTGTCTTCCTGGTTGCCCTTAACAATGCCCTGTATCCCGATTGAAGTTCTTGTGAATTCACCTGAGATTATTATATAAATTAGTCCTGGTGCAAGTAAATAAATATTATTTTATTTAATTCCTGTTACAACTAAAAATCCCCGGCTCTTTTCAGAATCCCGGGGATTTATCGATCAGGTAATTAGTTTTATCTGAATGAGATCCCCAATCCTGTCGATACAACATTATACTGTGCCCTTGTATAATCGGCATGGATGGTAAGTACTGCAAACTTCAGCCTGAAACCTATATTAGCCCTTAGTCCTGAGAAATTTTCAATGTTCATCTCGGGAAAGCTTTCACCTTTTCTAACCCCGCTATCGTTATATACAGCATTTGTTCCAACAAGAACTGGTGTAGGATAATTGCCGGACAGTTTGAGAACTGTACTAGTCTTGGTATAGCCCAATCCACCATAAAATGTTATGACTGCAAGGTTTACTGATGCTATAGCACTTACATTCAAAGCTGTAACAGTTGCAGACAAATTCTGGTCACTAAAAGATGTTGCAGTGTATGTAGCATAATCCGTCAAAGAAGGTGGCTGCAAATTGATCGGGACATTTCCATTCAACCTGGTATATCCTGCAAAAATAGATGCATCAACAGGCAGAAGCTCATTGCCTGGTATGTATTGCATTATGCTGTGCATCAGCCCGACACCCCATAACATAACATCACCCTTGAACTTATCCTGATCGAGCCGCAATCTTGGAATGAATCTTCCCTTTATTTCAGTTCCCAGTGGAAGACCTATTCCTATCTGGGCAGTGGGTACCGGGATATATTTCCAGGCGGTTCCAGGAGGCGTATTAAATGTTGCAAGGGTATATCCTCCGGCTGAATAAGTCATCGCCGGACCATTTTCATTAGGACCAGCTATTGTAGGTGCCGGACCAGTTTTAGGACTTATATTTGTTGAAAGGTCCAGTGTTGATAAATCAAATGTTTCTGCTGAAGAGGGTACAAATCCGACATTTAATCCTGCAGTAACATCAAAGCCTCCGAATTTATGAGGTTTGGCAGTATTGTACCAGCCACCGTTCAATCCGGCCCCAAAAGCATTGATCCATGGAGCCATATAGGATTCCAGGAACTTAACACCGTCAGCAGTATTGCTTTTTAAGAAGTCGAACTTGTTATAAAACTGTGAAAAAGCAGCCGATGAAAACAATACAATCGTGATCATCAGGGTTGCAATACGTTTTGTGAACAGTCTATTCATAGTCAGTGGATTTAGTAATTATCGGAACAAATATAGAAAAATTTGATAACTCAAGTTAATGCCCTGCCTCAAATTACATAACGCATTCACAACTCCAAAGGTTGCATTAAAAGTAATAAATGAAGTGTTTATCCGGTATCTGGACTACTTTTCTTCTATACCCTCAAGCCCTTCCAGTTCTTCAATACCTAATGTATTTGAGAGTTCTGACAGCTCTTTCAGGTTAATATTACCTTTTATGGAAATAAGTGAGTTGCCGCCGGTACCTCCTGAAATGACAAGGAGTTCCGATATATTGTCTCCATTCTGTCTGACCAGAAACATTGTCTGATCATGACCATCCTTCACCACCATAAGCTCATCATATGCCGAGAAATCAAAACTCTTCCTTAGCTCGAGAAAGAAATTTATCTTTTTGGCTGAAATAGAATCATCTTCTGACAATATCCTGATTGATTTAAGCCTGAGCATGATATTATCAGGCTTGCTTTCAGCCTCCAGGGAGCCAAGCAGGTTTAACATTCTGCCTGAGATTGATACGTATGTAAAACCCTCCTGGTCAGAGTATTTGTCAAATAGCTCATCAACCGGATTTGTCTGGGCATTCAATGCCGAACATATCAGAAATACCCCTATGATTAAAAACTGCCTCTTCATTTTAATTTATTTATTATTGTTTCTTATGTTTATCTGATTCTCATTTGTAGATATTTGTTCAAAAAGCTTTATCCTTTTCAGGTTTTTTGAAATTATTACGGCTGACCTATCTATTGATCTCATACCTGTCAGTGTTGCAATTTGAATTTTACCTATTGGTTTTAATGCCTGTGTTCCCTTATTGAGCTTTACTGACACTTCATTCAGGATCCTCATTGTTTCGGCATATGCAAGCTTAGGATCTGAAAAAGTATCTTCTTGCTTCGGCTGAGGGAAAAAGAGAAAATATGAGCCTATCAGCAGAAGGATTGCTGCTGCAGAACTCAGAATATAGATATACCTCTTCCTGACAGATATGCTGCTTTTGTTCTTTTCAGTATCATAGACAACTTTCTTAATTCTCTCCTCAAAATCTGCTGACGGGACCGGTATAACATCAGCACAGCTGTAATGGCTGAATATCTCTTTTTCAGCTTCATAACCATCCAGGATATCATCGCCTGAAAAGTACTTTCTCAGGTCTTCTTCCTCTGACAAGGAGGTATCCCCGTTATAATACTTTTCCAGTAATTCTTTCAGTCTTTCCTCTTTCATCCGTGTACTTAATATATTTTTCCTTTATCATCTGTCGTGCTCTTGACAATATTACCCTCAGGTTATTTATATTCATGCCATTCTGGCTGGCTATTTCCTCATATGACATACCGTTAATCTCACGTAACTGAACCAGGTCTCTGCAGGCCTCCGGCAGATCATCAATTATTCCGCTAACAATTTCCCTTGTTTCCAGGCTTACCATCTGGTCGTACGGTGTCGGGGACTGATCAGCGGCTTGAGTATCTGATCCGTCTTTTTCAGAGTCAATATATTTCCATTTTCTAAGGAGATCAATGCAGCTGTTCCTGGTCATTGTAACGGCTAGTGCGTTGATATTTTCATAATAATCAAGCTTATCTTTCATCATCCACATCTTCATGAAGACCTCCTGAACAACATCTTCTGATTCCTGCCTGTTTTTAATGATACTGTAAGCAATGACAAACAGTTTACGGTTCAGCTTATGTATTATATCATTAAATGCATTACGCGTCATCAGGCAAGAATCCTAAAACAAATTCAGATCAAAGATAAAACAATCGATTCAGTTACTATTAATAACAATTTCGACTCCGTTATCTCTTTTCATCCTGTCTGCGAATTCTTTTGCTTCTTTATAAGTCATATTCCCTTTGACCTGGATTAGAACGTTATCCTCACCGTCATCGTCGCCAGCGACTACCAGGAATTCCCTGAAACCCCTGCCATCAGCGCGGACAAGCATTACCAAGTCGTGATCGGAATTCTTTACTCTCATGAATTCTTCATAATCTTTGCGGTCAAGCTCTCTCTCAACCATTTCAAAGAAATTGCCGGCATAGATTCCATCATCTTCCTGGGCAAGTATCCTGACCGTACTTATATCTGCAGGCCAGTAATGATCATCATCATCATCATCATCATTATCAAAAGCCCTGATGAGCTTCAGCAGATTGCCGTTGATCGTAATTGTCGTAAAACCATCGCTCCCGGCATACTTGTTAAAAAGAGCATCAACTGATTTCTGGCTGAATCCCGAAACTGTTATCATCATAATGACGATTGCGAAAATTAATCTTCTCATATAAACTGAATTAAGTTAAATAGAAATCGTTCTATATGAAGACGTACAACACGATGTATCATTACAAAAAAAGCCGGAAATTTTTCCGGTATTTAAATATTATTTCTTTGGTTCATCTTACCTGACAGGAGAATCAGGCTCTTTTGACATTTCAATATATAAAGCCCAGTCTACAATAGTGGGGACTATTCTCTGGAAAAGTGCAGTTAACCTGCCTTCCCATGTGAGAATTTTGTTTCTTTTCTTCTTACGTATTCCTTTAAGCACCCATTTAGCAACATATTCCGGTGACATCAGCTTTCCCTCTTCCCTTGGCGATGTTCCTTGTTCCGTGCCGTCAGCTGTCAGAGCATGCTTCCTTATCTCTGAGGCTGTGAATCCGGGAGCTATAACCATCACGTGCAAGCCATTCTTTAGATTTTCAATCCTTATTGTTTCAAGGAAACCATGTATAGCAAATTTTGATGCAGAATAACCTGTACGGCCGGGAAGACCATGGAATCCTGCCACGGATGAAACTCCAACCAGCGAACCCTTATTCGCAACCAGCAAGGGCAATGCATATTTGGTACAATAAACTGTGCCCCAGAAATTTACATTCATAAGAGTATGCAGTACTTTCAGGTCAACGTCATCAAAAGCAGCTCTCATTGAGAGACCAGCATTATTTATCAGTATGTTGAGAGTACCATATTTTTCAACAGTTCTTTCAACAAGGCTTCTGCAATCTGCTTCGCTGGTGACATCGGTTCTCACAAAGCTTGCTTCCTGTTTCTTCCTCCTGATGTCTTCCACGATTGATGCAAGTCTTTCTTCCGACCTGGCAGCGAGCATAACTTTGCTTCCATTGGCTGCAAATTCACGGGCGACAGCTTCACCTATCCCGGAAGATGCACCTGTGACTATTACAACCTTGTCTTCAAAAAGGCGTTTCATGTTTTGAATCTCTTCAAACAAAATTCTATCGCTAAAATAACTGATTTTCTAATCAAATGAAGTATGATTTCAAAGTGACGGTATAAAATAGAAAACCCGGAACAAATATTCCGGGTATTCTTTGTGATCTAGCTGGGACCCGCTTATTTATTTTATGATGATATCAAATGACTGTTAAAACCCTCAGTATTACAGCTATTTATAAAAATAAGGTTTATCATGAGTTATCAAAATAGCTCACAATGTTAATAAATTTCTTGCCCTGATTCTTCCCCGTATTATATTTTATTTAATTTTGCTCTATTGATAAATTAAAACTATTGTTATGGGAAAGAAAATAATGATTAATGAGGTTACAGCCTGGGATATATACTTTAAGCGAGCAAACAGGCTTAAGAAAGAATCACTGAGAGCCCATAGATCAGAGTTGTCTCCTATTAAAAGAAGACTTTATGCGAGTGATCATGAGCTTATGGGGTTAAAAAACGAATCTCAGAAATGGGATGAAAGACTTCGATGCAGGAAGGAATTGTCAGATGAAGAAGAAAAAGATTTCCAGTTTTATCTGGAAAAGAAAAGACTGTTGAAACCCATAATAATCAGACTGATAATGAGTTCTAAACAAAGTGTTATCAGTAAACTACTACATGAATTTCAAGATTATGGATTAGATATCCATCAGCTGCTGCTCAATCATAATCCTTCATTAATGGAACGCAAGGATTATAATGCTGAGATAAACCGGCTGAAAAAAGAAATAGCATATTATAAAGAGCGCGAAACACAGCATTTTAAAATAATGGATCTTCAATATTCTGTGATGATGCAGAAAAGATGCAGCAAGGAGGACCCACTTCCGACGCATCTTAAGGTTGTAACAATCGAAGGATAACTTAATTTATGGCAATCAGTGTAATTTTTAAGCTCAAAGAGCCTCAGGCAGGAGTCTCTCCAGGAGACCAAAAGGAGACTCCTGTTAACCTTTTTTTCAATTATGGCTATTATGTCATTACCAGGGACGGGAAAAAGAAATACACCCCATTAAAATTCGCAACCGGTGAAAAAATAAAACCATGCTACTGGAAGGACCGGCCGGTTTACCGTGCAAAACAAGTTAAGGAAATTGATTATCAAAGCTTCAATACTATCCTGGACAATATTGAAGGCGCAGCGAAAAAGGTTTTCAGGAACGAGAGAGCTGCTAACCAGCTACCGACGCCGGATCAGCTCCGGGATCTTCTTAAAAAGGAGCTTAACCTTATTCCGGAGCTGGCAAATCCACAAAGAGAATCTTTAAATGAATTTATTGACCGCTTTAACAAAGAAATCGAATCAGGATCGAGACAGACAAAGGGAAGAAAGAAACATAGATATACACCCGGGACAGTAAAAAATTATAAATCTTTTAAAAACCAGTTCGACGCATATCAAAAAAGTAAAGGTACGAAGCTGGATTTTAATGATATAGATATGTCATTCTATAACGAATTTGTTAATTATTTTACAGAAAAGAAGCAATCTCCAAATAATATTGGTAAGCAGGTCAAATGTCTTAAGGTAATTATGAGGGCTGCCCTGACAGAAACTCCTCCGCTTCATTCAAATAATGATATTAACGACAAGGATTTTGTTACCCTCAGAGAACCTGCAGAGGAAATATATCTGAATGTTTCTGAGATTGAAAAGCTTGAAAATCTGAATCTTTCATATAATAAACACTTAGACAAAATCAGAGATGTATTTTTAATCGGAGTTTACACTGCTCAAAGATTTTCTGATTATTCAAGGATCCGGAAAGAGAATATCAGGACCCTTCAATCAGGAACTAAAGTAATTGATCTTAAACAGCAAAAAACAAAAGAGGGAGTTATTATTCCCATAATGCCTAAACTGGATTCGATCTTAATGAAGTACAATTACAGCATTCCCCGAACCTATGATCAAAAGGTCAATAAATACATTAAAGAAATCGCGAAGGATGCCGGCATTACTGAAATGATTCCTGTTAAAAGGATCCAGGGGGGACTGGAGATTGAAAAGGACTATCCAAAATATAAGCTGATAAAAACACATACAGCCCGGAGATCCGGGGCGACTAATATGTATCTGGCCGGGATCCCGACTGTTGATATCATGAAATTGACCGGTCACCTGAATGAATCAGGGTTTTTAAAATATATTAAAGTCGGGAAGGAAGAGACAGCTGATAATCTCTCCAAGCATCCTTATTTTAATACTCACCTTAAAGTTGCGAAGTGATGAATGAACTAGAAAAAGATGCATTTGACTGGAAGGCATTTCTTGAAAAGCTTTCTGATTTTAAGGACGAGGAGGAACAATTAATGTTTTTTTCGGAAGCCAGAGAAAAATATAAAGAAGAAATCCCGGATTTTACTAACCAGTTTTGGTCAGAGCTAAAGGATATCAGCTTTCAATGTGAAAGAGAAGAATATTACAATGAACCGGATGTTTATCATGATGATTTCAGACAACATACATTTGAATCTAACTTTGGTATTCCACTGGGAGAGCTAGATGAGTTTACGCGATATGAGATTACAACCGAACTATATCAGATGTTTAAATGGGCTGATAACAAGAACCATAAACATTTTATGAAAATGACAAGGCTCTGGGTTGATGGGGTTGATTTTGTAGAAACAAATACCCAGGCCTGGTCAGTCAAAGACAGATTATTCTTATTAAGGACGATTGTAAATTTTAGGGTACTTCCTGAGATTGACCTTCAGAATGATATAAAGAATTATTCGCGCTATTGTGATGAGTTTGGGGCAGGAGGGGAAAGGTTAAGCAAATTGTTAAGTATAATTATGAACACACCCGCGACTAGTATTGAAAAGTGTTTACCACAGATGAAAAAATATCTTGATTTTAAAGGATTAGATGATTCAATTAAAAAAGAACAAGAGAGAGCTGTCGCAGGAATATGGGCGAACAGGCTTAGGAGAATAACCAATATATTTGACAGGCTGACTGCAAGTGCTAAGTATAGTAAAAAGAGCACTGATATCAGTGCTAATTATTCAAATGCTAAAAAGTACCTTGAGAAATTAAATGATGCTTATGAGTACTATTTTGGCCCTAACGAGAAAAAAAAATAATAAAAGGTGCAACACCTATTCGTTTATTAATTGCTCATATGTGAAATTTGCATGAGTAAACTTAATATTCATGCAAAACGCTGTTTTACTTGAGAATGTTACCAGGGAGGAACTGATTCGCGACATCAGGGCCCTGGTATCTGAAATAATCGATCAAAAGCTTCAGCCCGAACCTCAAAAGGATTTTCTTACTAAAAAAGAGGTTTCGGCCATGCTTCGCATTTCCCTTCCTACATTACAACGGATGACTCAGTCCGGATCCATTACAGGCTACCGGATGGGGCGTCGCATCCTGTACCGGGCCGCAGAGGTTGACAATGCCCTCAAAACCATTGAAACAATCAAATACAAGCGGAACTAATGGCACACACTTACGACACCCGGACCGACAAGAGGATCCCGCTCCCTGGCAGCCGCGAATACTCAGTGAGAATCGAGTTCAAAAAAGTAGTTAATCAGATTATATTCCCCTGCAAACTTTCTCCGTTTGAGGAAATTGGCAAAATCGACAGTACTAAAATTCAAACATTCCGGGCCCTCCTGGACACTGGATCCGTTGATATCTGTATCACAGAACAGACAGCGAAAAAGCTGCAGCTCACTTCAATTGGAACGAGAGAGAGTTTCGGATCTACCGGATCCTGTAAGAAAAACATTTATGTAATCAACCTTCATTTACCCTGGGGAATTACTATGCCTATTGAAGTTATGGAATCTGCTGATCATGCTGATTTTGACCTGATTATCGGAATGAACATTATTTCAAAGGGAGAGCTTTATATCATCAATTCTTGCAATAAAACAACTGTTCAATTTAAGCAACTTTTTCTATAAAATGGCTTACGGACTCAAATATGAACTTTTATGCACCTCAAAGCTGGGGAATGCTTACAAGCTGAAGCTTCTGTTTGACGGGTATGAAGGATCTGAAGTTGACCGGAACGTACCTGCCTCCCCTTTTATTTTGAAAAAAGATAGCGCAGCTGTAATCAACGGCACGTCATTGCAGTTTTCGATTCGTGAAGAGGTTGATTTTGAGCTTTTAGAGTTCTATACCGGCAACTCTAAGCACATTAAAGCTGAGTTGTATAAAAGCACAACGATGATATGGACAGGATATGTGCTTTCACAGCAGTACCAGGCTCCATATGTTCCGGCATCACGGAAGCCAGCAATCACTTTTACGGCTGCAGACGGGCTGGGGATCCTTAAAAATGAGGAGTTCACTCTTACCGGCAACAAGTCCCAGCTGGAAATAATAATGCACTGCATTGATAAGATCGGTTTAGGCCTGGGTTACTCTATTGCCATAGATCTGTATGAGGAGCATCACAATGAAACATATTCTCCCCTGGCACAAACTTACGAAGATGCTTCTATTTATGAAGAATTCAACTGTTATGAAGTGCTGGAAAAGATGCTGGAAAAATACTACGCTGAGATATCTCAGTGTAATTGCCGTTGGCGGATAGTATCTAAAACCGACAAGAAAAGCATTCCAAAGCTCTATACCTATGCCGGTGTTTATGAATCCGCCGGATCGACTCCGACTGTTCTTGACCTGGGATATCCTGATGTTTCAGGTACGGATGTATGGCCGATAGGATCCCTGCAGCATGGAATACAATCAGGAGGAAAGAAAGTTAAGATCAGTCATGATTTTGGACTAAAGCCTTCGTTCCTTAGTAATTACAATTTCTTAAATTATTCAGGTAGTGCTTTTGAAAGCTGGACGAAAAGCGGCAGTTTTGATATCTTACAGAAGTGGTTAAATGGCAAGCCGTATGCTTTTCTTGACGGGTATTCAAATGTATATACAGACTATATCCAGCAATCCATACAGCTGGTTAATACTTCCGGTGATGATTTTGTTGTGGAATTTGAATTTGCACCGATTGCCCGTGTTGTTCATGGACCCGGAGACATAACCGGCATTGTGGATACAAATGTTGAAGTGCTTGTTTATATCTGGGATGGCGGTACCGGCTACCGGTATCTTACGAAAACGGGATGGAGCACTGATTTCGGACATCTTGAAGAGGCCGTGTGTTCTTCAATATCACAACCTACCTGGAATAAATTAAGAGTATTTACATCAGAACTTCCTTTTGCCTCATGTACTTTGTTTGTGCGTTTATTCCGGCTTCATAGCAGCGGTCCGTTAGAAAACCAGACGCTTACCGGTATGGCCTATTCTAATATCTGGTGTTATCCTTTGCATTTAAACGAAAATTATCCCAGCAAAATTGAGGTTACGGCATCATTTGATAACAGTACCGAGTCTCTAAAACTGTCCGACATAGATGTCTTTACAGCTGATGCACCTGATTATGACAATGCGGGTTTTATGTATAAAAATATCACAAAACTAAGCGACGGTACACCAACTCAGTAACATTGGAACAAGACATTAATGACATAATCACAAAAATAAAATAAAGAAAATTAACGATATGGAAACGCCCGAATATTTAACGTTACGCAATGATCAAAAGGTTCGTATTGAATTAAATATGAACTCTATAGGATCATTTACCGCTCTGACCGGGAAAGAATTTTTTGAACTTGCTGAAGGCCCTAAGGATGTAAACTCCATACGGACACTGGCCTGGTGTGCAGTTGTAGAGGGAGAAGCCTGTGAGGGGAGTGAACTTAAAATGACAGAACTCGAATTTGGCCGGCAGATGGGCTTGAAGCAAATGAAGGACTTCTTTCAGATTTTTGGCAGGCTGGTTAGCTCTAGTGTGGAAAAAAAAAGCTAGCAGCTAGAGCAAGATCCATCGCGGCCGGAGAACAGTTAGAAGATAAGGATCACAAAGTAAAGACTAATAAAGTTATAACATACGCAGAGATGAGAGAGATAGCACTTGGAAGGCTCCTGTACACGCCGGCACGTTTCGGATCAATGCTGGTCGGAGATTTCCTTGATGCTCTTTCAGGGTATATTGAAGGGGAGAACAACCGTATGCGAAGCATTGCAGAACTGATAAGAACCGCTACAACAATTCTGTGGAACAAGCAAATAGGAAAAGAAAATGTTTTACCAGCTGAACAGTTATGGAGATTTCCCTGGGATAGTGCAAATATCGAAACAGAGGAGCTGGGTGAAGAGTCTTTGAAAGAAAGAGAAAAGATCCAGGAAACACAGACTAAGTTCTTAATGGATAATTTCCCCGACACCTGAAAAATAAAGAAAAATGGGAGAAGTAATTTCAAACCTGAAAGCCCGTTTCAGTGTAGAAAACTCAGACTTTAGAAAAGGATTGTCTGAAAATGAGAGAGCTTTAAATGACCTGGATAGAAAGGTATGGAAAAGTGTTGATGCATTTAAAGCCATGTTTACCCCGCTGGCTTTATTGGCAGGTGTGGGCGGTGCGTTTGCCCTGCTAAAGAAATCAATCAACGAGGTTGAAGGTCCGGCCGACAGGTTTGAAGCTGTAATAGGAGGCGGTAAAGAGGCTTTGTTTGAGTTTCAGAGAGCCTTGGGATCCATGGACTTCTCAAACTTTTTCCAAAACCTGGCCGAAGGTTTTGAACGTGGTAAGCAATTCACCGAAGCTTTAGACGAACTGGCCGACAAGGCTGCCTATAATGACTATAAGATTGCATCATTGACCCGGGAATCTAACGCCCTGCAGGAGATTGCAAAAGACAAAACAAAAGAGCTTAAGGTCCGGGCTGACGCTGCTGAAAAAATATTAGCGATTGAAGAAAAGATAAAGGATCGTAAAGCGGAACTGGCAAACGAGGAATATGATATCGTTAAAAAACAATGGGAGTCGAGAAATAAAATGGAGGCAGATGAGGCTGTCAAACTCTATGAGACTATTGACAACCTTTCTGAAGATGTAAAGGCCAAACTTGATAAAGCATTCGACTGGCAAATCGGTTTGTTTGGAACCAAACAGGGCACAGAAAATATTGTAAGCGGGCAAAGTGCCGCCGGTATGTTAGCCGGCATACCCCAAGATGTAATTAAATCCTATGCTGATTATCTCAATCTTATTGATAAAGGCGAAAAGGATGTTCTGATCAAATTGTTCAACTCCGCCAAAGATTTCGAAGAAAAAATATCACAGGCCCAGGAGAGATATAACGGCATCGTGGCTCAGACAACCCGGCTCCTGCCAGCTGAAGATAAGCAACTGAACAAAAATCTGCAAACCACAAAACAACTTAACAAGGAAAGAGAGCTGGATCTCATTAAACGAGCTTCCACAAGTAATATTCAATTACCTGACTTTAAATATGATTTATCCGGGTTAAATGAACTTAAGCAAGTCTATATACCCTTGGTTAAAGAGCTGGGTGAAGTGGAGAAACAGATTAATGGGATCATTGAAAGAGCTGCGGAAAATATGCTTGTTGGTTTCGGGGAATGGCTTGGAGCGTTTTCGGTGGGAATGGCAGGATTCCGGGATCTTCGCCAGATGGTGGGGAATGCTTTCGGTGACATGCTGATCCAGCTTGGCACTGTAGCAATAGAGGCGGGAGTAGGTATCAAAGCAATAAAAACGGCTTTTGAATCAATGAATCCTGCTGTCGCAATTGCTGCGGGGATCGCGTTGATTGCATTTGGAAGTGCAATCAAAAATTCAATTTCAAAGATTAATGCAGACAGAGCAGAGGCAGCAAGTGCATCTGGCTCAGGAGAATCGAACAAATTTATTTACGATACCCGTGGTACAGGATCGGCGAGTGTTCAGCCCCAGACAATAATAATTACCGGCAAGCTGAAAGCCGAAGGCTCCGACCTGGTTTATGTTTTCAATCAGGAATCAATGCGTAGAGATATAGTTACATGACAACAAAAATAAAGAAGCAATTACTATGAAGACAATAAAAATTTCTTTTGGTTTGAGAGGGAGCCTGCCCGCAGATGCTGAAAAGACCAGGGAAGTATCATTTATACTTTCAACTTATACCAGGGACCGTGCCGGTACAGTACTGAACCAGGCCAACTGGCAGCTGGATAATTTCCGCAAAAACCCTGTTGTGGGTTACATGCATTCACCGATTGATATACCAATTTCCGGGCCGGATCCTGACTATGTTATTGGCCATGATCTTAACCCACATGTTGAAGGCTCAGGGAAAGAGGGTAAACTCCTGGGACTTCTGAAATTCGACCCGGTAGAAATTAACCTCCTGGCAGAAAAGATTTTAAGGAAAGTACTGTTCGGAACGCTCCGGGCTGCCTCGGTTTGTTTTTCGGAAATTGGTACCGGTAAATGGGGACAGGGCGAAGAGGCACAGGGCCGCGATAATGAGACATATTATTACAACGGTCAGGAACTGTTAGAGTGGTCCATTGTACCTATACCAAGTAACCCAGATTCTGTAAATGCAGGGAAAAGGTTTGTTAGAAATACAAGCCGTGCCGCTATTGCCTATACTCTTGATTCCCTGGGATCAAAGTTTTCCATATCTCAGATTGAAAACATGAGAATTTGCGATGTGCTCGATCTTCTCGATGGTAAAGATCTTGGTATTAATACCAGGGACCCGCAAAAAGCCCGCAAATTGGGAGATGATCCCATTGCCAATGCCGACATAATTGAACGAATCAGACAGGAACAATGGGAATTAAAGACAAAAATTATACGGATACGGACAGGCCTGGAAAAATTATAAATTTTTAAATACTCAAATACTTAAAATCATGAAACACAAACTCTTTATCCTGGATATCATAAACAAATCTCTAAGAGGTGAAAAATATGATATGGACGAACTTGAGCTAATGGACATTGCCAGAAGAAACCTTAATACCTGTGGCCTCTTGAAAAAGTTGCGGGATGACAAGCTAACATGTCTGATTCCATTAAACATATCAGATGGGGATGATAGATACCTGTACGGCCGCTTAAATCGTGATATCGATACGGAACAATACCTGTTAGGTCGCAAACCAATGTATGTTATCAATCCTATTACTGATGTTAGTGTTTTTGCCCTGGCGGGGGCTAAATTTTTTCAGTTAGGAATGGACGCAATTAAGATCCCATCATTCAGTAATATAATGGCCAGCTGGGTAGATGACGGGGACGAGCCTGCAGACGACGGTGATGAGATTACAATCGGAGGTGCAACCTTTGTCCCAAAACGGATATTCGTTTGCCTTGATATTCCGACTAAAATGATCCTTCAGGGAGGTCCGGAAATTGAGAAGTGGCTTGGTGATAATATAACAGCAGCTATTGCCGCTAAGGTTGATGCAACAATAGGGGGACTAACCGCATCCTCTGCCAGCAAACCACAGGGGATGGGATATGCCATAACTACCGGTCTTGATACCAAGGAAAATGCAGTTGTACCTGATCTTGATGATCTTGTGGCCATGGAAGAAGCAGTAGCGGATCTGAGAGTTCCAATAGAGAACTTTGCCTGGATAACAAACGGTGTTGGAAGAAGGATCCTTCGAAAAACACCATATTCAGTTGATGAAAATAATTATGCTTATCAGAAAGGCAAAGTGCTTGATGCCCCTGCCTTTTTTTCAAATCTTATTCCCGTTGGAGCCGGTGCAGACAGTAACGGTACACCGCTTTATTACGGAAACTGGAAAGACCTTGGTATTATTCAGTTCGGTGCATATGAGATTATAGCAGATCCGTATACTCTTAAAAAGCAGAGTATAATTCAATTGAACGTAAGTACCTGGTTCGATTTTAAAGGGCTCAGGGGCAGTTCTCCGACTGATGCTAAGAACGGGACAACCCAGGATAATGATTATGCCTTCAGTTTTACCAGCAAAGCTATAAAGAGCGCGTAGCTTAATTACGTGTACGGGTGTTAATAATCAATAATTTAAACTATAATTCAATGACACAATTAAAACCGTTTTCAGGATTCGAAGCCCAAATGTCAGGAGCCTTTGGCGACTTTTATATTGGCCACGCAGCTGCAGTTACCACAAAAAAGTTTTCTCATATCGTTGTAGGAGAGAGCGGAGCGACTTTAACTGATGTTAAGATACGGGGTGTTTCTGTTAAAGCCGCCCGTGCTTATCCAAATGTAATGCCTGCGGGTTATCCGATGTGCGCCGGGGGCAATGACTATTTCGATTCAATCGAATTATCTGCCGGCGACGCCCAGGGATTCTTCTTTGAAGAACCAGTAACCCCTGTCGCTTCCGCGGTAGCTGTTGAAAATGGAGTTGCAGAAGCTGCCATGGCGCCTGTTATCACTTTCGACAACGCGGGCTTGAGCGGCAGTAAAGATATTCGCTACCGGCTAAAAGACAGTGATGGAGAGATAGTGAGCAGTGGAACGCGTACTATTTACTTTCTCAACGGGGAAGATGTGACAGTGATCATACCGGGACTAACATACCCCGAGACGATTGCCGAAGATTATACTTTCGAAATAAACCTGGGCGACGGCGAAGCATGGGTGGCCGGTGCAGCATTTGATGTTACGGCGGAATAATGCTTAACAATCATAAGATGCAGGGGTTTTCATTCGTTTTTCAAGGGCGGACTTTTCCCCTGCAGCCTTGCTTTCTTAATGTTCATTTTGGAAGGGCTGTTCGGGGATCTTCAATGTATATCGTCTTCATTGATTTTCCCTGTAACAGCCTTCTTTTAAGATCAAAAATGAATTATGATGAGTGAGTTACATGATAAAATAGTAATCGAGTTGACCCCATGGGAGGCCGAACAATTGAACAAGGGTTTAAAATACCTGGTTGATTGTCATATCTGCAATCCGGAGAATGTTAAAAGGATCCCGGATGAAAGTCTTAAAGCCGTTTCCTGGATAATTACTTTCCGGATCAACACACTGAATAAGGATCATTACATCGGAAAGACAAAAGTTCATACCCGGTAATCATTCTAAGGATGCTTGACAAGGTTAAAATAGCTGGGAAAGAGTATTATTCAATAGAGCTCTTTATGATCATTGCGGGCCTGAGGTCCCGGAGATCTGTTTATGCCTGGGTTGACCAGGGTAAGGCTGAAAAAAAGAAAATCGGAAGTAATTCATTCTTTGCAAAACTGTAATTTTTTTATTCCGTAAAAGCACAATGTGTGCAGTGTAAATTAATTAGTTAATGAAGGATAGTAAAACATATAAATTTAATGGATTTGAACAGATAAAAGCCTTTTTCAGCTGGATAGCAAATAATCCGGATAAATTAAAATCCAGTCATATCAGCCTTTATTTCTACATTTTCAATCAGGCAAATATAGCCATGTGGAGATCATTCCCCTGCTCTCATATTGAAGCTATGAAAGCAGCCGGGATAGGGAATAAAGGTACTTATTACAAGTGTCTGGACAATCTTCGAGAATGGAATTTAATTGAATATAAAAAGGGTTTAAACATTTATAAGTATCCATTAATAAATCTTATTTACTTGTCCGAAAATGGACAACTAAAAGAGGGTTACTTGTCCGAAAATGAACCTGACAAGTCCGAAAATGGACAACTAAAAGAAGGTTACTTGTCCGAAAATGGACAACTAAAAGGATGTAAAGTATCTAAAAATGAACACAATGAGCAAAACACATTAAAAAATGATTTTACACCTTCTTATAACAATAACAATATAACAAAGAAGAATGTAACAAGTGACATTCTACCCTCCCCTGAAAATTTTTTAAATGATTCAGATTTAACTAAAGAAATAAATCCTGCTGAAATTCTTTATGATGAAATAACACAATTTTTTCCGGAAGATCTCCGGCCCAAAACTCAAAAACAGAAATCCGCCTGGATCGACACCTTGGACAAACTTATGAGAATTGACGGACATTCCGCGGAAGAGATTAAAAAAGTGATCAGGAAAACCAGGGAAAATGATTTTTGGAAATCAAATTTTCTCTCAGTATTGAAGCTCAGAAAAAAAAATAAAGAGGAAATCTTTTATTACACTGTTTTTAAAAACATTAACAGTCCAGAACCTGAGCGAAGAATTAAAAAGGTGAACGATCTTTGGAAATAATTTAAAGTGTTAATTATTAATCAATTATAAAACAATCATGGCAAAGAAAAAACAAATAGTGACAACAACCGATGAGATCGCATGTTTCATTGTCAACTTGCTGCATGGCATTGCGCATGATTCCGGCAAGGTGATGCGGGTAAAGGGAATGAGATCCATAAAAAAAGCGTATGTAAAATTAATTGAAAGAGGTGCGCTCTCTACAGCCGTCGAAGAATACCAGGAGACCATGGCCCTTCAGTATGAATTAGATATCATGGCAAAATCAAAACAGGATGAACACCGATAAACCTATTCTGCAGCTGGTAGATGAATTCCTGGCAGATCTTGAAAAAGCTGAAGGGACAAGGAATCTTTACAGAAAGACCCTGCAGTACTGGATAACCTGGTCAACAAAAAACGATTGTGATATCAAGGACCTGACACGGGCCGATCTCATAAATTATAAAAGCTTCCTGACAAGATCCGGAAGGTCCGCGGCAACCGTGGATAGTTATGGAAGCGCAATAAGAAAGTTTCTTTCCTGGTTAGTTGAAATGGGGTATCTGACAAGAAATCCGGCTGAGGGATTACAATGGCAAAGGGACCGGCAAGGAACATTTATCAAGCAGGCATTGACACTGAAAGAGGTAGATAAACTATTGAAGGTCCATAACCAGAATACACCGGTAAGCAAGCGTAACTATGCTATGATCGATCTCATGAGTTTCACGGGGCTCAGGTGCATTGAAGTAACCAGGCTTAACATTGGCGATGTAAAGAGAGCTGCTAACCGCTGGCACCTTCAGGTATGGAGAAAAGGAAGCAAGGAAAGAGGCGGGACCATAAACGTACCTTATGACAGGATAAAACCGATTCGGGAATACTGGAAGTACAGATCAGGGACACTGTCAGATGATCAGCCGGTATTTGTCAATCATTCTCCCAGGAGCAATAACACCCGGCTGACACCGGCCTGCATATCAAGGATCATCAAAGGATCCCTGAGAAAGATCGGACTGGATTCTAACAGGTACACTGCTCACAGTCTCAGACATACAGCCGCTACACTTGCTTACTATGCCGGCAGTGAATACTTTGAGATAGGTCAAATGTTAGGACATTCAAGTCCGCGACAAACAGAACATTATATTCATGCGTTAGGAGTCGGGTCCACGCTCCAGGGTAGAGCAACTATGAAAATCAATGAATATGTTCAGAAACACAAAAAGAACAGGCCAAAACGTAAACAATCCTGATAGTTTTAAGTCTTAATGGTCATAATCCTATATGATTATTAGCATTGAAAGAAAATGAACGAGATGAGAAAAGTGATATCCCCGGCCGGAATATTGTCAAAACTCTATATCTGCCTGATAATCAGTCAAATTTCAGTCAGGGGTATAGGGGGGGGTAAATCTCACGGGCGAAAGTCGCTGAGACCGTTAGTCCCGTTAGTCCCGTCAATCGGTGCCGCTGTCAAAATTCAAGGTAGGGGTATTAACATTATATCAATCTAATTACTAAAACAACTATAGAAATCATGAAACTAGAAATTCAAAAAACAGAAAAAAGAAAGATTACATTTGATTACAAGACAATCAAAATCTTTGAAGATGCCTGTAAAAAGCTGAGCATAGATCCTTTAAAACTTCCGGACCTGAACGGGATCCCGGAGGAATTTCACAAACCGATCATCGCCGGGTATAAGCTGATGATAGTTTATAAAGCTATTAATAACGGATGGCGCCCGGACTGGAGCAACTGGAGCCAGTATAAATATTATCCCTGGTTCAGGGTCTCTTCGTCCGGGTTCGGTTTCGCGAATTCGTATTACAACTACGATATCGCGATTGCGCACGTCGGTTTCCGCCTTTGCACTAACACTTCAGAAAAGGCACTGTATATAGGCGAACAGTTCAAGGACCTTTACCAGGATTATTTCCTGTATTCAGAATAAATAAAAGCCATGGGCGCAAAATTGCCCCGGTTGACCAGGACAAGGATCCCCGGGTTCAGGGAGCAACTCCACTGGTAAGATCCTGAATCATCAGGCCCGGGAATCATATTTAACTCCCGCAGCTGGGGACACCGATCAGTATCCCGGAGCTGCAGGACAGTGATATCATACCAGGAAAGGATCTCTGGCCAGCGGACCAGCGATCAGGCCGGTACCGGTTAACCAGGTCAGGATACTGAAGCTGATAAAAACAGCATAAAACTATTTTTTCCAAGAATTGTTGATAAATTTGCGCCTTCGTACTATCTTTGATTAAATAGTAAATACTGTCTTATGCCGAAAAATCAAACAATATCCGGAGAATGGATCAGCGGCAAAAATAAAATTGAATGCATTTTGCCTCTAATTATTTTTGAAGATGATAACAATATTATCGCTTTTTGCCCGGCTTTAGATATTAGCGGTTATGGATCTACAGAAGCAGCGGCCGATGAGTCTTTTAAGGAAACCCTTTCTGAGTATTTCCGATATACAGTTAATAAAAAGACTCTTGCTGAAGATCTTCGTAAGCTTGGATGGACTATAAGGAAAAATCTGAAAAAAGAACCGATACCGCCAACAATGGAAAATCTTCTACAGAATAATGAAGATTTTAACAGGATCTTCAATACCTACGATTTTCAGAAAAGAAATACCACGATTAAAATCCCAGCCCTGGCTTAATGACTCCGTCCATTAAGAATGTCAGCGTAGAAGATTATAAATCCTTCCTTTCGCACCACGGATTAAAAAATATACGTACATCTAAGGGACACGAAGTATGGTGCGGGGCCAAACTTACCAGGCCTGTTATTTTTCAAACACATATTGATCCTATTCCTCTGTTCATTATCAAGAGCAATCTCAGGACAATGGGGCTCACATTAAATGATTTACGGGACTATTTAAATTCAAAAAATTAAGAGTTATAAATGAAAGTCCTTACGGCTTACCGGGGTCCCTCTCCCACTTTAAATAGTAGTTCTTTTCTTAATTTCACTATTGTTTCAAGAGATTCAGTATATTCCGTCATATATAGGCGCACCTCTGTACGAAGTTTTCTTATTTCATTACAGGATCTAGTACATTCAATATTTGACTTTCTATCATTATGGAAACTTGAGTCAATAAAACTGTAGTAACCTTTTTTTGTTATTATTAAGTGATCATCGATATTTATATCGAGCTTTTCTCCAATAATTCTGATTTGTTCCGTTACAACTTTATCAGAATTGGAGGGTTCAGGGGATTCTGAAGGATGATTGTGAGCGACTATTATTGAGCTTGCCCGGCAAACAAGAGCACATGAGAATAAAAATTGATAATCAATTGTGGTAGAGTTAAGTTTTCCGGTAGAGATAACCCTGAATCCCAAGGCTTCAAGCTGAGCGTTTAAGAATAATGCACAAAATTGCTCCTGAATATTAATAAGTGAATCATCCCACATTTTAAGAAAGATCCGATAAGCAATATCTGGGCTGGTAACTGAAATACAATCTTTTGGTTTTTTACAGTAATGTACTTTTAATTCAGCAACAGACCAATCTTTTACCGAATTAACTTTTTCAATAAAAACTTTCCTTTTCATAATATAAAACTTATATTGGTATCCAACATAATTTATATAAAATGTACCTATTCTGTACCTTCAGTAGCGCAATTAACCATTAGATGCAAATCCTTACTTTCTGTATTGGAAAGTAACGATACTTTGCTCTGTTTTGCTTCTCTCTAAGGATTAGAATGTTTTTACTAAACATAGCTTCATTCAATAATTAGAGCCACCTGGTAGTAATTATTTACAGCTCCCATAAGCTTTGTTTTTATGTAATATGAGTTGCAAAATATTTTATATGCGTAAAATTCATGGTTAGGCACATTAAATTCATCAAAAAACAAAACATCTCCCCTTTTAAGATAAGGACCTAAAGTTGTAAGAGCAAATAAGGTAGATGAAAACAAGTCGGCGTCCATATGTATCACTTTTCTTTTCCCATTTCTTAAATTGTGATTTAGAAGAAAATCCGGGACACTCTCCTGGAATAAACCTTTAATAAATTTTGCCCTGGAATCATTTACATTTGGAACATCAGCTATCATATCGCCTTTTTTAAAGGTTCCCCAATTTTCAGGAAGCCCTTCAAAAGTGTCAAATCCATAAAATCTGATTTCAGGATGTAAACAATTACTTATCCACCATTTAAAGGAGTACCCACCGCAAACACCAAATTCCAGAAAATCAAATGGTTCATTTCTTATATTCAACTTTTCAATGACATATTGGTAAAGAATATAACGTTTTGAATAATCTCTTTTTGCAGTGTAGAAATCATTAAGAATGTTGTTTTTATCCTGTTGTGCTATCCATTTTGAGAGAGAGATTGTATTGGATAAAAACAATAAAGGACCCTTCATCCATCCAAATAGAAAGTGAGGCTTTGATAACAGTACAAGTCCCTTAAAATAAGCATTTATCTTCTTTAGTAATTTTTTCATTCACTTGTTCAATGCCTGTTTTGGTCTCCTGATATTTATGAGTATACAAATGAAATGAATTAGTTATTGATAATTATCAATAATTGCAAAATAATTACTGTAAATAATTGATAGTTACCAAGCAATGACCTATAAAGACAAAAACCTCTGAATCATGGAACTCTTGGCACAAATTTTGGGGATTAATACCGACATAAAGTTCATTATTTGACAATATATATTCTTTACCCCATGTTTTCAGTAATTTGCTAACTTTGTAGTAATTTGAAAATTTTGAAATACAAATTAATAGCCAGTGAGATGAGAATAAGAGTATTTGTTTTAATTCTGTTATCTGTTTTGAGCATAAGCAGTTTAGAAGCTCAGAAGAAAAATTCCAAAATATTGATTACAGGAACAGTGGTTGACGCCTCTCAGAATCCTGTATCAAATGCTATTGTGATGATTGACGGACAGAATACCAGTTCCATGACCGATGTAAATGGGATTTATAAAATAAAGGTTAAACCAACTGCAAAAATGATTGGAGTGGTTTCATTTGCCAGCGGAATGAAAGAAGAGGCTATAGATGGAAGAACTGTGATAAATTTTAGTTATGCTAAATCATCAGCTCAGCAGCAAGGGGACCAAATCATTCCCCCGGGTGAACAGGGAGTCAATACAGGCTATGACGTTCAGAAAAGAAGTGACGCCACTTCGCCTGTAAGAACAATTGACGGTACAGATAAAAAATATGCTTCTTACTCTTCAGTATATGAAATGATTTCCAGGGAAGTAAGCGGTGTCAGGGTTAGTGGGACAAGTATCATAATACAGGAATCCAAGGATTTCTTTGGTCAGGTTGAAGCTTTACTGGTTGTCGATGGAGTTCCAGTTAATGATTTCAGTGGCATCTCTCCATCAACAGTTGAATCAATAACGGTGCTTAAGGGTTCCTCTGCTGCAATCTATGGAACTAGAGGCTATGGTGGTGTAGTTGTGGTCACAACCAAGAAATCGAATCAGTAGAAATTCCGGAAATAATATATCTTAGCCGTTTAAATCCTGCCTATGAAAATATGCGTTACAGGAGCAAACGGCTTTCTTGCCAGTAATATAATAAGGGAATTGCTTTCCCGTGATTACCAGGTTGTAGCATTTATCAAGACTGGTGAGAATATTGCTACAATCAAGGACCTTAATATAATCAGGAAATATGGAGATATCCTGGATTATAATTCAATTCTTGAGGCAATTGACGGATGTGATGCCCTGATACACACTGCAGCAAGTACTGCATTGTACCCTTCCCGGTCAGAAATACAGCATAAAATAAATGTGGAAGGCGCTCTTAATGTAATGAATGCCGCCCTTGAGAGAAAGGTTTCAAGGGTAATTCATATCGGGACAGCCAACTCTTTTGGTTTCGGAACAAAAGAAAATCCAGGGAATGAAGAGGCTCCCTATTCTTGCGGCAGATATAAGCTGGATTATATGGACACAAAATGTGAAGCGCAACAGAAGGTTCTGGATCTTGTCAGAACCAGGAACCTGCCGGCAGTGATACTTAATCCAACATTTATGCTGGGTCCTTATTGCGGAGCCTATGGATCGGGACAGATGCTTATGGCTGTAAAAAACCGGCAAACTCCAGGGTACTCCCGGGGCGGAAGAAACTTTTTATATGTAAAGGATGCTGCAGTCGCTGTGGTAAATGCCCTGACAATGGGAAATACCGGTGAATGTTATATCCTGGGAAATGAGAACCTGTGCTTCAAGGAAATATTTGGCAAAATGGCTGCAGTCGCCGGAGTAACTCCACCAAAGCTGTATATACCGGGATTTGCGGCAAAGTTGTTTGGTCTTTTGTTGACAGGAGCTGGAAAAATCTTTGGATTTACCCCAGTCTTAACATACAGATCAGCTGCAATGTCCGATGATTTTAATTATTATTC
Organism: Bacteroidia bacterium; assembly: GCA_026391215.1. Classification (GTDB taxonomy): domain Bacteria; phylum Bacteroidota; class Bacteroidia; order Bacteroidales; family VadinHA17; genus LD21. Next base: position 38,004 of record JAPLDX010000133.1, read on the forward strand.
CGCAGAGAAAGCTATAAAAGAATTGAAGCTCCCTCAAACTCCGATTGAGGTAGCAATTAAAGAAGCCTATGAGTGGCTGGAAGCAATAGGTAAATCTGACAATCATGCAGGATAACTATTTCAAAGGCAAGGTTATAATTATAACCGGAGCCCGTCAGGGCATTGGCAAAACATTAAGTCTCTTATTAGCAGTTGAAGGTGCCAGGCTGGCCATTAACAGCAGAAATGCTGAAAAGCTAACTGAGCTGAAAAACACTCTGAATTCAAAGGGATGCAGTGTGATTGATATACCGGGAGATATTTCGGATGAGCAGGTATGTAAAAATATTGCCGATCAGACAGTTAAGGAATTCGGAAGGATAGATATTTTAATAAATAACGCGGGTGTTGCAGGTGACGGGACCGTTGAAGAAGCTGATCCATCAATATTCAGAAAGCAGGTTGAAGTAAATCTGCTAGGCTCCTATTATATGACAAGGTATGCCCTGCCGCACATAAAATCATCACAAGGGAGTATTTTGTTCGTATCAAGCCTTGCAGGCTTATTCGGCCTTCCGGCCTACAGCGGCTATTCAGCATCAAAAATGGCACTGACAGCGCTTGCGCAGAGCCTGAAAAATGAGCTTTATGGCCAGAATGTGCATATCGCAATAGCCCATGTCGGATTCACGGAAAATGACGCTTCTAAAAAACAATATAATGCAAAAGGAGAACTTACTCTATTACCAGACAGGAAAGTCAAAAGAGTTACTTCTGAAAAGACAGCATCGCTGCTGATGAAGCAGATCCGGACCAGGAAATTCAGATCTGTACATTCATTTCTTGGAAAAGCAGAATTTCTAGTTTCCAAATTCTTTCCCGGCCTGATCGCACTGATTGTTCGCAAATCTGGTGCTAAGGAAAGCAAGGGCAGCAGATGAATAATCTTCTTTTTACAGATGCACTGAAGCTGAAACGGCCTGCTGCTTTTCATATAATGCTCAAGCCTGCAGGACCTGCATGCAACCTCAATTGCACTTATTGCTATTACCTGGAAAAGAAGAATCTCTTTCCGGGCAAGAGTGAATTCAGGATGTCAGATGATCTCCTGGAGAATTTTACAAAACAGTATATTGAAGCACATGAGGCGCCACTGGTGACTTTCACCTGGCAGGGCGGCGAACCTACCCTGATGGGACTTGAATTTTTCAAAAAAGCCACTGAGTACCAGAAAAAATTTGCAGGGGAAAAACAAATAGAAAATGCTTTCCAGACTAATGGTACGAAGCTCAATGATGACTGGTGTAAGTTCTTTACTGACAATAATATATTGGTAGGCATCTCAATTGATGGTGAAGAACATAATCATAACCATTACAGACAAACTTCTACCGGTGGATCTACTTTTAGCCGAGTCATGAAGGGAATTGAATTGCTGCACAAACACAAAGTTGAATTCAATACTCTGAGCACAGTTAATGATTATAATGTTCATTATGCTTCTGAGACATTTAGGTTCCTTAAGAAGATAGGGAGTGGATTTATGCAGTTCCTTCCAGTTGTGGAACGGATACGGAAGGATCGACAAGAGAATAGCTTAACTCTTGTCGCTCCGGTTCATGGCGAAGCCGATGTGACTCAATGGTCGGTTGGTGCAACAGAATTCGGTAGATTCCTGATAACAATTTTTGATGAGTGGGTCAGAAACGATGTTGCAAGGTATTATGTTCAGATATTCGATACCGCATTAGCCAATTATGTCGGTTCGAACCCGGGATTATGTGTTTTTGCGGATACCTGTGGTGATGCCATGGTCATGGAGCATAACGGGGATCTTTATTCATGCGATCATTTTGTTTATCCTGAATATCTCCTTGGTAATATTTCGAAAACACCTATGGCTGAGCTTGTTAAATCACAAAATCAATTTGATTTCGGGATTAATAAAAGAAATAAATTGCCACGCTACTGCCTGAAGTGTGCTGTTCAGTATGCATGTCATGGAGAATGTCCGAAGCACAGGTTTATCCTGACACCTGACGGAAAACCGGGACTGAATTACCTCTGTGAGGGTTATAAGATGTTTTTTAAGCATGTTGAGCCATATATGGAGTATATGGCCAAAGAGCTTAATAACAAACGTCCGCCGGCAAATGTGATGAACTGGTTGAAAAATAAGGAGAATCAGCATCTGAAACCCGACCTTCCAGGGCGCAATGATCCATGTCCCTGCGGTAGCGGCAAAAAATTCAAGAACTGCTGTGCCAGTAAGCCGATGAATTATTAATTCCATAATATGCCATTGGTATTTTATTGTCTAATTAATTTACAAATAATTGTCTAATATATTTACATGTTTATGTTTGATATATTTTATATATATCAGGATATCAATGTAATACATTAATGGCATAATCTTTGGTCTGAAAGATGTATCTATGAAACCCGGAAAATGAAGAATTGCATCTCGATATTATTCCTTATTATAATCTTTTGCTGGCAGAAGAGTTCAGGACAGGTTGTACAGGATATTAAGAAGTGGACACTGGAAGATTGCATAGATTATGCTGTTACCAATAATATAAGTTTGAAAAGGCAGACCCTTCTGACAGAAACTTCAGAAGCAAATCTGTTCAAGTCAAAGATGGATTTTCTGCCAACATTGAATTTCGGATCTGATGCTCAGATGGGTTTTGGACGATCAATAGACCCTGTTACAAACCTCATTACTTTCAAACAGAATATAAGCAATTCATACGCATTATCCACCCGTTTAAATCTGTTTAACGGATTTGCCACTCTGAATACGACTATTGCCAACAAGTTTATGTACAAGGCAGGCATGGAGGCTGAAAAAATAGCCAGGAACACTCTTATCATTGAGATTTTAGGGCAATATTACCAGGTTTTGTATGCCAGAGGGATCGAGGGAGCTTCAAAAATGCAGGTTGATCTTTCAGAAAAGCAGCATTTCCGTATCACGAGAATGGTGGGAACAGGAAAAGAGGCGCTGTCAAGGCAATATGAGATAGAAAGTCAGCTTTCAAACGATAAACTCTCCTATACCATTGCACATAACAATGCCAGCCAGGCGTTAACCACTCTTAAGCAGATGCTCCGGATTGAACCCGGAACTGATTTTGATATTCTAATACCGGATCTGTCTGATTTACCTATAACTTTATACCGGCTATTATAAGGTAATAAGCGATGAAGCAACCGACCAGGTTTCATTCACAAGTCAATTAAAAAACAATAACAGCCAGGCTGTTTACTTTTCACTCAATGTACCCATCTTTAATAATTATGTGACAGGACATAATATCAAAACTGCCAAGATCCGGAAGAATGATACAGCCCTGAGGCTTGAACTGGAAAAGAACAATCTCTATACTGAAATAGAAAATGCATGTCTCGATTATGCAAGAGGCAAGGATGAATTTCTCGCAGCAAAAGCCAGTCTGGAGTTTAATAATAAGTCATTTAGTGCAGTAGAAAAGAAATTTGAAACGGGCCTGGTCGATGTGACTGATTATTCAGCTGCAAAAACTACCCTGTTCAGAGCTGAGGCTGAAGCTTTACGGACAAAACTACAGGTACTTATCAGGAAGCTTACGATCAGCTTTTATACAACCGGAGAATTTGAGAATTTAATTTATAATTAATCAGATAAATACAGAACTGTATATGGATACTCCTATTGAAAATATGGACAAACCTATTGAGAAGAAGAAAGGATTTCAGAAAAAACATATCGGATATCTTGCAATAGGGATAGCCATGGTCGTTCTGATCTATATGGCTTTCTTCACGGACCGCACTTCAACATACCGTGTAGAGAAGGAAAAACTCATTATCGAGACTATAATAAAGGATCAATTCAATGATTACATAACAGTTCCCGGTACTGTGGAACCGATCAGCATAATTTTCCTTGATGCACAGGAAGGCGGACGAGTTGAAGAGATACTAATAGAAGAGGGCTCCATGGTAAAGAAAGGCGATATAATTCTACGGCTTTCGAATCCTGATCTCTATCTAAATATTCTTGACAGTGAAGCACAGCTGGCTGAAAAGGAAAACTTTCTCAGGAACACTCAGGTAACAATGGAACAGGAACGAATCTCAATAAAAAGAGAGCTTATCAATCTTAAATATGATATTGAGAGAAAAGAACGTACATATAAGCAAAATGCCGAATTAATTAAAGATAACCTGATTTCCAGGGAAGAATTCATCCGTTCGAAAGAGGACCTTGACATGGCACTTAGCTCACAGGAACTTTTTGTTGAGAGACAGAAAGCAGACTCTCTTTTCCGTTCAGTGCAGGTAGAAACCATAAAAGCTAATCTTGAAAATATGCGGAAGAATCTGGCACTTGTCAGGGATAGAATGGAGAATCTTAATGTCAGAGCTACAGTTGATGGACAGCTTGGCCTGCTGGTGCCTGAGATTGGCAAGTCAATCTCAAGAGGCGAAAATATGGGACAGATAAATGTTTTAACATCTTATAAGGTTACAGCACAAATAGATGAGCACTACATTGACAGGGTGAGAACTCAGCTCACAGCCACACTTGACAGGCAGGGGAATGAATTTGATCTTATGGTAAGAAGGGTGTACCCAGAAGTAAGGAATGGAACATTTGAGATCGATATGGTTTTTATCGACAGCATGCCGGATAATATCAGAACCGGACAGACATATTATATCAGTCTTGAGCTGGGGCAGCCCAAAGAATCTGTGCTGGTTCCAATCGGAGGATTTTTCCAGGAGACCGGCGGACAATGGATCTTTGTCCTTGATCCTTCGGAATCATTTGCCATAAAGAGGAATATTTCGATAGGCAGAAAGAATCCAAAATATTACGAAGTTCTTGAAGGACTTGAACCGGGTGAAAAGGTTATTATATCCGGTTACGAATCCTTCGGGAAGAATGAAAAGCTTGTATTTAAAAAATAAAATAACTTTTAATACCTACTACAATGATCAAAACCAATGATTTAACAAAGATCTTCAGGACTGAAGAAGTTGAGACAACAGCTCTCAATAAAGTAAATCTTAACGTAAAAGAGGGTGAATATGTTGCAGTAATGGGACCCTCAGGATGCGGAAAATCGACACTTCTGAATATACTGGGGCTGCTTGACAATCCCAGTTCAGGAAGCTACATCTTCAATGGAACAGAAGTTGCAAATCTTAAAGAGCGCGACAGGACTGTTTTCCGCAAGGGTAACATAGGATTTGTCTTTCAATCCTTTAATCTCATCGACGAACTAAACGTCTATGAGAATGTTGAGCTGCCGCTTATCTATCTGAAAATGAAAACCAGTGAAAGAAAGAAAAAAGTTGAAGATGCTCTCGAAAGGATGAAAATCACCCACAGAGCTAAACACTTTCCACAGCAGCTGTCTGGCGGACAACAGCAGAGGGTAGCAATAGCCCGCGCTGTAGTTGCAAATCCTAAGCTAATACTTGCCGACGAGCCTACAGGTAATCTTGATTCAAAAAATGGTATAGAGGTAATAAACCTTCTGACAGAACTAAACAAGGAGGGGACGACCATAATAATGGTTACACACTCAGACAGGGATGCCGGATATGCTCACAGGATAGTTAACCTGTTTGATGGCCAGATTGTAGGCTAAGAGTTGCCGGAATCGAGCTTCTTGAGCTTGTTATAAAGAGTTTGCCTGGTAATTCCGAGTTTGGCAGCAGCGATACTGATGTTGTTGCCATTCCTTTTCAGGCAGTCATATATCATTTTCTTCTCCATCTCTGCCAGGGTAAGTTCATGATAATGAACGTTTTTTGCCTGTGACTTAAATTCGAAATCAGATGGTATAAGAACAGGGGAATCACTCATGATGACCGCTTTCTCAATAGAATGCTGAAGCTCTCTTACATTTCCTGGCCAGTCATAGTTTGAGAGCTTTTCCAGAGCGTGCGTATTTATCCTCATCGGTTCCCTGTCATATTTCTCACAATATTTTCTCAGAAAGAAATTTGCAAGAACAGGAATGTCATCCACCCTGTCACGTAATGAAGGGACTTCAATCATGATGGTATTAATCCTGTAGAGAAGATCTTCCCGGAACCGCCCCTCTCCGACCATCTTCATAAGATCACAGTTTGTGGCGCATATCAGCCGGATATCAACCGGTATTTGCTTGTTTGAACCGACTCTAACAACCTGCCTGTTCTGAAGAACATTCAGCAATTTTGACTGAGACTGAAGTGAAAGATTACTAATCTCATCCATGAACAGTGTCCCTCCGGCTGCGAGCTCAAATTTTCCTTTCCTGTCATCTCTGGCGTCTGTAAATGCACCCTTAACATGGCCAAAAAGCTCACTTTCAAAAAGCGTTTCGGTAATTGAACCCATATCGACACTAACCATCAGCTCTCCTGATCTTGATGAAAGGTTGTGAATTTCCCTGGCAATGAGCTCTTTTCCTGTCCCGTTCTCACCAGTGATCAGAACATTAGCATCCGTCGCCGCAATCTTCCGGACAATATTCATAACATTGATCATAGTCGGAGATGCTCCCTGTATAAGCTTGTCAATAGTATTGCTCATGATTGGTTATTTAACACCGAAGTTAATAAATAATGTCTAATTATTTGACAACTGACATATTGTTTTCAGAAATATATTATCAATATCCCTGCAACATTCAGACTTAATAAGCGTCTTTATATCAGAAATAAAAACCCGGAGAGATGACAGTAAAATTAAATGCAAACGAGGTAGTGCTTAAAGCAAGTGATACAAACCAGCTAATAGAAAACCTGAAAGTAGATGGTAAGCTGATTGTAACAAATCAGCGGATATATTTCAAGCCGCTCGATGAGCTGAAAGACAAGTTCAATTTCGAGATTCTGTTTGAAAATATCATGGAAGTCATTTTCTATAATAAGAGCCTCAGTTTTGTTAAAGGGATCAATGTCATTACCCGTGACGGAAAGAGTCACTCCTTCCCTCTCAAGAAACGAGATGAGATTGGACAGCTAATCAACAGAATGTATTGACTCTTTAAGACCCCCCATCCCCCCTGAAGGGGGGCTAATTCCCATACGGTGTGCCCCGTAGCGACGGGGGTTATTCGTAATGCAATGACTCAACCGGATTCCTCAGCGCAGCCCTCACAACCTTTACGCTGATTGTCAATATAGTTGCAACAATCATAATCAATGCTGATAGCAGCAGGATGCCAGGGGTGATTTTAGTAAAATAATCCCAGATGCTGTCCATCAAACTCAGCGACATATAGTATCCTCCGGCACATCCAAGGATTGATGAAATCAATAGTACAATAAGAAATTTCCGGCTGACAAGGAACATTAGTATTGGTACCGGAGCCCCTTGTATTTTCCTTATACCCACCTCTTTAGTACGTTTGATTATATCGAGTGATACAAGATTGTACATTCCGATGAGAGATAATAATGTGGCAACAATCGCAAGGAATACGTTAACCTTAAGAATGCTGCCATTAATATCCTTCTCTTCCTGCATTAAATCTTCCTGGAGCCTTCCTCCGAAGAGATAATTAGTCCCCATGGCTTTCCATTTCTGATCCATAAAATCGAGGACTCCCGGCAGGTCTTCAGGATTAGCCCTTACAACCAGTACGACAAACTGACGACTGTCGGCACTAAACTGACGAGTGTCTGCCACTCTCAGCATAGCAGGCTCAATTTCTTCCCAGACTCCACTGATATAAAAATCCTCCACTACGCCGATAATGGTAAGAGTTGTTGTATCGTAAAGAGTTACAGTTCTACCAACACCATCTGGCCATCCAAAATCCTTAACCAGTTTCTGATTGACTATTATTGATCCGTTTGTTTTGTCGGCTTCTGCTCTGTTCTTGTCAAAAAGTCTGCCATCTCTCAGGCGTAATCCTATAGTTTGAGCATATTCAGGCCCTATATCCATAACATCCACCTCAAGCTGCTTCTCAGCATCTTTTATAGGTCTCCTGTAACTCCCCCATCCTAAATGGTTTATTGTCCCCTCAGCAGAAATTATTTTAGGATTCGTAATTATCTCGTTACGGTATGCAGTAAATAATTCAGAAGAAATGGGGGCGATTATAAGTTTATCCCTGTCAAAGCCAAGGTCAAGTGTTTTCTGGTATTCAGCATTTCTGGCAAAAACAATGCCCATGACAAGCGACATTATTGAAATTGAAAACTGGAGTGTAAGAAGCACCAGCGAAAGTTTTCCTGATCCCTTAATCGATGAATCACCTTTTATTATACTAACAGGACTGAATGAACTAACATATAATGCCGGGTAGACACCTGCAAGAAAACCTGTGACCAAAACAAGCATGATTAAAAATACCCAGAAGAAAGCATATCTGGTAAATGTCATTTCAATTGACATGTATGACCATAAGCTGCTGTAAGCAGGTACAAGAAACTCGGCAAAAGCAATACCGACAATAAGGGCCAAAAGGCAAATAATGAAAGTCTCGAACATAAACTGCGTAACCAGCTGTTTCCTGAGTCCGCCAAAGGTTTTCCTGAGCCCAATTTCCTTAAGCCGCCTGCTGAAAATCGATCTGGAGGTATTGGCAAAATTAAAACATGCAAGAAGGAGGATGAAAATTGCCATCACAGAAGGCGCAATAAGTGCTGCAGGATGCAGAGAAGGAAAGAGGCCTGAAGACCAGATATCTCTTGAATTTGATCCCACTTCCTTAAGTGGCACTAATGAAAACCTGTTTATCCTGAAATCTTCCCGTGCCTTATTCTGAACCAGCAGATAGTCCTTCAATGAACTGGCAATGGAAGGTATAAGAGATTTCTCCTGTACCTGGATAAACAGCGCTGTTGTCCACAGCTTCCAGTCTGCATCATTGGCTCCCCACATACTCAGGAAGTTTTCATAATGTGAGAGAATATCAATCCTGAAGCTGGAGTTTTCCGGAAGATCACTGAATACTGCACTTACAGTAAAGGAGAACTCTTTATTCTGGTCATTTACAAGTGAGATAGACTTACCTACAGGGTATTCTTCTCCGAAAAGAGTTTTGGCCATAGTCTCACTTATAAGAACATTCCCGGTGCCGGGTACCGACTTTGTATCTCCGAAAATTGAATGGAATGTAAAAATCTCCAGGAATTCCGGATCTACAAAAGAAATCTGGGCAGGGAAAAGATCATCCCCCATCTTTACCATAGATCCCGACCTGTGTAATCTGGATGCTTTCAGAATCCCGGGTATATCCTTTTTTATCAGAAGTCCCAGTGTGGATGGAACACGACCATATTCCTGCTCCCTTCCCTGCATATCCCTGAAGCAGGTGATCCTGTATATCTCATTGAAGTTTTCATGAGTTCTGTCAAACTCATAATTGAACATGTGATTGAAGAAAGCAACGATACAGACTGACAAAGCAATGCCAAGACCAATAATGTTGATCAGAGTGAAAACCTTGTTCTTCAATAAGTTTCTGAAGGTTACAAGGAGGTAATTCCTGAACATAGACAACAGTTTTTATTCATATTTGAGTGACTGGGCAGGATTTACCCTGGCTGCTCTCACAATGCGGTAGCTTATGGTAATAAGTGCAATTCCAAGTGCAATTACAAGACCCGAAAGAAAGCTGAATATCCCTGGATTTATTCGGAAATAGAAGTTTTCCAACCATTTGTTTATATAGATGTAGATAAGCGGCCATGCGATCAGGGCTGAAATTGAGACAAGCATGATTATTTCTTTTGAAATTACGAAATATACTCTGGAAACAGATGATCCCATCGCCTTTCTGACTCCGATCTCCTTGGTTCGCTGTTCAACAGTAAAGGATGTCAGGCCAAACAGTCCGAGTGCAGCGATAAAGATCGCCAGGATAGAGAAAACAATTGCCAGCTGGGCATTCTGCTTTTCCTGGCTGTACATCTGTTCAAAGTCTTCATCAACAAAGTAATATTGCATCGGATCATTCGAAGTAAATTCCTTCCATCTGTTTTCAATCTCAGTTATGGTTTGCTGATAGTTTTGGGCAGAAAGTTTTACTGTTATATATCCCCAAAGGTTATCATTTCCCTTAAAAGCAAAAACATATGGCTGAATGGGATTGCGGAGAGATTCAAAATTGAAGTTCTTAACAATTCCAATTACCTGTATATATCTGAAAGTACCAGATTCATTGGGTACTATGAAACGTGTATTTTCAATGTCAGTTATTCCGAAATTCTTTACGGCACTCTCGTTTATTATACATGCATCGGAGTCAGTTGTAAATGATTTGTCGAAATTACGGCCTTTTGTGAGAGTCATTCTATAAGTATCGATATAATCGTAGTCGATCCAGTTGGTTGTCATAAGAAAGGATTCTTCCTTCCTTCCTTCAATGCCATAGCCATTGGTGTTGTTATTACGGCCTGGGACAGCTGTGGAGCTGGCAATGTTTATTACTCCGGGGATCTCTTTTACTGCAACCTTGAATGCCTCAACTCTCGTGGAAAGAGCCTGAGCCCTGTTTATTACCAGCATCTGCTCCTTGTCGAAACCGACATCCTTATTCAGCATATAGAATATCTGCCGGTACATTACCAGTGTTCCTGTTATAAGAAGGATAGATACTGAAAACTGAAATACAACAAGTATTCTTCTTAACATGCCAGTCTGCATGCTTCCTTTTACACTACCTTTCAGGACTTCTATTGGGTTGAATGACGAAAGGAACAGTGCAGGATAGCTTCCAGAAAGGAATCCGACTAGAAGCGTGAATAAAAGCAATGCAGGTACAGTGTACCATTGCGCAAAAAGCCGCAGCTCAAGATGTGTTCCAAGCAGGTTATTGAAATATGGCAGTGTGAGCCAAATGATTACAAGAGCAAGTATCAGTGAAATAAATGCCAGAATGAATGATTCAGAGAGAAATTGTGTAACCAGCATTCCGCGTGTTGATCCTCCCACTTTCTTTATTCCGACCTCTTTAGCTCTTCTGGTTGCCTGGGCTGTGGCAAGGTTCATAAAATTGATTGCAGCGATCAGGACGATGAGAATGGCGATACTCCCAAAAATATAAAGGTATTTTGGATCGATGGCATCTTTGAACTGCTGCTGGATTGAGGAATCAAGGTGAATATCAGTAAGCTTCTGAAGAAGGAACATATACTTGTTTCCCTGTGCGGCAAAATCCTCGAGTGTGATCCCCATAAACTGCTTGACCTCGGGTCCTACATATTTCTCAAGCATGGCAGGAATTTTCTCACTCACGGTAAGGTCACTGGAATTGGGTTTTAGCAGCAGGTAAGTACTGAAGCTGTTACTAAGCCAGATAGGATTGTTTGATCTGGGATTGGTCATGAATGAGACAATAATATTTGCATCGAAATGAGATTTTTCCGGGATATCGGCCATGATGCCGGAGATAATATATCGTGCTGTATCGTCTCCGAGTTTAAGTGCTTTATCAATAGGATTTTCATCACCAAAGATCTTTTTTGCAGTTGATTCTGAAAGAACTGCTCTCCTGGGCGCATTAAGCAAATTATCTGGATCACCCTTTATTAACGGTATTGAAAAGAAATTAAAGAATGAAGAGTCTGCTTCGATAAGATTTTCCTCTGTAAATGTCTGGTCATTGTATTCGACGATTGTTGGTCCCCACCCATTCATCCTGAGGAAATCCTCAACTTCCGGATATTCTCTTGTCATTGTAGGTCCTATGGGAGCGCAGGTATATGCGCCGACAAATTCCTGCCCTCCTACCTTCCCGTTTAGCACAAGCCTGTATATCCTGTCTTTCTTCACATTGAACCTGTCATAGGCGGCTTCATTGATCACATAAAGTGCAATAAGCAGACTGCATGCAATGCCTATTGAAAGGCCAAGGATATTGATAATGATGTATGACCGCTGTCTCTTGAAAGACCGGATGCTGTACCTGAATAAATTGCTGAACATGATTTTATTATGGTTATATTATTATTTGTCAAATTTATACTATTTATTCAACTTTCAAGGCTTCTGCAGGGTTGATCCACGATGCTTTAAACGCCTGAAAGCTAACGGTTATCAACGAAATCAGCAAAGCTCCTGCAGCTATAAGGGCAAAGACAGTTATACTTAAATCAATCCTGCTTGCGAACTGCATAAGAAGGTTTTGAACGATTATCCAGCCAGTAGGCAGAGCAATGAGCAATGAAATAAAAATGAGCACCATAAATTCTTTTACCATTGAATAAAGAATGTTCCCTGTGCCAGCTCCCATTACTTTCCTGATCCCGATCTCATTGGTTCTCTTTTCTGTTGAATATGCAGATAATCCGTACAATCCAAGGCATGCTATTATAACGGCAAGTATTGTGAAGTACTTCAATAACTTTGTAAGACGAAGCTGTGTGCGGAAGAGATTATTATAATCCTCATCGATAAAAGAATAGTCGAAAGGATATTCAGGAAGTACTTTAATCCAGACATTTTCAGCTGTTTTCAGGGCTTCAGGAATATTCCCGGCGACAAGCCTGATAAGGATAAAGTTCAGATATTCAGGACCAGTCAGAGCGAAAGCGATAGGCTCTATAGGCTGATCAGCTCCCTTAAAGTGAAAATTCTTCAATACTCCCACTATTCTTCCATTGATACCCATAAAGCTGAAACTCTTTCCGACCGGATCATCAACTCCCATGATCTTTACCACCTCTTCATTAACAAGAAAATTACCTGTTGTATCTTTAGCAAAATCAGAAGGGTAATCTCTTGAGAAATCCCTGCCCGATTTAAGTTCCATCTTCATTGTTTCAAGATAATCGTAATCAACGGCATTGGTCCCTATAAGCACACGTTTTTCAGGATCCCTGCCTTCCCAGTCTGCTCCACCGGAATTGCTCCCGATTCTTACCGGATTGCTTCTTGCTGCCGTGACTCCCTGGATAAGGGTCTCTTTCCGAAGCTCATCTTTCAGAGAGTAATATTTGGGCAGCATATCTCCCAGCATTGGAATGCATATAAGATTTTCCTTGTCAAATCCCAGATCCGTATCCTGAAGGTGCTTTAACTGCATATAAATGAATACTGCAGTCACAGCAATCAATATAGAAAGTGTAAACTGAATGATAACAAGAATTTGTCTTAACCTTCCATTGCCTTTGCCGGAAACTGTTTCTCCCTTCAGAACAGCCACAGGTTTAAATGATGAGAGGTAAAAGGCCGGATATATACCTGATATAACTCCGGCAGCAAACCCTACAATGATCACGCTGATTATGAACCTGAACTGGAAAAGATCGTGGAGGATGAATTTCTTCCCTGTAATATTATTGAACAATGGAAGTGCCACTCCTACCAGGATCAGAGCAAACAGCATGGCTACAGCTACCAGGAACAGTGACTCAACCATAAACTGGATAATTAAAGTTTTCTGGTCCGCACCGGTGACTTTCTTGATACCTATTTCTTTTGAGCGGCCTGAAGCTTTGGCTGTTGTAAGGTTTATGAAATTAAAACAAGCTATCAGCAGAACAAAAACAGCAATCAGGGTGAATATATATACAATAATTACAGGGCCTTTGCTTATTTCAAAACCAAACTGACCATGAAGATGAATGTCCCGGAGCGGGAATAAAAGATATTTTGTCTGTGTTTGCGGCAGATTTTCCAGTACAACATCAGTCAGCTTCTTATTAACAGCTTCAATATCAGAACCTTTTTCAAGCAAAACGAATGTAAAAATTGAATTATTGCCCCAGCCATTATCTACTGCATTGATCTCATACAAAAAAGAATAAGGGATCATTCCTTCAAAAGTAAAAATCGAATTCCGGGGAAGATCCTTCATAACACCTGTTACCATGAACTGGAGTTTGTTCTCAATTGTTATGGTCTTTCCCATAGGGTTCGTATCTCCAAAATACTTTGAGGCCAGCTTCTCCGTAAGTACAATTGAGTGTGGTGAATTCAGCGCAGTCTCAGGATCGCCCAGGATAAATGGCATAGTGAATACTTTGAACAATCCTGAATCAACCGCAACAATTGCTGATTCAAAGAATACTTTATCTTCCTGCCGGAACAATATCCGTGGAAGCCTGTTTAAACGCGTCTGCTCCCTGATTTCTGGTATCTTTTCTTTCCAGACCGGTCCGCATGGATGGGGAGTTACAGTCACATGGTATCTGTCACCTGAATAAAACTGGTCCTCCTCGACCCTGTATATATTTTCAGCATTCAGGTTGTACTTTTCATAGCTAAATTCATCCTGAACCCATAAAAGAATCAGTAATGATGCAGCAAGCCCGATTGCCAGACCAGTTATATTTATGAAAGCAAAACCTTTGTATTTCAGTATGTTCCGGAAGGTCAGGTGTAGAAAACTCTTTAACATGATCTGTTAGTTGGTATCTGCATAAAGACGAATTATTATCTCTTTTGTTGCATAAGAAAAGAATAACGTTTCTAATACTGGTTGCTTGCTGCTGGTAAATTGTTGATTGAGCAAGGTTGTTTGTAGTTTATTGCAGGTTGCCTGTTAATGTTAGGTTAATCTTTGCCTGAAAGAATGTTCATCGAAAAATATATTATATATTTATTTTTTTAACTAACCTATCGAATATTATGTTTAAAAATCTGCTTAAAACAGCTGTTCGCCATATCCGGAAACATTTTGGCTATAGTCTGTTAAACATTTTAGGTCTGACGCTGGGGATCTCCAGTGCCCTGTTCCTTATAATATATGTGTCGGATGAGTTAAGTTATGACCGGTATCATGAAAATGCGGACCGAATTTACCGGGTATCCTCAAAAATTACTGAAACTGATGACCAGTTCACCTGGAATGTTGCCCAGATACCAATGGGGCCGCAGGTAGTTCAGGATTATCCGGAAGTGCAGTCTTTTGTACGTTTTTTAAACATGCCGCGTGAACTATACAAATATGAGGATAAAGAATACATTGAAGAAAATTTCTACTACGCTGATTCTACCCTGTTCGACATGTTTACCTATAAAGTTCTTAAAGGGGAAGTTCGGTCGGCAGTAAAAGATCCGGGTAAAATAGTGCTTACTGAAACAGTGGCTGGCAGGTATTTTGGCGATAAGGATCCTGTTGGCAAAACATTAACTACTGGTGATAATACATATGAAGTTACAGGTATTATAGAGGATGTCCCTTCCAATTCTCATTTCCGCTTTGATGCAGTCTCGGCGAGGAACAATCTGCCGAAGCAGATTGGAAGCTGGGGGAATTTCGGCGTTTTTACCTATCTCCTGTTCCCCGCCGGCATGGATGTGGGGGCATTTGAAACCAAGATCCAGGGCATGTACGATGCCCATATGAAGACAATATTTGAACCTCTAAAAATAACCATTGAATATATTCTTGAGCCGATCACAAAAATTCACCTGTATTCAACAAATGCAGGGGAACCGGAGCCCACAGGCAGCATTACATATGTGATTATTTTTGGAATTGTTGCGCTTTTCCTTATCCTGATAGCGGCAATCAATTATATGAACCTTGCTACAGCCCGTTCAGCAAGCCGTGCCAGGGAAGTGGGCTTGCGTAAAGTTGTAGGTTCCCGCAGGGGACCGCTTATTGCCCAGTTCTTGTCAGAGTCAGTTATTCTGACAATTATATCACTTATAATCAGTATAATACTCCTAATAATACTTCTTCCAAAATTCAATCTTTTTGCCGGAAAATCATTCGATCTTTCCATACTTTACAGTCCGGTGGTAATAATATTAGTTGTTGGAGTTGTACTTGTTGCCGGTATATTCGGAGGCAGCTATCCTGCTTTCTTCCTTTCCAGATTCATTCCTGTAACAGTTCTGAAAGGTGAAATCACGCAGGGTTCTGCAGGCAGTTTGTTCCGCAAGATACTGGTCGTTATCCAGTTTACAATATCGGTTGCAATGATTGTATGTACCCTGGTGGTTTTCAGACAGCTGAAATATCTTAAGAATACGGATCAGGGATTTAACCAGGAGAACGTTCTTACGCTTCAGCTTGACCAGGGAATGATCAGAAAATATCGCGTACTCAAACGTACGCTTATGGAAAACAATGATATAAAGTATGTTACATCAACAAATACACCGGTTGGAGAAGGCTCAGGCAAAGTAATATTCAATATGGAAACTGACCAGGGAATGGCTCAGAGAGGAATCAATTTTGCAGTTGTGGATCATGATTTTGTCGATGCGCTTGGTATTAATATAATTAAAGGGCGTGATTTCCAGCAGGATATGCCTTCGGATACTCTTACAGGCGTTGTAGTGAATGAGACTCTAGCAAACAGAATGGGATGGAGCGATGCGATTGGAAAGAAGGTAGAGCTGGGAAACGGAGCCTTCATTAATGCACGGGTCATCGGGGTGATGAAAGATTATCATCAGACAGGCATGTACAATGAGATTGAGTCACTTATGCTTGTCTGGCGCGATAGCTTTACTAACATAATATATATTAAGCTAAGCGGAAATAATACTGAGCAAACCATAAGCTTTATAGAAAACAAATGGAAAGAGGTTTTTCCTGATCAGCCTTTTACATATACTTACCTTTCAGAGAGATTCAACAGGCAGTTTGAAGCAGATGAAAAGAGAGGCTTTATATTTACTCTGTTTACAATTCTGGCCATTCTGATCGCATGTCTCGGATTATTTGGACTAGCATCGTATATGGTTGAACAGAGGACTAAGGAAATAGGGATCCGGAAAGTATTCGGCGCTGACGAAAGTGTCATTGTATGGTTAATATCAAAGGAATTCTTTATACTGGTAGCTATTTCAATAGTAATAGCTCTTCCTGCAGCATATTTTATTATGAGCAACTGGCTGCAGAATTATGTATACAAGACAAGCATAAGTGCAATGGTTCTAATTTTTGCAGCACTTCTGACATTTGTACTTACATTTATAACTATCAGTTACAAAGCATACCAGGCATCAATACTAAATCCGGCTAATTCTATAAAAACAGAATAAAAGGAATAGAATTAACCACGAAGTTGCACAGAGTACAACGGAGTAACACTGTTTTTTACTCTGTGGAACTCTGTGGTAAAAAAATGTGACTTTAACTTTATTATTCTTCAATAATAGCTACATCCCACGGTTTCAGACTGATGAAGTCACCCCTCTTTACTGAAGCATTTGTGAAGAGGTTTGTTCCTTTCTGGTAGTTATATGCAACAGATTTGTCCTGACCTGAATAATTCAGATAGTATCTTATGGTCTTCCCCTGATCGTTGATTCCTTGCCTGATGACAATAGGATAACTTTCATTATCCTCTTTGCTTATCAGACCTAATTCTTTTGCTTTAGTTGCTACAATTGATGACTGGATCTCATCAGAAACCAGGCTGCCTTCATAGATCAGGCTACCCTTACCATACCTGTTTTCCGTAACTGCAGGATATTTGCCGAAAAATGGATCATCATAAAATGCCAGCGGCTTTGCAGTTTCAGGAATGATAAATTCAATCCACGTCAGTGAGATATTCTTTTCCTGCCCTACTTTAAAAGGATCATCCTTAATCGGAACTGATGAGGTACTTGAAAATTCCTGGTAATAAAAGCCGCATGCTTCACGAAGAGGGCCGGGAGCTTTAATATGGCGGACAACTGAATTTTCATCACAGAACCCGCTCTTTACCGACATTATAACGTGACCGCCGTTTTTGACAAAATCCGATATCTTCATAAGCAGCTCATCACTCGCTACATACAGAGGTGGAACGAATAAAAGATCATATCCGGTGAAATCGGCATTTTCAGCCAGCACAAAATCGACTCCGATATTGTTCCTGTATGCAGCCCGGTGCATCTGCCGTACTACTTCCATGTAAACATTCCCATCCTTAATAGGCATATAGCTTATCCCAAAATCAGATGCCCGGCTGTAGAGTATTGCAGCCCTGTTTTTTATCTCAAGATTTACGAGCTTTGGTCCTATCTTTTGCAGTTCGTGGGCAACCTGGCTTACCTCGTAATAGAACCTGTTTGGTTCAAGGTCGTGTCCCAGTACACCTTTCCAGTAAGTCTCCTGTCCGTAATGCAGTGAATGCCAGTGCCAGTATTCCACCATATTGGCACCTCCTGCCAGGTGTGAATAAACAAACAGGCGTCCCTGACCATCAAATGGAGGGGTTTGTCCCCGTGCATCCCACCCTATTGTCTGTGCATTTGTCTCAGTAACGAGATGGTTATTTTTCTTCAGGCTCCTGTAAAAGTCATCAGCCCACATAACATCCTCTCCCCTGACATCATTCTGGCTGCCGTGGTAAACATTGAGTGATGGCATATCCATTTTCCTTGATGCAGCAAGCTGATCGAGAGTTGTAAGCGAGGGCATGAAGCAATGGGTTATAAACTGATCCGGCCTTTTGTATTCGCTTACAATTTCTGCCTGCCAGGTAAGGTAATCCGCAACCACCTTCTGCCCATACATATCCCATTCGAGCTTATAGGAAGGATTAGTAGCATTTTGCCTAGGAGGGAATTCATCCCAGTCATTAAGGGTCATACCCCAGTAATTAAGTCCCCAAAGTGTGTTAAGAGTATCTGTAGTTTTGTATTTCTTTTTGAGGTAGTCAATAAATCCCCTGGAATAATCATAATTGGCAGCACCGTATGTGCCCGTTTCATTATCAACCTGGTACCCGATAATTGCTGGATGTTTGGCATAATGTTCCATCATCTTCCTGATTATTCTTTCGGAGTAGAAAAGGTAGACGGGGCTTGTAATATCAAAATTCTGCCGGATGCCGTAGCTGCTTTTTGAACCGTTAAGCCTCTCCACGAATATTTCCGGGTGTTTAAGGGCCATCCACGCGGGGATTGAGTATGTTGGTGTTCCAAGTATAACTTTTATCCCTGCTTTATGAAGCTGATCGATGATTCTATCCATCCATGCAAATTCAAAACGTCCTTCCTCAGGTTCGAAAAGGCTCCATGTTGATTCTCCAAGACGAACCACGCTTATGCCTGCCTCCTGCATAAGCTGTATATCTTTGTCAAGCCTTTCATACGGCATATACTCATGGTAATATGCAACACCGTAAAGAACTGTATTGAACTTTGGAGCCTGAGCTGCCACATTGATGGCAACGAAAAACATAAGGGAAAATACCAGGTATCGTTTCATAAGCTGAGAGTTTTATCAGAACCCAAATTAAGATTTTTTTGTTCACTTATTCCGTAGACTGTACAGAAATATTTTAATTTATTGAAAATAAATGAAATATATCAAATAAAAACCGTATCTTGCGCCAAATTAATTAAATCAAATTATGAGTAAAGGAACAGTAAAATTCTTTAATGTATCTAAAGGATTTGGATTCATTAAAGAGGATGATTCATCAAAAGAGTACTTTGTACACTCCTCAGGATTAAAGGATAACATTGCAGAAAATGATGTAGTGACCTTCGATCTTGAACAGGGAAAAAAAGGATTAAATGCAGTAAATGTTAAACTTGCTTAGTTTATCTACATAAACATTTAAAATTTTTGGTCCCGCCAAAAGCGGGACTTTTTTTTGAAGTCAGAAATGAGAGAACACAGGATCTGAACAATAATTAAAACTGAAATGAAGAATAACAATATATACGATAAAAAGCAGGCAGCTATTAAATCTCCGGATCTTAATAAGTTACAGGAAGTTGTGATTGATCACAGAACAAGAATTTATATAGCCAAGGATGCAGATCCTGATGATGCAAAAAACCGTTATCTGTTGCGCAGAACCCCTGTAAAATCCTGAGTATTTATATCAGTGTTTTTTCCCCATTGGGCAGACAGAGACACATAATCCGCATATCCTGGCATCGACATTGAGTCTTTGCCTGGCAAGCTCGTTACATTTCTCCCTGCACTTATGAGGATCAAAAAAGTCATTTCTGCGAATATCTACATTCCACAGCTTGCCAGTTGCCGCACTTGCAGGACATTTTACCACACAGACATTACATTTTCCGCATTTGCTTTCCTCAACCGGAACGGAATCGATTCCCGGATCCTGATTCAGCAGCATGCTGACTAGCCTTAACCGGGGACCAAACACATTTGATATTAAAAGATCAGATTTACCTATCCATCCCAGTCCTGCCCTTGTAGCGACCATTTTATGGGAAATATCGACGGTGAGTGTTCTGAGATATTCGTCGTTGTATTCTTCTGTACCACGTGTAACTGTTGGTTTGAGTGCTATTGACTCCACTCCTGCCCTTTTTAAATCAGCCTGTATCTTCCCGATCAGGATTGCCAGCTCCTTATTGATCTGATGGTAATGGTCATAGTATTCCATTGTCGGGCCGTCCTTTATACCATCTATAATTTTGTCATCCAGCCTTTTACCTATGGAAATGCCATAATAAAATCCGTTGAATTTCTTATCTATCAGTCCATGCAGATCAGCAAATCCAAAGATGAAATCTTCAGCAGGGATGAGATTGTTCTTTATGATATCCTTAATCATATAATGTTATGGATATGGCAAATAAAAGTAAGAAATTATTGTAATTTAGTACTTGTGGAATGTATTAAAATTGTATCGCTATGAAACCAGGAACTTTTACCCGGCTCTATGAGCAGTTAGTATTTGCTGTGAAGTACAGAGAATGTTTATTTAACTAGGGTCAGAGAAAGCAAGTTTTTTCATATATAAGCGGAATAGTGGCTAACCTTGGGCATAAATCCTTGATTGTTAATGGATATTCTGATCACGTTCATATATTATTTGGCCGCAATCCATCACTATCAACTTCAGATACAGTATCAGCTATTAAGAAATCCTCATCTTTTTTCATTAATGAGCAGAAATGGTTTCCTGGGAAGTTCCAATGGCAGGATGGTTATGGTGCAATTTCATATAGCAGAAGTCAGATTGATGATGTTTATAAGTACATTGCTAATCAGGAAGATCATCATAAATCAAGGAGATTTAGGGAAGAATACATAGAAATGTTAAGAAGAGTAGAGATAGATTTTAAAGAGGAATTCCTCTTTGATTTTTTTGATAAAATGAATGATGGTTTGTAGACCTT
Organism: Bacteroidia bacterium; assembly: GCA_026391215.1. GTDB lineage: Bacteria > Bacteroidota > Bacteroidia > Bacteroidales > VadinHA17 > LD21. The sequence goes on from JAPLDX010000133.1 coordinate 58,993, forward strand.
AGTATTTTATTTGATCCTCTACGAGGATCTTATTGCATTGTGTTATCAATTTGCTACAATAATTCGATCCTCTACGAGGATCATTGAATGTAATACGCTGATTAAGAATTGATTATTGATGATTCAAAATATTGTCAGATGATTACAGGCCAGCAATTTACTATAGTTAAATGGTGTTATCTGAAGTGCAATAAGATGATCGTAGATCATCGAATTATTGTAGGAAAATCAATCAAAAGGTAGTTGCGATGGTTGTAGACCATCGAATAATATGATAATAGAATAATCTATATCAGGTATCTGACTGATCACCGGTAATTATTGAAATAGGCAAGCAGTGTTTTCGGATTGCCAGATGACTATTTCATTTTTGAGGAGATCAGGATTTACATAATCTTCACCATATCCTATGTATCCGATCATTTCGCCGTTACAATTATAAACAATAAATACTGAATCGGCGAAAGGATTACAATTCCCGGTAATAAAGACCGTCTCGCCTTTGTAGGCAGCCATTTTAATATAATAGTATCTGGAATACTCAGGGTTCATCTTTTCGACAGTTTCTATCTGGTCTTTTAACCAGGAAAGCTCCTTAACCGGATCATCGACACCGCATGTATTTTCGTATTCATCCTTTTCACAGGAAAGGACCAGCATCATGCAAATACTGACCAAAAAAACCGGGGCAGTTAAAAACTTCTTCATGTCTTTCATTTATTTATCCAGCACGGTTCATTACGGATATCAGTATCACTATTAATAAGATCAAGTTTGCAGGAAATGCATTCATTTTTGGATCTGTCAATCTCATCATGTATTCTCAGGAACGGGTGTCCCAGGCATTCATTAAAGCTCGGGCTTTCATAATAAATCTCGCCATCGTTTAGGTTATTGATCCCTGACGCTTCTTCCAGTACAGCTTTCGCATCATTCCGTGAAGAATAATTAAGATGTTCCACCATGACAACTTTGTAAATGCTTGAGCTGAATCCAAATAAATCAAGAGCACTGTTTATCTGATTTTTATTCAGATAAGTGCTTCTGGGCAGCTGTAATGACGGGTATAAGCCTTGGGTTGAAGGATCAATCCAGATTATGAATTGGTCAGCTAAGCTTGCTTCTGCCCAGTCGATTTTAACCTTATATTCAACCCTGAATGATTGTCCGTCATTCCAGGAGTCAATTTCCGAAAATGTCGGAGTAATATGTTCATCAAAATATTTCTCAGTCAGATGGTTTCTGGATATGAAAAGCTCCTTCCATATATTGAAATACTCAGTGCAGTTTTCACTTTCACAGAGATCTGATTTTTCGCAGGACGGAAGAAGGGCAAAAAAGAAACATATTAGAAATATTTTCTTCATGGTCAGCGGGTTTTGAAATGATCCGCACAAAAAATGTACCAAGCCGTGGAGAAAATATAGCTTAATTTGCTGCTACTGGAATATTTTACCAAAATTTGCCTGTAATCCCAGGGAAATGAGAAACGGCTGATAATTGAACTCAATATGAGTTTCATTAAGCGGAAGCGACACTCCCACCTGTGCAACAGCTTTAATATGATCCCAGCCTAATTTCAGGGTTACTGCCGGTTCAAGGAGAAAGCCGGCATTATTTACCGTCTCCTGCACCATATTGACTGCCACAAACCGGGTTGATATACCGAAGTCAATTACCTTTGATGTAATACCCAAGGTTGGTTGAATAAAGAACCTGGTAAGCTTTACATCTGAACGTGAAATCCA
>JAPLDX010000094.1 GCA_026391215.1 Bacteroidia bacterium
TGGCAATTACTTTACCTTCCAGCAGCTTCCGTATCGGTTGCTTTTCAAATTCTTCAGCCAGGTCAAGGATTTTAACTATTTCCCGTTTAGAGAAATCATCTATTGAGACTAAACTTCTGTTTTTCATTCGATTGGCACTAATTAGAAGCAAATACCTGTCTGCTATAAAATTACTCAAGAATAACCAGAACGCTGATACATGTTAATAATTAGTTAAAAACTTTAACAGTGTTGTCATCATTACCTGACTAATATAAATTTATAGGTAAGTCCTTCAATCCTCGATAACCGGGTTAAAATTCTTTCTCTTGCAGATGACCTGAAACTCAAAATAATAGTACATTCAAGATCAAAGGAGTGCCCGGATTGTAATATATTTTCCTCTTTTATGATCTTCATCACGTCATTCATGGCTGGATATGGATATTTTACTTCATAGCATTCATGGATTATATGATCAACTATCTCTGCAGATTCCAGAGCATATTCTGCTGCCGACTTGTATGCATTTATCAATCCACTGACACCCAAAAGTGTCCCCCCGAAGTACCTCGAAACAATTATAAGCACATTTGTAAGTCCATGGGATCTGATCTGTCCCAAAATGGGCCGGCCAGCCGTACCGGATGGTTCTCCGTCATCATTTGCCCTCCATGTTAGTCCTTCCTGTCCGAGAATATACGCATAACCATGGTGTTTTGCCTCATGATATTCTTTTCTGATATCCTCAATAATTGGCTTGATTTCAGCTTCCTCAAATATGGGAAACGCTGCTGCAATAAATTTGCTGCCTTTTTCTTTATAGATGCCCCTGGAAACAGACCTGATCGTTTTATAGGTATCAGCAGCTGCCATTTCTGACTATGGTTACGGTATTTGTAATGACAATACAATATTAATTAAATCTGTCCGTCAATCTGACAGTTTGCGTAAAAAATGGTATTTTTGTTTTCAAGTGCGGATTGTTATGAGTGTTTTATTAGATGAAAAGGATCTTCAGAAGCTAATCGTTATAGGCGACAGGATTCTTATTAAGCCCAAAACGCCGCAATCAAAGACAAAAAGCGGGCTTTTCCTTCCACCAGGAGTCAATGAGAATGAGAAAGTTCAGATCGGCTATGTTCTGAAAGTTGGTCCGGGTTATCCTATACCTTCCGTTAATGATTCTGATGAGCCATGGAAGAACAGTGCTGATGAACCCAAATACGTTCCTCTTCAGCCAAAGGAGGGGGACCAGGCTGTTTATCTTCAAAACAGCGCTATCGAGATTGAATTCAATAAAGAAAAATATATTGTAGTGCCTCACTCAGCCATTCTGTTGCTTTTAAGGGATGACGGGCTTTTTGAATAATACCGAATGACATGGATACCCTGAAACTTAAGGGAAAGAAAATACTGATTGTGGAAGATGACCTTTCAAGCAGGCTTTATCTGAATAAGATCCTTGAAAGGGTAGAGGCAGTCATTCTTAATGCAGGCGATGGAGTTGAAGCAATCCGGGTAGCAGAAAAAAATCCTGATATTGATATTATTCTTATGGATATTCAGCTCCCTGTAATGGATGGCTATACTTCATTAAAGAAAATAAGGGAATCAGGAAGCAATGTAAAAATAGTTGCACAAACAGCTTATGGTATGGCCGATGATATAGAAAGTATTATCACTTCAGGATTTGACGACTGTATCCTGAAACCAATCTACGCTAAACAGCTCCTTGAAAAGCTTTCATCCTTTTTTTAAGAAAAGGAAATTATTCCCGGTAGGCTGAAATCTTTCTGAATTGCTTCTTAAAATCTTCAATCTCAGAAATCCATCTTTCCTTTTCCTTTTTCACAGGTTCCCGCCTGATAAGGGATGTTCTCATTTCCGAATCTCCTGAAAGAATATCGAAAGGCACGAGATGCCGTTCATATTCATAAGGCGGTTTGTTAAATTTCATTTCAAGCGGGCATATCTCAAGGATTGCATCAATAATTTCAAGGGTAGTTGCCACCGGATAAAAATCCGCAGGATCAGTTATATGGATCTGGATCCCGTTGCATGGTTCACCGCAGTATTTGTTGAATGTAGGAATGAAATTGTGTATCCTGAAAGCACAACCAGCTATCTTGCGCTGGTCAAGGTTCTTCTTTAGTTTTTCAGCGTTAAGGAAAGGCGCACCGAAAAGTTCAAATGGGATAGTAGTCCCCCTGCCTTCAGAAATATTTAAAGCTTCAAAGAGGACAGTTCCGGGATACACCATTGCTGTCTTAAGCGTTGGCATATTTGGTGATGGCAGAACCCATGGGAGCCCTGTTTCTGAATATAAGGAATTTCTGTTCCATCCCTGCATCCACACGATATTAAGATCACACTGCTGATAATAATTCTCCCTGATCCATAATGCCATTTCGCCAATTGTCATGCGGTGACACAAAGGGATTGAAGCTCCACCGACAAAAGTGAAGTATCCCTTTTTAAGCACAGGTCCGTCAAATGGGAGCTTCCCTATAGGATTGGGTCGATCGAGTATCCATACAGGAATTCCGGCTTCAGAGCATGCTTCCATGCATAATTTAACAGTCCAGATATATGTATATAGTCTGGCTCCAATATCCTGTAAATCAACTAATAACACATCAATTTCTTTGAGCATCCCTGGTGTTGGTTTCCTTTTTTCACCGTAAAGGCTGAAAACAGGAATCCTGAAAAAGGGATGAACATCTCCTTCCCATTCAATCATATTGTCCTGTGTCTGACCAAAGAGACCATGCTGGGGACCAAAAATTGCCGATAACCGGCAATCACTCCTGGTAAAGATTATTTCTGTTATGTGAATAAAGTCTTTTGTGATGCTGGGTGCATGGCACAGAACGCCGATTCTTTTCCCTTTTAGTTGCTCGGGAAATTTCTTGCGTATTATTTCAAGTCCAGTAAGTACCATGATCAGATTTATTATGCAAATATATTATTTAACATGATGAGTTGATTTAAAACATATTTTTCATGTATTTAAAATGAATATTCTTTTTTAAGTTTATGACGAAATATAAAGTATATGAAAAGTAAAATTACAAGGTATCTTCTTTTAATTTTTATCTTATTATTACCGCTGGGAGGCTGTAATAATAAGGGAAAGAAGGAAATCACTATAATTGAAACCACTGACCTTCATGGTGTAATCCTGCCGTGGGATTTCATAGAAAACAGGGAACTTGATGCTTCACAGGCCGGTACATCCGGTTATGTAAAGAAACTAAGGAGCGGTAAAGACGCATTATTCCTTATTGACAACGGGGATAATTTACAGGGACAACCAACTGTCTATTATTATAATTTTATTGATACAATTTCACCGCATTTTTTAGCTGAAGCCATGAACTGGATGGGTTATGATGCCTGTACCGCAGGGAATCATGACATAGAAGCCGGTCATTCAGTATATGACAGGCTGGTAAAGGAGTACAATTTCCCTCTTCTCGCAGCAAATGCAGTGGATATTAAAACAGGTCAGCCATATTTCAGACCATATGTAATTATAGAAAAGAACAACATAAAGGTTGCCCTGATGGGACTTATAACTCCGGCGATTCCTACCTGGTTGCCCGAGGATCTGTATTCGGGGATTGAATTCCGGGATATGGTTGAAACAGCAAAATTATGGATGCCGGAAATACTGAAACAGAATCCCGACCTGGTTATCGGATTATTTCATGCAGGATGGAATACCCAAAACGAAGAATACAAGCTGGATGATTCACTGAATGAAAACGGCTCATCTGCTGTTGCCTGGAAGGTCCCCGGATTTGATATCATTTTTTGCGGACATGATCACAGAACGGCAAATGAAAAATTCGTAAATGAACAGGGAGATACAATCCTTATACTTAACGGTGGAAGCAGGTCAGAATATCTCGCCCGCGCTGATGTGAGTTTTAAGAAAAAGAAAAGAATAATTTCCGGACAGCTTGTATCTGTAAAGGATTTTGCTCCAGACCCTGAATATCTGAAACAGTTTAATACTCAGGACAAAATAATCAGGGATTATGTAGCAAGAGTTATAGGAAATTCACCTGCGACAATTTCATCACGTGATTCATATTTTGGTCCATCTGCTTTTATTGGAATGATCCATTCAATTCAGATGGAGATCACGGGAGCGGATATTTCCTTTGCTGCTCCGTTATCTTTTGATGTTGAAATTGCGAAAGGCCCTGTTACTGTCGGCGATATGTTCAAGCTTTACAGGTATGAGAATATGCTTTATTCAATCACCATGACAGGAGAAGAGATAGTAAAATATCTTGAATATTCTTATTCTGAATGGCTTAATACTATGAAGGGACCTGATGATTTTCTTATGAAGTACAGGCTCGACAAAAACGGGAAGCCGGTTATTACAGATGGAAGAGCATGGTTGGCTAACACATTCTATAATTTTGATTCCGGTGCAGGTATCAATTATACTGTTGATATCAGCAAACCTGAGGGCAGCAGAATTAATATCATCTCCTTCAACGATGGACGTCCCTTTGAAAGACAAAAATCCTACAAGGTTGCAGTCAATTCCTTCAGGGGTAGCGGTGGAGGAGGACATCTTACCAGGGGTGCCGGTATAAAACAGGAAGAATTGCGTAACAGGCTGATTTCTTCCACTGACAGAGACCTCAGATATTATATTATGAAGTCTATCGAGGAAAAAAAGGTACTGAATCCGGAACCAATGAATAATTGGAAGATCATTCCGGAAAAATGGGTAAAAAACAGGATCCGGAAGGAATATTTAATGCTGTTTGGTACAACCAAATGAGCATATTTATTGTTATATGAAATGAGATTTATTACAGATTAATTTATACTGGTCATGAAAACAAAATCATTCAATTTTTTACCGATTATTATATTATTACTGGCAGGTATATTATTTACGGGCACTGACAGTTTTGCACGTCCTCCAAAGAAACCAAAGAATATAATTCTGTTCATCGGTGATGGCATGGGTGTTGCACATGTATATGCCGGCATATCAGTCAATGATCATCCGTTCTTTCTGAAGCAATTCCCTTATTCAGGATTCAGTATCACATATTCAGCTGATAGCTATGTCACTGATTCCGGTGCAGGGGGGACAGCAATTGCCTGCGGAGTAAAGACAAAAAACGGGATGATAGGTGTGCTCCCTGACGGTACAGCTGCTCCCTCAATAACGGAAATAGCACACAGAAATGGTATGTCCACCGGAGTTCTGAGTACCAGCACAGTCACTCATGCCACTCCGGCATCTTTTGTTGCCCATAATTCAGGTCGTGGCAACTATGAGGATATTGCTCTTGATTTTCTTAAAGGCACAGTAGATGTGTTTATCGGGGGTGGAGAAAATAATTTTCGCAGCAGGGCTGATGGGAAAGACCTTTCAGTTGATTTAAAGGCACAGGGATTTGATGTTGTTTATACAATTGAAGATCTTAAAGCTTCAAAATCGTCTAGAATTGCTGGATTGCTTGCAAAAGAACATATGCCGACTGTTCTTGAAGGAAGAGACGGCGCACTTGAAGAAATGGTAAGAAAAGCCACTCAAACACTGAGTCAGGATAAGGACGGCTTCTTCTTAATGGTGGAAGGATCAATGATTGACTGGGGAGCACATGAAAATAATATTGACTATACACTGGCCGAAGTGACGGATCTGGATAAAGCAGTAGGTGCAGCCCTGGAATTTGCCAGGACGAACAAAGAAACACTGATCGTTGTCACAGCCGATCATGAAACAGGAGGACTTACTATTCCCGCTGGCAACCTGAAGGATAAGGATGGTGAGATTACCGTGAATTTCTCAACCAAGGGACATACTGGAGTTATGGTACCTATCTTTTCATATGGCCCCGGGGCAGAACAGTTTTCGGGTATAAATGAAAATACTTTCTTCCTTAACAGATTCCTGAAACTCCTGAAGATCAAAAAATAAAATATAAATGCAGGGATTTGCGTTATAACTGTATAGACTATATTCTCCAGTAAAAATGGTTAAAAAAACAGCCCGGAAATCTGAAGAAAGAATATTACCGCTAGTTGAAGAATTTTATTCAATACAGGGTGAGGGATATCATTCCGGAAAAGCTGCATATTTTATCCGGTTGGGCGGTTGTGACATTGGCTGCAGCTGGTGCGATACACCTTACTCCTGGAACCCGGCGCTGCATCCTATGACCAATGCTGATGACATTGTCAGGCACGTAATTGATTCCGGCACAGATTCTGTTGTTGTAACCGGAGGCGAACCGCTTATGTGGGACCTCGGTTACTTATGCTTGCAGTTGAAAAAGAATAAAATACTGACATATCTTGAAACATCAGGGGCATATCCCCTGACAGGTGAATGGGACTGGATATGTCTTTCCCCTAAAAAGAATATGCCACCTGTTGCAGACATATTTCCTTGTACAGATGAGCTCAAGGTCATTATTGAAGATAAAAGCGATCTTGATAGAGCAGAAGAATTTCGCAGGAAGGTAACCAGACAATGCAGGCTTTTTCTCCAGCCTGAATGGAGCAGGTTTGAAGCCGTGATACCCGGAATAGTTGATTTTATTAAGCATAATAATACGTGGAGGATTTCACTTCAAATTCATAAATACATGCATATTCAATAAGACTATGACAAGGTATCTGATTATAGCTGTATTTTTATTAACTTCCTGTTCAGTGACTAAAACCGGTTTCTCACAGAGTCTGCATACAACATCAAACAGGGCAGTTAAAGCGTATAATGAAGGTGTTACAGCATTTGATTACCTGGAATACGACAAAGCAGAAACCTGGTTCAGGGATGCCCTGGCAATAGACAAAAACTTCTATGAAGTCTATATGATGCTTGGGGAATTGTATACAAAACAGGCCAGGTATAATCAGGCTGCAGAAAACTATCAGGCAGCAGTCAGAATTGATTCCTTAATATATAAACCCGCCTTTTTTGCGCTTGCAAATGCTGAAATAAAAACAGGAGATTATTCAAATGCACTTGTTCATTATAGAACTTATATGAACTATAAGGGAGGCTCTGAGAAGAACAGGGTTATTGCTGCAAAGGATATCAGGAACTGTGAATTTGCAATTGGTGCATTGAAGAATCCTGTGCCTTTTAATCCTGAGAATATCGGCAGTGCAATCAATACGACAGATGATGAGTATTGGCCATCAATAACAGCTGATGGCCAGACTTTTATGTTTACCCGGCAGTCAAAATCCGGAAATACTCACGCCTTCAACCTGAATTCCCTGCAGGAAGATTTCTATATGAGCATTCTTTCTGATAGTGTATGGGGCAAATCAGTCAATGCCGGAGAACCACTTAACACAAGCTCAAATGAAGGTGCTCAGACACTTTCCTCCAATGGCAACTATATGTATTTCACAGCTTGCGAAAGACCCGGAGGTATGGGTAGCTGTGATCTCTACTTTTCTGCTTTCAATGAAGGTCGCTGGTCTCTCCCATATAATCTGGGTTCACCTGTAAACAGCCAGGCATGGGAATCAACACCGTCCATAAGTGCTGATGGCAACCTTCTTATATTTTCAAGCAACAGGAAGGGAGGATACGGAGGCAAAGATCTGTGGTATTCGATTCTCGGGGATAATGGAACGTGGTCAGTACCTGTAAATATGGGAAGGACGATAAATACAGAAGGAGAGGAGATGTCTCCGTTTATCCATTTTGACGGCACAACCCTTTATTTTGCATCTGACGGCCATCCCGGAATGGGGGGATTTGATATTTATATGGCAAAGATGAATAAAGATCGTACCTGGTCGGAGCCTCGTAACCTGGGATATCCGATAAACACCTTTAACGATGATATGGGGCTTGTAATTGAAACTGGAGGACAAAAAGCATACTTTTCATCAAAAAGGAACAATGATACTGGAAAGGATATTTTCTTTTTTAATCTTGACGAATCTCTCCGTCCGACACCGGTCTCTTACCTGAAGGGTAAGGTTACAGATAAAGAAACCGGAAATTTGCTTAAAGCCAATTACGAACTCATAAACTTATCAACCAATAAGATTATGGCCAGGAATACAACTGACGCGTCAGGGAATTTTCTTGTTTGCCTGCCTTCAGGAAATAACTATGGTATAAATATTTCAAAGCCCGGATATCTCTTTTATTCAGAGAACTTTATGTTTGAGGGTCAACATACTGCCATGAAGCCTTTCATAAAAAGGATCAGCTTAAGTCAGGCTAAAGTGGGAGAGAAGATCACTCTTACCAATGTTTTCTATGAAGTGGATTCTTGGGAGCTGAAAATTGAATCTATGGCAGAATTAAACAACCTGGCAGATCTTCTTGCAGAAAATAAAGGTCTAATTGTCGAGATCGGAGGATTCACTGATTCAACAGGTACCGATGAACATAATCTGGTTCTTTCGGAAAAAAGAGCTTATTCAGTAGTTAATTATCTTATTAATAAAGGAATATCAGCAGACAGGCTTAAATACAAAGGATATGGTAATTCCTCTCCTATAGGGGATAATGTAACATCGGAAGGAAGAAAATTAAACCGGAGAACTGAAGCCAGGGTAATAGGCCTTAAAAAATAAATGGCCGTCTGCTGGTACAGCGGCCATTTTCCTGTTCTACTCATGCTTGATTGTATTCAGACATTGATGCAAAATGACTTGTCAGATTGAGATCATGGTATTAATGTATTTGTTTATATCGATATCTGAGCTTCCCGCAATCTTGGCAGGAACAGAAAAATAAATACCTGTTCCTGCAAGACCATTGCATTCGATCCGCATCGTTCCACCCAGCATCAGGATAAGCTTTTTGGCCAGGGTCAGATTAATCGCTGAGCTTGTATCATTATATTTAGTCAACGAGTCGTTTAGATCCTCTGTATGAAGAAATTCTTTGCATTTGAAATAACCCTGGCCGGAGTCAAGAACATAAAACGTAAGTTTATGGTCCCTGAAATAGTAACCAATCTTAATATAACCCGATTTGGTGTTTTTAAGTGCATTTTGAAACAGGTTTCGAATTACCCTGAACACCCTGTTTGTATCAATGAGCACTTCAGTTGTTTCAGCAGAACCGTTTTCTGCTACTAATGTGACATCCCTGTAAACTTCTTTCTTAAGTATTTCCCTGAATTCCGAAAAAAGATCGTCAAGAATATTGTTGAGTTTGCAAACTTTAATATCAGATTTTGAATTACCAGTATCAATAATTGCTGAATCAAGAAAATTATCAAAGAGGCCGATAAGCTGTTCACAGGAAGCTAATATCTGATCGCTGAATTCTTCCCTGTCTCTTTTATTGCATTCGTTCCT
>JAPLDX010000078.1 GCA_026391215.1 Bacteroidia bacterium
GATCAGGTTTGGGAAACCGGAAAGGACCGTCCTGGAACCATGGCCTTGTTTCCTGGGCTGTCAGGTTCTGAAGACATAACAACGCTATCAGAACCGGCATTACAAAAAAAGTTTTCATTTTCATGCTTATTTTAAAATTTAGATTATTTCGCTTTTCATGTCGGGTCTTACATGGATGAAAAGTAATGTGAATATACAACTCTGGTCTGATTTTTGAGAAAGAAATGACTGGTTCTTTTACAATATTGTATCTTTGCAGGACATATCACATGGGGCTGACATGGTTTTGACAGCATGAGGGGTGGTATGTAAGCATGCAGTGCGTGGTGGCGCGTCACTTAAACAGTGTCACAAAACAACAAAAGGCGAATCTAATTACGCTCTCGCTGCTTAAGCGAACAAAGTAGCTTAGGCTTTATCCAGGCACATGTGCCGGGACGAGACGTCTCCCGGGCGGTCAAGCCCTGATCCAACCCGACAAGGAGGCGCGAGCAATCCGGGGCTAGCCTGAAGATCGTTCCGCTCGGATGGTGAAGCAAACAGGAAATAAGGGCCGTTTAGGTTGTTCTGCAGCTGACCGGTCACGAAAATCAAGCAGGACTAAGCATGTAGAAAGCATATGGCTTCCGTGTTTGGACCGGGGTTCGAATCCCCGCAGCTCCACAAAAAATGCCGCAGGTGCGGCATTTTTTTCAGAGTTCAATCACAACCTCTGTTCCTGAACTTTTTGATATCTTCAGTATGCCGCCTTCCGGTAATGCATCCCATGTCCAGCTATTATCAGTCATGACCTCTGTTTTATTTAGCTTTTTGCCATCCGCCATTACGCTTTTCGGTTTTCGGGTAGTCCTTAACACTTCCGATGATCTTTCATCAAATGTTCTGTATGCGACTGCTGTTTCAGAATAATATGCAAAAGAAATGACCGATGTGCTTCGCAGTATATGGTTTTCTGCCGCTGGTGCCAGCTCAGGCATTGCTGCCATGGCCCGGATATAGTGGCGGATATAATCCCCATAACCATCTGTGAGCCAGATATCGTCGCGGATATACCTGTTACGTCCGTCGGCAGCAACGGTATAGGTTGCCCAGTTGAGGGTTCTGACAGCGTTTGAAACGAAGGTTGTGTCACCAGATAATTCAGTATACATTAATTCCACCGAAGCCTGCCGTGAAGAATGTCTGTTGCCGGGAACCCTGTAAACTGTTTGTTCATTCATGACAGTCACCTTGTATTTTTCATATTCATGATTCCCCAGCTCCCTGTATGTCCAGTCGATTATACCCTTCACATCCTGTTTCCATGACGGGAACATATCCCTGTGATCCAAGATGAACATGGCAAAGCTTATGGCATTTGTCTGGGTATCGCTCCATCCCGGTATATCTTCAAAGAAAGGGCCCCATTTATTAGTTTTAAGCGGATAATTTTTCATCCATTCATAAAATACATTGAAGGCTTTTTCATAAACTTCTTTTTCATCCTTCTCAAGTTCCTGCATAGCTTCAAAGAGTCTCATGGTGCCGGTCCAGTTCGAGGTATATAATGCTGATTCTACGGCTTTTCCTGAAAAGTCATTCCTGAAGAGCAATCCGGCCTCGCCTGTCTCCGCATTAACCCTGAAGGGAAGAGGTGACTTTTCAGCGTTACCAGGCTGAATATGTTCTGCGAGGATTTGTGCAATTCGTACTGCGGCATCAAGGTACTTTCTTTCACCTGTCATCCTGTATAAATTAACCAGTTCGAATCCGAAGCTTCCGGCCTTGTCGGGCTGGGTTATTCCTTTTCCGTTACGCATATCGCCATCATACTTCCCTGAATGAATATCTGTGTTGTAAGGATAAGGCAGAAACGGCCACCTGTCATCAGGCGATGATAATGAGCGTTCCAGGTATGTATCAGAAATATAACGCATGTTTTCAACAATTTCGGAATAGCCTGTATAAGCATAAAGAAGACCCCATGATGAGAGAGCCATATTTATCTGGTCTCCGCCAAGTCCGCGCATATCATGCTCCTGTTTCCAGACCTGGTGATTCATATAATACTTTAAACCGTTGGAATCAGTCTCCATATTCTTCCAGAAATTCCATACCAGCATCAGAACTGTATCATACGACTTTCCCCTGTCGGCGGAGAACCACGGAAGAATGGATCCGTCGCTCCTGCTTATACGCACAGGGTGATACTGGATCGTATCGCTGTAAAGGATAGTGTCGTTTGACGGCATATTTTGCTGATCTTTTATAGAGCATGAAGCCATGAATAATGCTGTGACTGTAATGAAGATGATTGGTCTTTTTTTCATAAAATATGTTAAATAATTGATTATCTATAAATTATAATTAAAAGTCATCTATTCTTAAAAATAAGGTTGAACGGCATTGCACGCAACTCGCTTATTTGTCTATTAAAGGTAACCATAATCGACCAATTATGGAGTTATTGAGCACTTAAAGAGGTTGTATTCTAATGCTCTTGCCCGTCTGCTTTTGTGAGTAAGGTATATGTTTTCGCAAGGGCGCAACGGTATAACGGTACGAAGGTACGAGGGTTCGAGGGTACGAGGGTACGAGGGTACGAGGGTACGAAAGTCAACGATCGAACTAATCTAATTAATATTTCATAATGTTAAATATATTTTACATAAATGATTATATTTGTAAAATATAGTTTACATTATGGAACCACGAAATACAATATTGCTGCCAAAAAGCCAGAAAATTGTTTCTGTTCTGGGAGAAAACATAAAGCTTGCCAGACTGAGAAGAAAATACAGTACACAGCAGGTTTCAGAGAGAGCAGATATCAGCAGACCTACGCTGGTGTCAATTGAAAAAGGAAATCCAAATGTCAGAATTGGAGCCTATGTTAAAGTACTTTCTGTTCTTGGGTTGGAGAAGGATTTTCTTGAAGTTGCCAAAGATGATGCTTTGGGACGAAAGCTTCAGGATGCAAAATTAATCGTCAGGGAGCGGGCCCCGAAGAAATCTGTTTCAAAAGACAAATAAATGGAAACAAGAAGCAATTACAGGGATATATCTGTTTATGCCCAGTGGACCGGAATGAAAGAGCCGGTATACATGGGGAGACTTCAGGCAGAATATGTCAGGGGAAAGGAGATCTTTTCTTTTAGCTATTCTGACAGCTGGCTTAATTCATCATATTCGCAAATCCTTGATCCTGAATTACAGTTCTTCTCCGGATCACAGTATGCCAGTGATGAAAAACCGAATTTTGGAATCTTTCTCGATTCATCACCAGATCGCTGGGGACGCCTGCTTATGAAAAGACGTGAGGCTGAAGCAGCGAGATCAGAAAGCCGGACTGAAATAACTCTCAGAGAATCCGATTACCTGCTTGGAGTATTTGACAGTCACAGGATGGGTGCATTAAGGTTTAAAGAAAATCCGGATGGCCCCTTTCTGAACAATAATGAAGAACTTGCTTCACCTCCATGGACATCAATTAAAGAACTTGAACAGATAAGCCTGCGACTTGAAAATGAAGAAGCTGCTGATGATCCTGATTATCTGAAATGGCTATCAATGCTGATAAATCCTGGTTCATCACTGGGCGGATCCAGACCCAAGGCAAGTGTTCTGGACAATAAAAACAACCTCTGGATTGCTAAATTCCCCAGCAGAAATGATATTAAGAATACCGGAGGATGGGAAATGGTGGCTAATGAACTTGCAATTAATGCAGGAATAAATGTTGCACTGTCAATGGTCCGGAAATTCTCAAACCCTCATTATACTTTTCTGACAAAACGATTTGACAGAACCAGTTCCGGCGACAGAATACACTATGCTTCCGCTATGACCATGCTGGGTTATAATTACGGTACAGATTTTCATAAAGGGGTCAGTTACCTTGAGATAGTCAATTTCTTAACAGAGAACGGAGCATATGTTGAAAACGATCTCAAAGAGTTATGGAGAAGAATAGTTTATAATATATTTATTTCCAACACAGACGATCATCTCAGAAATCATGGATTTATCCTGACTGAAAAAGGATGGATCCTTTCACCGGCATTCGATATTAATCCAAATGAAGACGGATCAGGATTATCTCTGAATATTTCACTGGATGATAATTCCCTGAATCCAGACATACCACTGGAGATTGCTGAATATTTCCGTTTAAATAAAGAGAGCGGAGTAAAAATAATTGAGCAAATAAGAAAGTCGGTTTCAAGATGGAGAACAGCAGCTGACAAATATAAGCTTCCCAGATCGGAGCAGGAGATTATGTCCAGAGCGTTTGACAGGTTCCTCTAAGGCGCAGCGGTGAAAAGGTAAAATGGTTCGATGGTTCGATGGTTCGATGGTTCGATGGTTCGATGGTTCGAAGGTTCGAAGGTTCAAGGTTCAACGATCGAACGATCGAACGATCAAACGATCGAACGATCAAACGATCAAACAATCAAACGATCAAACGGTTGCAATCCATAATTCAGAAAACTTTACTAACTTGCTAAATCAGTTTCATCATTTATCAAAACTAAAATACCGGAAAAATGGTTGAGGAAATAAAAGCTCAATGGCAACTTGATGAAAACGGGTACGTTACATATCCAAAGGTTGTTGATTGTCCGGAGACAGACAAAACGGAGCTTTATAAAAGAGCAATGGATTATTTTGCTGACAACTACAGTGATGTCAATTCAGTCATCCAGGAAAGAGATGTCGTTAATGGTATTATAATCGGGAAAGGAGTTTTTAAGAAAGTTCAGGTTCATACCTCTGTACTAAAAAATTCTATTGTTGACACCTGGCATATTTTAAAAGTGGAAGTCAGAGACGGCAGGGCAAAGATCACCTTATCATTGACTCAATATGATGAATCAGTAAGAGGAAGTGAGCCGCCTGATATTCATTATCTTTATCCGATAACAAAACAATATCCATTCAATCCTGCCGGCTACGAGAAAGATCTTTATGAACAAGCCTTCAAAATATCACTTCAGAAAGCTGTTGAAGCAATAGCATCTGTTGAAAGAGCCCTGTTGGAAAAGAGTACAAAAGAAAAGAAGGATACCTGGTAATACCTGTGCGAAGGTAAAATGGTACGATGGTACGAAGGTTCGATGGTACGAAGGTACGAAGGTTCAACGATCGAACGATCGAACGGTTATTCACTTTATTTTAATCCTGGTACCGTTTGAGAGATTCTTATAAAAAGAGCCGTTCACGTACATGAGCATCTCTTCGGGTTTATGATACATCATGCCGGTATCTGTTCCAAGGATCTTATTGTGGAATAATAATGTTATCCCGTCATGTGGAGTATGCCCGACTACGATATGTTCTTTCCCATAGAAATCCAGGATGGGATCAATCATATTTTCATGGAGAGTTGTATCGCTGAAATAGCCCCGGTACCAGACTGGGCCCATCCCTGAATCAAGGAAATCAAGCTCTTCATTATATTTAACCTCACCAGCGGTTTCAGCTGTGAAATTTTCAGAGAATTTACTATTGATCTGCTCAATAGTCAGATTCCTCTGGACCATCTCAGGCGAAATTCCTGCATGCACAAAAAGGATGTTGTCCACGGTTATCATGACCGGCATGGAACGCAGCCACCTGCCCAGGACAGAACTGTCGGAATACAGATCACCGTAACGGGTGCCTGTAATTTTTTCAATGTTCTGATATTTTTCATTTATGTACCGCACATCGTTGTTGAGTACCATAAATTCATGATTCCCAAGCAATATATGTACCTTCCCTCCTGCCTTTTCCGCCTGTTTTTCCAGGCCAAAGAGATGCCACAGAATTTCTGTAACCATATCGCCCCTGTCGAACATATCGCCAAGTATCACCAGATGTCCGCTGCCGAATTTCCAGTTCAGTTTGCTGTCAATGATACCCATTGCTTTCAGGGAACTTATATAGCTCCTGTATTCTCCATGAATATCCGTAAGCATGCCAATGCTGTCAGCCATGGTGTAAGATTGCCTGTAATCAGGCTTTACTGAATAAACGCTTTTCAGATCATCGTAACTGAACGACAGCCTGAATTTCTTCTTATATTTTTTAAAGTTATCCGGTGTGAGGAGCTTTTCCCTTAAGTTATTGTCATGGACCCACTTTACCTTAAGTTCATTATTAACCATAAAAATATAGGGACCGTCAATTATTAAATCAGGATTGCCTGCCTGAGGATTAAAAGCTGCAAAAGCATTCTGACTCAGGATTATGAATATTACCAGGTAAAAAAGCTGTTTCTTCATGACATTAAAAGAACAAAATATAAGGATCATTTGTTTCATTCGTTGTTATAAAAGTGAATAAAAATTCATATCTATGCTAAAAATAGCTTGTGTAAAATAATAATTCTGATGAATCTGATTTTCTCTATAAAATCCAATTTCCTGAAGATCTCCGTTTTTACGCTATCATTAATTCATATAACAAATTCAGTATCGGCAGCAAGGATTGACAGCTTGTTCCGGTCGGATGAAATAATTAAAATGGAATTAAGATCTGACTTTTCGGCAATCCGGGAAGACCGGACAGAAAATCCTGAATATCACGATGGTGAATTGATTTATTATACTCCGGGCAGTGCCCCGGTTAAGTTATTCGTAAAGGTGATGGTCAGAGGAAATTTCCGTCTAAATCCGGTAAATTGTAATTTTCCGCCCTTGTTTGTGGATTTCAAGAAAAGTGAAGTAGAAAATACAATATTCGAAAACCAGAACATCCTGAAGTTAGTCACACCTTGTCAGCTTGAAGAAGATGTAATCGAAGAATACACTATTTATAAATTATATAATCAGGTTACAGATCTGAGTATGAAAGTAAGACTGGTAAAGATATTGTACTTTGATTACGGCCGTAATAAACAGGTTTTTGAGAAATACAGTTTTTTTATTGAAGATAAAGATCGTTTTGCTGAACGAAATAATGCTTTTGTAAAGGACAGATTTTTAACACCTTTTGATTTAAACAAGGAGAACTTACAAAGATTATCATTTTTCCAGTACATCATAGGAAATAAAGACTGGTATATCTCTTCAAGAAAAAATATAGTGATTTTGCAGTCTAAGGATACCACTCAGGAACTTTATGCTGTTCCTTTTGATTTTGACTTTTCAGGTTTTGTTAACGCTGAATATACTAAATCCAAAGGAGAACCTGAGGAATTTTTCATTGAAAGAAGAGTTTATAAGGGATTATGCTATACGGAAGATGAGCTACTGGAAATTTTTAAATTTTATCGGGAAATAAGGCCGGTTTTCGAATCCGTAATTAATAATCAGAAGCTCATATCGAATTCCGACAGAAAGCAGATTCTCAGATATATTAACCATTTTTATAAAGTTCTTGAGAATGGCGAACTTATCAAACAGGAATTTATGAGTGATTGCGAAACCAGGAAGGACTACAATTTAAGGGAGAAATAGGTGTAAAGGCATGAAGGCGCATATTATCTTCATGTACCCACCCCCTCCTGTCCCCCTCCCTGCTTCGCAATGAGGGGGAAACATACTGATACACAAAAACATAAGCCCCCTTCCTTACGAAGTAGAGAAGGGGGTTGGGGAAAGGGTTCATGCAGTTTTATCCTTCCAGCATCTTTATTATGCTGCTGTAGCTCGAAGCAACATCTTCGAATGATTGCGCCGTATCCTGCTCGTAGAAATAGTATTTCATCCCGGCCAGTTTTGCATTGGCGAACGCCGGACCGAAATCAATATTCCCCTTTCCTACAGGTACGATCATATTGCTGGCGAGATCGAAATCCTTAACGTGGAACAACGGGAACCTCCCCGGATTGCCTTTGAAAAGCTCAACCGGATCCTTCTTTGCTGTGGCAACCCATCCCAGGTCAAGCTCCAGTTTGACCAGGTGCTTATCTGTCTGGGATAATATCATATCATAAGAGGTCGTTCCTTCAATTGGAACCCATTCGGTTGCATGGTTATGAAAGGCAAACTGAAGCTCTGCTTTTTTACATGCTTCACCAGCCTTGCTGAATGTGCCAATTGCTTCTTTGATATTGTCAATTGTGGAGACGGCAGTTGAAGCACATATCAGGTACTCTAGACCTCCTTCTGCAGCATCATCAACAAGTTTCTGCAGGTTGTCTGTAAGATTGGGGGCTTTCATCATTTGGGCATACTGCATCATCATATCATACTGTGCCTGCTGTTCAGGAGTAGGATTATCCGGCAGCGCAAAAAGCTTTGTGATTGGCACGCCCATAGCATGATGACCGATCCATTTCATCCCAAGGTCGTCGATAATGACCTTTAATTCCTTTGGCCTCATGCCATAATATTTGTCATCGGTGTAGGTAGCAGTCTCGATGTTCTTAAACCCGATATCAGCCAGTTTTTTGAATGCTGCGGCGACATCAGTGCCCATGAAATTGTTGATCGTAAAGGTCTGGATCCCGACTCCGGCAAGTTTACTGCCTTTACAGGATGCTGTTAAAAATGAGGGCGTAACCATGCTCCCGAGAGCAGCTGCACCTGTGATCTTCAGAAAGTCTCTTCTGTTCGTCATTGTGGTGTGATTTAGGTACGCGATTATGAATGCTAATATTACAAAATTATATTTATTCATTTAATCCCAAGTACTCACCCCCCGCCCCCTCTCTGCTAAAGCAAAGAGGGGGAGAATATTGGTTTACAACAACTTAGCCCCCTGCCTTGCTTCAGCAGGGAAGGGGGTTGGGGGAAGGGTACATATAATAACTCTAAAACTTATATCCAATCCCTAAATTTACTAAAGTCGGAATATTTATACCAAACCTTAAGACAAGTTTTCCATCAGGCTTTTCGTGACGATAGCCAAAATACAGATCAGGCAAATAAGGATAACCAAACGTATTCATTACTTCATCCCTGCCGGTAATAAAATACTTGATCCCAAGAATCAGTTCAAAGTGGGCTGTCCTCTTTCCTATCAGATGTACAAGACTGGCATTCAGGTAATTCCCTCCGTAACCATATTTTGTGGGTTCATCTTTCCATAAGCCAAAACCAAACCTGAGATTGGTATATGATCGTGGCCGCTGGAAGATATTCCTTTCATAATTAAGGTTCCACTCAAATATCCCGACATACGCGCCGATATAGTTGCGCTTGTATTCAATAAAAGGATTTTCATCCCATGGTTTTATATCCTCCTTGCCCTGTGCAAATGAGATAAGTCCGGATAGTAGCAATATCGATGTCACAAGTGCTTGTTTCACCTGGAAGGTATTAGTTTGTAACCTAATACTAATAAAGTTACGAAAGATTTTGATAAGTTTCAAATAAGGTTCTTAGTTTTAATGTAATCATATTTTCCAATAAACTAATTAATTGCTATATTTCGTTACAAACTTTACAATGGTTTTCTAAACCTATCCATGATGAAACCAATTATACGATTTACATTTACAATCGCTATTCTGCTCGCAGGAATAACCAGGGCTGCGGGTCAGACTGCCATTCCGGAGGTACTTGAAAAAGGAACTATCACCGAACAGATGAACTACCTCGAGGAAAAGACAAGGATATATGAGTATTACCGCGCCATACGCGAGGATATGTTCCAGATGATTAAAAGAAATGCTGTTGATTCTCTCGTGAAGGTTAAAAACCAGGTGAACATGCTGGCCGGTATGAACAGTAACCTTGTCTTACGATTTGATTCCCTTACAGCAACTCTCTCTGACAGGGAAGCACAGCTTGATGAAGCTATCAGGACAAAAGACGGAATAAAGGTTTTCGGGATGAATCTGAACAAGAAAGCCTACAATTCAATAATGTGGATCATAGTTGTCGGCCTGCTCTTCCTTCTTGGACTGGGATTCCTTATATTTAAAAGAAACCTGTCAGTAATGCTCAGAACAAAGAAGGATCTTGAGGAGATGAAGACTGAGTTTGAATCATACCGACAGAAGAAGCGCCTCGAGATTGAAAAATTAGGAATGGATCATTTCAATGAGCTCAAAAAGTTAAAGGGGGGATAATAAAAAATGAATGGGAGATGGCGAGAGGGAGATAGGGCGAGATGGGGAGAAAAAAAGACTAACCTATAATCAGATATATAATATGAAAACGAAGAACCTTTATTTTATCAGCTTTATTGCGGGAGCCCTTTTATTCTCCTGCAACAGTAAGATCAACCAGCAGGAGAAGATGCTTCTCAGAGATAACTGGGCCATTCAGTCTTCAAAAGATATAGCGGAAGATGGCAAAACAATCTCAATGCCGGAATATACACCTGAGAAATGGTACCCCGCGACAGTGCCATCAACAGTACTGGGAACTCTTGTCGAAAACAAGGTTTATCCTGATCCGTACTACGGAACTAACTTCGAAAAGCTGGCAGGCTACTTCGAAAGGCACAGCTCTGAAATACCAGACGACAGTCCCTATAGACATGCCTGGTGGTACCGTACAGTGTTCACATTGCCTGAAGGTTTTGAAGGGATGACCACATGGCTGAAATTTCACAGTATAAACTATAAAGCAAACGTGTGGCTGAACGGTAACCTGATCGCCGACACTATAGCTATTGAAGGTGCCTATCGTCTTTATAACCTGAATATTACAGAATATGCTCAGCCCGGGAAGGAGAATTGCCTTGCTTTGGAAATCTTCCCTCCCAGAGGACTTGACCTCACCATAACATGGGTCGACTGGAACCCTACACCTCCCGACAGGGGAATGGGCATCTGGTATGATGTGTCTCTCCTCTCTACCGGACCGGTAGCTATAGGAAAACCTTTCGTAAAGACGAAGCTTAACCTGCCGTCAACAGATACAGCAAGGCTTACAATAACTACCGAACTTGTCAATGCCTCGGACAAGAAAGTAAAGGGAATCCTTAAGGGTAAAATAGAAGATATAGCCTTTGAACAGAAGGTGACACTATCTCCGGGTGAGACAAAGTTTGTTAAAATTGATCCTGACAAATACAGTCAGCTTGTAATAGCATCTCCCAGATTATGGTGGCCGCACAATGTTGGTCCTCAGAACCTGTATGATCTTGAGCTTTCATTTGAAACAGGGGGCAGCATATCAGATGTAGAGAATGTACGCTTCGGCATTCGCGAAGTAAGTTCATGGATGAATAGTTTCCGCAGGAAGCCAACGAGGATCTTCCAGATAAATGGGCAGAATATTGTTATAAGGGGTGGCGGATATGTTGAGGATCTTTTGCTGCGTCCATCAAATGAAAGGATAGATACTGACATTGCTTATGCAAAACATATGGGCCTTAATGCATTGAGGATGGAGGCTCCGCGCGGACCTGATTATATATTTGAAAAATGCGATGAAGAAGGCATAATGCTCATGGTAGGATGGTGCTGCTGCAGTTCATGGGAGGAGTGGGAAAAATGGAACTCACATGTGGAAACCATTGCCCAGAAAAGCCTGATGGACCAGGTAATCCGCCTGAGAAACCACCCCTCAGTTTTTACCTGGCTGACAGGAAGTGACAATATCCCGTCACCCGAAGTTGAGAAGGTGTACGTACAGGTCCTTAACGACCTCGATGGTACAAGGCCCTGGGTGGCATCAGCGACAAATGATTCAAGCGTGGTCTCAGGGAACACCGGCGTCTGGATGGGCCCGTGGCCTGATGTTTATGCCTACTTCCCTCCATCCTACTGGTACACAAAGCTGGAGTTCAATACTGAAGCTGGTCCAGGAGGGGAGCAGATACCTCCGATGGAGACAATGAGGAAGATGATGCCTGCAGAAGATCTGTGGCCGATGAGCCGCTCATGGGATCTCCGCCTGCATAAGGCTTTCTACCCGCAGCCCCGCAAAGCACTCTATTCAAGATACGGAAAACCAACTGGTGTCGAAGAGTATAGCATGAAGTCGCAGGTGCTGCAGTATGAAGCTACAAGAGCAATGATGGAAGCTTTTGCAGCAAATAAATACAAATCAAGCGGCATAATTTACTGGATGTACAATTCAGCCTGGCCATCGTTGTACTGGCAATTCTATGATTATTTCTTTGCACCAAACGGTTCTTTCTACGGGACAAGGAAAGCTTGTGAGAACCTGCATATCCAGTACTCCTATGATGATCACTCAATCAGGATTGTGAACGGCAACTATTTGCCTTTCAACGAATTAAAAGCAACTGCAAAATTATATGACTTCAATCTAAAGGAGGTCCTTTCAAAAGAAGTAATAGCAGACGTCAAAGCAGATGATAGTAAGAAAGTTATTATGCTGGATCCTCCAAAAGGCGCTGTTTCATTCCTGAAACTGGAATTGCTGGATAATACAGGCAAGGAGATTTCATCGAATTTCTACTGGCTGTCAGGCAAGGGTGATGAGAAAGCAGATTTCACTGCACTGAACAGGCTTCCGAAGGTTAACCTGAATTATTCTGTTTCAGAAAAGGTGAAAGTAAACGACAAATACACCCTGACGGTTGACCTTGAAAATCCAACAGCTTCACTGGCATTTTTTGTCAATCCTAAAATCATCATGCAGAATTCAAAGGATCTTGTATTGCCGGTCTTCTGGGAAGACAATTATTTCTCACTTCTCCCGGGCGAAAAGCGGCAGGTGAAAGTTGAATTCAATGAAAAGAATCTTAACGGGGAAGCTCCTGTATTGGCAATTGATGGATGGAATATTGTGCACGTTGAACAGGAACTAAAATAGGAATGAGGGGGAGACCTCCTTCGCCAAGGCTTCGGAGGCCAAAGGAGAGGGCGAAGAGGAGAAAGAATGATTCTAATATAAAAGAAGGCTCCCGTTTTTGCGGGAGCCTTTTTATTAAAGGTAGTCTATAAAGGTCTGATTTTTATAGATTGTCTGGATTAAACGCAACGCTTGCGCGTCCAAATGCACATACCATGGAATTACCGGCAAATGACTTGTATTCCTTGCGTTCCAGGGTACTGTCAAGTATGCCTTTTACACAGGCGATCTGGTCGTTAATGAAATCTGACGGCATCGGTACACCATGACCCGGCATCAGTGTCGTGAATTCAGATATTCCTGCCAGTTGCTTTTCAAGAGTCACGAGATATTCATGTAAAGGTTTGCAGTTTCCCAGGAAGAGCCATACCAGGGTATTATTATTATCTCCGGTGAAAAGAATCTTATTCTTTATGTCAAGCAGACATATGCCTCCGGGTGTATGACCCGGTGTTTCAATCACCTGGATTTTCCGTCCGCCAAGGTTGAAGATTTTACCTTCAGAAACAGGAATAAGTTCTGTTTCAAATATTTTACCTTTATACAGTTCACCCTCAGCAGGAGCATTGCCAGCCTGCATGGTTTTTGCTGAAGCTGCTCTTGAATCCGGCCTGTTAAATGCCTTTGCTGCTTCCGCATCTGCCTGATGAATATATACCTTCTCAAACTGGTAATCTGATCCTGCATGATCAGGATGACCATGGGTTATAACTACTATCAGCGGCTTTGAGGTGAGGGTTTTGACAAATGATGCCAGATCAGCGGTTCCAAGACCGTTATCTACAAGCATTGCACTCTTTTTACCCTCAACCAGGTAGATATTGTCGGATCCGTGATCACTGATCTGCCATATCTTTGGTCCGACCTCCTTTGCCGTGAACCATGAGGGAGTAGTCTGTGATATGGCCAGGCTCACTGAAAAAGAAGCCAGGCAAAACAACATTAATATTCTTTTATTCATTGTGATTCTTTTTATTTGGTGTTGGTTATGAATTCAAGCTGGTCGCTGTACGGAAGAGGTACAGCCTTTACCTCCTCTCCAAATTCAATTACTTTCCGATTTTCCTGGCTGAAAGACGGCCATTCAGGCAAACCTTCACCATTAGGATCGCCGTTTCTTGCAAAATTAACCCAGTATGATGACATCATCTCCGAGAGGTCATAATCCCATTTTACAAATGGTCTGTTCCATAATTTAAGAGTCTTCAGTGCATAACCGAACTCTGAGGAGTGGAATGCCCCGTAGTTGGGTTCCCCGGGTGGTATATGTTTGAAATAGTAAAGGTATGATTTGCTCTGACCTTTTGAACTCTGGGTAAGAGCCCAGAAATAGTTCTGCCAGCCAAAGAACAACTGTGACTGCAGTTTCTGCGATTGTTTTAATTCCTCGTCATTGCCTGCAGGGAATAGCTTTAGATATTCTTCAGCCTTTTCTCCATAGGTCTTTATCGCATTCGCCTTGTATACATCCTGTTTGGGGGGTGATCCGAATGAAAAGCCATCATCAGCGTTCCAGCCTGTGATGAGAGGTACATCGTTTTGCTTTCCGGCATCGAATGTTTCTGTGACCTGAGGTATCACAACACCATCGATAACAAGTCCCGATCTGGCACCTGCTTTTTGAAGCTCCTGAGCCGGTTTGGATCTCAGATCAGTAATCGATGAGATTCCCATCTTTTCACAAAACCTGACTCCTGCTTCTTCAGCGTCTTTCAGACCGAATACAAGTGACTCTCCCCTGGGGAACATCCCTCCGCTCTGGGCTATAGCTCTGTGGAACAGACCTTTAGCCAAAGGTGAAACAACCAGTGCATTTACGCTGAAGGCTCCTGCGGATTGTCCGGCAATAGTCACGTTGCCAGGATCGCCACCGAAAGCTTCTATGTTTTTGCTGATCCATCTTAGAGCTTCAATCTGGTCAAGGATGCCATAATTACCTGATACCTTGTTTGGTGATTCAGCTGAAAGTTCCGGATGGGCAAAGAATCCGAATATACCAAGCCGGTAATTTATTGTTATAAATACAACTCCTTTCTTTGCCATCTCCTCTCCATCATACAGCGGAACTGTTCCCGATCCTCCTGTAAAGGCTCCGCCATGTATCCAGACCATAACCGGACGTTTCTCTGCAGATGTTTGTGCAGCGGTCCATATATTAAGGTATAGGCAATCTTCGCTGAGAGGCTCCAGGGGGGCCATGAATTCCTTTGTCCACATCATAAAAGGATTTGGAGGATTCTGTATGGCGGATGGAGGAGGAACATCGCATTTGCGGACCCCCTGCCAGCTTTCAACAGGCTGGGGGGCTTTCCAGCGCAGTTCTTCCACCGGAGGGGCAGCAAAAGGAACTCCCATGAAGATCTGTACGGCTCCGTCTCCCCCGGTTTTCCCTGAGATCAATCCTGATTCAATCCTGACACTGTTGACATCAATTTTCTTACCTGCAGTCTTGTTGCCTGATGCACAGGCAGTAAGAACAAGCATGGGAATGATCATAATGAAAAGTAATCTCTTCATCTCTTTCTATTTAAAAAGCATTGGTGCAAATTCCGAAAGGTATATTCTCCAGTTAGCCCATGTATGGCCGCCTGTGCTTTCACGATAGATATATTTGAAATTGTGTTTATCAAGGGTCTCCCTGAGAGTCACCACTCCTTTATATACAAAGTCATCTTTGCCGCAGGCTATCCAATAAAGTTTGTAACCGCTGTTCTTAAGGACTTCTATCCTGGCATCTCTTTCAGCTTCAATTTTTGCTGCATCCGGGCCCTGGGGGCCGAAGCTCATGATACCCATACTATATACTCCGATATAACTGAACATACCAGGATTATCATTAGTGATTGTTTGAGTGTGCATCCCTCCCATTGATAGCCCTGCGATAGCTCTGTTATCCTTACCAGTCAATATGCGGTAATTCTTTTCAATGAAAGGCACAACGTCCTTTACAAGGTGTTCTTCAAATTTACCTGCAAGGCGCTGATAGGCAGCCATTCCCTGTTCACCCTGTACTGCAGGCAGAGGAAGTACATCATTCTGAGCACCTGCCTGGTTAGCATTGCCGTTTGTCATTACCACGATCATTGGTTTGGCTTTGCCCTGCGCAATAAGGTTATCCATTATCTGTGCGGCACGGCCCATGTTGGTCCATGCATCCTCATCACCACCGGCACCATGCAACAGGTAAAATACCGGGTATTTCATTGTTCCATTTTCATATCCTGCAGGTGTGTAAACATATACCCTGCGGTCCATTCCAAGTACAGCGGAATTATACCATATTTTGGTCACTGTCCCGTGAGGAACTCCATTCTTCTGGAAGTACAGATCCGATTCCGGTCCCGGGATAATGAAAAAGCTCTGGTAGCGTGAACCGTCCCGGCGTACCTGTACATTATTCGGATCGATCATTCCCACACCATCCACTGTAAAGGTATATCCGTAAAGCTCAGGGGTAAATGGCCCGACAGTCAGTGAAAACATTCCGGTGTCGTTTTTAACAAGTTCCTGGCTTGTACCGAATCCGGTCTGCCATTCTCCGGATACAGTAATTATCCGGGCATCTTTTGCATAGACCCTGAATGTTACACTATTATCAGGGAGTATCTCAGGCGAGATAATCCTCGGAGGCATTCTGAATGCCGGTCGTGCAGCAGGTGCAGCGGCAGGTCGTGCCGGCTCCTGTGCAGAAGAGAAAATTGTTATTACAAAAAGGAAGGCAATTGTAACAAATGTTATAAATAAGGATTTCTTATATGATTTCATAGTTTAGGATTTACTCTATTAGACATTTATTAATTACTTTTTATTTCAAAATTGATTGTTAAATAAGGTTATGATACAGGAATTGATTTTCTTGCTTCCCTGTCGGGGTCATTTTTCGCTTCACTGATATCATTTAGTACCATTATTTCGCCGTTTTCGGATGTGTATTTCGGCCATGCCGGAAGACCTCCGCCATCAGGATTGCCGGTTCTCATGAACTGAAGGAGAGCCCCGGCCATCTTTTCCGACAGCTTTCTTGGTCTGGCTCCGCCACCTGTATGTGTCAGCATCAGGTCGGTATTATAGTACCAGAAACAAATATCGACGCAATGGAAAGCCCTCATGCGGTTATCGAACAGAGGAGGCTGCCAGCAGAACCATGCAACATAGACAGGTGCCGGTTGCTTTACTTTTGCATCTGCAAGAGTTACAACTCCCTGTCGGTTAGCACTAACCAGTGACCAGATCTCTACAGGCTTCAGATCAGGAAATGCTTTTGCATAAGCATCTATAACCTCCCCGGCCTTATCTCCGAAACCGGCTCCGAATCCAGCCCGCTGCTTAACCTTTTCCTTTACTTCGTCAAGAGTTATATTCTCCAGTGAAGCATCTGTGCGGCTGGGGGCCATTTCATTCATTGTGGAGCAGATGATCATCGGAACTTCAGCTGCTGCAGGTGCTGCTTCGGGGAAATAAGGATGCTGAGGAATATAAACTCCATCTGCACAGGGGCTGAATCCCCTTCTGTATCCACCGGTTGCCGGGCCTAAATCTTCAGCCAGTTTTGATGCTGCCGAGTTTGCCAGCGTCAGATATTCCTGCCATGGCATCTCCTGAAGCTTACTGATATCTTCAGGTTTAAGACCTGCTTCCTTAAGAACATAGCCACCAAGCTTTTCGGCATATTCTTTTTCACCAGTCTTCACCCCTGCGCCACTCAGGACAACTGCCTTATGTATCAACCCTTTAGCTGAAGGCATAGCAGTCAGTGTTGTGACTTTTGCTCCGCCCCCCGATTGACCCATGATAGTAACGTTATCGGGATCACCTCCGAAATTTGTTATATTATCTCTTACCCATTCCAGAGCAGCTACAAGGTCAAGCATCCCTACGTTGCCGGATGCAGCAAATTTATCTCCTCCAACACCCGCAAGGTTTGTAAATCCCAACGGACCGAGTCGGTGATTGACTGAAACAAAGACTACATCATACTTCCTGGAGAAATTCTCACCATTGTAACCATCTTGTTCTATTCCGTTACCATTGACAAATCCGCCGCCATGAAGCCAGACCATCACAGGTCTTTTCTTCCCGTCATTTATTGCCGGAGTAAACACATTCAGCCTGAGACAATCCTCGCTTACATCGTCATAGTTCCAGTGGTCGGCAAATGATTGATAGGCATTTGCATATCTTTTCTCCATACTCTGGGGAGCTGAATTGCCCCACCATACTGCAGGGAATACATCGGTCCAGGGTTTGGGCTTCTGAGGAGGCATGAACCTGTTGGCTCCTGAAGTATCAGCGCCATACTGGATCCCAAGAAAATAATTTATGCCCCTGAGGATATATCCTTTTACTTTCCCGTATTGAGTATCCGCGAGAGCTAAATTATCTCCGATAAAAAGTTTCTGGCCGTCATCTTCTACTTTTTTTGCATCTGCTGATGCACATGATGCCGTCGGAATAATTGCTGCTCCAATGGTGAGCCCTGTTGCTCCGACTCCCATTGTCCTAATGAAATTACGTCGGTTGGATTTCATGGGTTTAGTATTAAATTGAAATTATTTTTGTTGTTTTCCTCTTTGTGTTACTTTGTGTTGTACTTTGTGCGCCTTTGTGGTTAAGCTTTCATACTAAAACCTATTCCCTAACAGTTATTACTCCGGTTGCCTTCATAATTGCTGCCGCTTCTGACGGCAGTTTCCAGTTATTGTCAAAAATTCCCTGGGTGATGATATTATCTGATGTCTCTTTGAAAAGTACAAAATCCTTGTCTTTTTTCAGTGTTTCTACCTTTGATCCCATGAAAGAAAATCCTTCCTGGGAACTAGTTTGTTTGGCAGGAGTCCACCACGGAAGTCCTGAATTAACAACGACATAATGGTTATTGAGCGGGAAAATATAGACCAGCCCGTAATCTTTTGCATCAGCGTTAAGGTGCACCGGCAGCTTGTCAGCGAATTTTTCAATTATTGCATTAGTTTCTTTTGTTCCGAACAGCACCAGGTTTGAAGTTTCATAATCGCTCTGCCGTATCTCTTTATCAGATATAACACGGGGGAATACCATAATCCTCCCTCCCATTCCTGACCAGTCAGCAAGGGAAGCAACCTCAGCCTGTCTTGCTGCCAGTTCCTCCCTGGAAGGATTTCCTCCTGTACCATAGACATATACATGATTGCTGCTGACAGCAGCATACATCGGGCCTTCTGCTCCAGTCTGCTTTGAAGTCAGATTCGGAGCAAATTTCTTATTGCTCCACGTCCCGTTCACCTTCATGAATGAAACTGCATCTGAAGTCTTGAAGGTGAATGATTTCCCGTCAACTTTTGCTGTTGCTTTCTGTGCAGGATTGAACATTGAATGTCCTGCAAGGCT
Source organism: Bacteroidia bacterium (assembly GCA_026391215.1). Classification (GTDB taxonomy): domain Bacteria; phylum Bacteroidota; class Bacteroidia; order Bacteroidales; family VadinHA17; genus LD21. The sequence continues at coordinate 19,053 of JAPLDX010000078.1, forward strand.
GAGGGTAAATGCTTCAAGGCCGTTTGTTGTTATCTCGATATTGTTCGTTCCTGTGAATTTTGCATCAATTGTTGCAAGAGTTCCGGGGATCAGGTTATCAAATTTGACCCAGTATGCTTTATTGTATTTGAACCACTTTGTGCTGAATTTCACCTGCTGGGGGAAGAGATCCCTGGTAAATTGTGAGAACCATTCGAAGATAAATCCGTCCTTATAGGCATATTCCCAGCTGTTGTGTCCGATACCCGGGTATTCTGTATAGTTGAACCGTGGTGTAACGGCCTCAAATTTTGCCTTCCATTCCTGCGCTGTTTTATAGAGAAAATCCTTATCCCCCACAAAAAGATGTACCGGAAGGTTACATGCATTTCCTGTCAGATCGGTTGAACCGTCAGGAGGCGCCGGACAACAGGGGGCAATTGCTGCCCATATATCAGGACGGGTAAGTCCGAGCCATATTGTTCCGCCACCGCCCATTGACAATCCCGTAAGATAAATGCGATCTTCGTCAATTGAAAAACGGCTTTTGATATCATCGAGCATTTCATAGACATCCTGTTCGGGGATTCCCTGGTAACCGGCAGTACCTCTGGCATATGGTGCTGCAACTATATAATCTACATCTTTAAGGACAGGAAAGTATCTTGTTGCTTCCAGGTCATCCTCCACAGGGACATTACCCGGTTTTATAAAGTCAGTTCCCTGGCTGTTGCCCTGTCCGAAAGCGCGGCGTAAACCAAGCCGGTGATTCGACCAGGCACCATGCAGAAATACTACCAGCGGGTATTTTTTTGACTCGTCAAAATTTTTCGGAATATAGATGGCATATGGCTGATCAGTTTCATCAACCTTTGAAAAGAAAGAAAGGTCCTGCGGTCCCGGTTTCAACTTCTGGGCACATGCATTACCGGGAATCATCGTAAGAATGGCAATTACCATTAAAACCTGGCAAAAAACAGATGTAATCTTTTTCATTTCATTAATAATTGGTTTAACAAGTGAAGATACAGATTAATGTCCATTTTTCACAGAACCGGTTTGCCCTGTCTCAAAATAGTTTTGTAACTTAGATGATCTAAAGCGCTTAAAGATGATTTTATGAGTGATAAAGCGAAAAAATGGATTTTGTGGGGAAGCATCTTCATCCTGTTACTTTCGATTGGCGGAATAGTTTATTCTACTATTATTCCATATTCCGATACTGTTGATATTTTTCAGATAACCTCTATCATGGTGGTAATCGCATCAGTACTTAACATGATATTCCTTTTAGCAAACAAATTCCAGAGCAGGAAAGGATTCAGGAAGGTCATATGGATTATGACCTGTTTTCTCCCTGTAGTGATACTTCTCTTATTTGCCTATGATTTTAAATGGATAACTATAAATTCTGATCTGCTATATAGTCTACTATTGTCTGGAATATTAATTCTTATACCAGTAGCTACTATGTACCTGTTTGTCCTTGACGATACCAAAACAATTATGGGAATATCAATTATTCTGTTTTATACCATTTTGAGCCTGGTATTGAAACGTTTCAATTTGGGAGATGCGGAATCACTTCTAAACATTGGACTTTTATTGATCAGCTGTGGCATGTATTTTTTTGGACTGAAATGTTTCTTTTCCATCAAGAAAAACCGGTTTCTTAAAGCTGTTTCGATTATTGCTTGTTTGCTCATTTATTTCGGCTGTTTTATAATGATGTACTCTTCTTTTACTTATACAAATACCATTCTGATTATTTATAGTATCTCTATATTCCTTTTAACATTGATTGTCCTTATATCGTTGCCGGTATCAGGTTATATTCAATGGAGTACACAGCACAAAAGCCTTCTGAGAAAGATATTGATACCCTGGATCTTCTTCTTGCTGCTTATTTCAATCAGGTTTGTATTCCCTGATCTTAACAGCCTGTTTTTCCGAGAAGTACGGGGAGGATTCCAGGAATTCAGGATGAATGATTATCCAGTAATCAATAAAAACGGACTGGAACCTTAATAGTTCACAGAAGCAGCCACATCAGGTTTCCTGATCCCGGATCACCAAAAACTTTCTTTTCAAAGACAAATGAGTAAATCTCATTCAGACTTACAATTAGTCTACCAAGTTTCCTGTCATTTATATAATAGAGGTATTTCCCGTCAAAAGAGAACATTGGATTTGAACCTTTCAGGCTTAACATCTGGTATCCATTAGACATTGACACTATGATATCGTTCCCCAGGCGAGGAACTGCAGCATAGAACTGACGATCGGGGGATATCTCCCAGCAATTAATGTATTGTTGTGACCAGTCAGAGTATTTGTTTCTTGCTTTTGTCAGGTAATAATCGTATAGTGAATAATTGTTATAGCTTTGTCCGAAATAAACAACTTCTGTTCGAAAAATTCCTTGTGTTTTCTCACATCCTGGCATATCATAACTGTAGTTCGAAGAAATAATTGCTCTGTCGTTGGATGCAAACCTGGCATCGCAGATTTTTTTATTATGTGCATCCAGATTTAGACTTGTATCTGCCCATAAATACTTTTGCTTGGTATCATTTGAGGATTCTGAAGGTAAAAAAAGTGTCGAAAGCCTGCTGCCAGAAGTATTTGTAGTGAAAGTCAAAAATCGTTCCCTCTGATAACCATTAAGATCGCTTATCCTTAACATGCTGTCCCCTGAAGCAGTAATAATATACTTGCCGGTTTTATTAAATTCACATGACCAAACTGTATCGAGATGACCTTCAATAGTGTCATAAGGAGTAAACTTAAAAATCCTGTTATTATAATTCCAGATCAGTGCATTCTTATCCGAGGAAGCAGTGACAACAAAACGTCCGTCAGGTGAAATATCCAGGGAATTAACACTTCCGGTATGGCCTTCAAGCCTGTAAATGACTGTGCCGGTTGAATCATATATTTCAGCTGTATTGTCTTTTACTACAGCCAGAAAGTATTTGCCGGGAGGAAAGAAGCGGACCAGCCGGTTGTTCATCAGGTGATTTGGTGATGTTTGAAAATCAAAGATCTTTTCACCTGAACTCGTAAATACTTCTCCTGTGCTGTTCTTGTAAATGACTGCAAAGTATTTCGCATCGTCGGACATCTCTATGACTAACACCGGATCCGGTACACTGAAAGTTGTGACGCGAGAATCCTTCAGGTCCAATAAAATAATTTCATTTCCGCTGCTCCATCCATAAAGGTGAGTGCCTGATCTGTTCATCCTGAAGGAACAGATTGAATCCTTCACCGGGATGGAGACAGGCAGAAATTCCTGTGGTACAGAGGAATCGCCTGCAGAAATTTTCCCGTTCAAAAGTGAATGGAAGCTCCTGATAATAATTCCCTGAACAAGAGATGACAGTGTATCTTCTTCCCTTATCTTAAAAGCCGTATTTATACTAGTCAGAGGATCAACTTTCTCCTGCAAAAGTGCAAATACCGTGTTTTCCCTTATCTCCTGTGTATTTTTCTGCTTGAAGTAATATCTTATCCCTAGTCCGATTAAACCAATAAAGATTATAGCTACAATTCTTGTAAGACGTTTCAATGCTCTCTGTTGTGAATGGAGCTTTTCCTTGCTTTGTTTTACAAACTGAGTTAATGCAGGCGACAAAAATAGACTTTTTTCATATGGGGCAAGGTACTCAAGATCTTCATTGTTAAGCCAGGTTTTCCTTGTACTGAAAGCCTGGTAAGCATTTTCAACAAACTGTCGTACTTCCAGCAGTTCTTTTTCTGAAAGTGTAAATTTCTCATAGATCTTGGCAGCAAGTGCATCATGCCTCAACTCAAAATGTCCCGCTTCATCTCTCTCTCTGAGTATCCGGAGATCAACAAATTTTTCCAGGTATCTGATCAGATCAGGCTCTGATATTCCTGTGCCAAATGCTTTGATCGATTCCCCTATCTCCTGTGCGGTCATCTGTTTCTTAGTACCCTGGACCGATACAAACGATTTAAGGATAGACATTCCTGTTTCAGGGACATCCATTTCATATACCTGCTCCTCAAGGAATTGCCCAAGCAGGTCTGATACGCTGCCGGCCCGGGCCAGCAAATCTCCGGAGAACTTAACGTTTTCTGATTCTATTTCTGCAGTTGCCAGACGGAAGATCCTGTCAAGATATATCTGCATGTAAGTAAGTTCAATTTCATTCCCTCCCGGACAAAGCTTATCTATCAATTCTTCTGAAAACCCTGTTTCTGTCTCAATCCCATATACTTTACATGGACCTTCAACTGCGTTTATGGCATTTGCCCTTTTCATCTTCTCAACCCTGAAACGATTGATAAAGATTTCGGGGAGCTCTGATTCAAACTCTGTCATCCCGGCCAGAAACTCTTCCCTGATAACGAAGATGATCCTGCATTGGGTTTCAGATTCAGATATCTCTTTTATGATCTTTATGAAGCCTTCTTTTTCTTCCTGGCTTCCGAAAATGAAGAGCTCTTCAAACTGATCGAATATCAGGAAGACCGGCTTGAAATGATCCAGGTATATTGATTGTAATCTCTCACTGACAGACTGGTTCTTCTTAAGCTTTGTGAGAGCCTCTTTATTAAATGCATCATTCAGACTGTCAATGATATTGCTCCCTCTTCTCACACTCACAGGCAGCCAGTCGCTTTCATCAAACCTTGATGCAAGTCCGCAGTTCACAAGTGATGATTTTCCTGTCCCTGAGATCCCGTATACAAGAAGCATCTTGCCCTCGAAAACCCTCCGGTAGAGTTCCGTTATTTCCTGGTCGCGGCCGAAGAAGACTTCGCGGTCGTTTATTGTATAAGCATCAAGAAACTTGAACGGGGACTTCATATTCTTAAAACTTTAAACCTTAAACCTTAAACCTTAAACCTTAAACCTTAAACCTTAAACCTTAAACTTCAATCCCCCCTATGGCCAACATCAGTGCCTTATACTCCTCTAGCAGAATATTGTAATTACTCAGTGCCCTCAGATCACATTTTTCGGTAACCTCCGTTCCGAGATACATCAGATGCCCGCTCCTGTATTTTGTGTACATAAAGATGTCTTTCCTTATGTCAAATTTCTCCTTTGCATCAATTACTTCTGAGTTGGTATCAATTATCAGTGGCGACAGGTTCAGGTAATCGTCGAACGATTTGATCGACTTCATTAATAGCACTGACTGGCTGTCGGAGAATTTTGTCTCATCAATCTCTTCGCCTTTGAAATCGGAATCGGAGCTGTTCAGGAGGTCGATAATATGATGGAACTTAGCTTCATGTATCCTTGGCTTTATGACTTTTATGTCTCTCACCGAAACAAGCCTGTATTTTGCAAAAAATGATATCCGCTGAAGTATCATTGTAAGCTTCTCCTCATACTCGACGCACCTTTTTTCAATCTCTCCCTCATCGAGATTGATCTGGTAGTGGCCTATTTCATTCCTTTCCGGGACCCAGAAATCAATAGCAGCAAAGAACTTCTTATCGAACTGTTCATTCATCTCCGGAAGGAACCATTCAACTTTCTGTTCACTGTAGGCTGTGGCAAGCGCTCTTATCAGCCAGCAGAAGTTGCCCATTGTCAGTACCTGGAACCTGTCTGCAAACTCTTTCCTTACCTGGTCCGGCAGAACAATTTTTTTATTTGTCACATCGTACCATACCTGGCAAACCATTACGAAACTTACAAACTGGATTGTCCGTTCGATTGTCTTAAAGATCTGGTCGAGCCTTTGCCGTCCCAGCTGACGCATTGAACCGGAGAAGAGCCTTCTGAGCTCCACTCCTGCCGGCCATGGAAAATTCTTGATAACCAGATCGGCAATGATCCGGAGGTCTATCTCTTCATTTTCATCTTTATCAGGCATATACTTTGCCAGAGCAGGACGGTATTTAACCATTTCGACAAATACCTTCTGGATAAGATCCTCATTTATAACAGCCATAATCAGGAGATTCTACCTTTCAAAACCGGAATTATGATCAGGTGTATATGTAAAGTTATTCCTTTTTTGAATTCGCAACCATCGTATTGAACAATTCAAGCTGCTCTTTCATGGCAGCAACCCTGTCAGCCGGTTCTGTGCGGCCTTCAAGCAAGATCCATCCTGAATAGCCTATACCTACAAGCAGGTCAAACAACTGCTGGTACGGGTAAGTACCTTCATTAAGCTCCCGGATATGAACAGTGTCGCCAAACCACTTGCATACACTGTTGAAGTTGGCTTCGAGTCCCGGAGGCAGCAGATCCTGCTCATTGCAGTTCCAGCACATCTTTACGTTATCCTCTGTAACCTGGTCAAATATGGCTTTCATATTTGGGATTTCCTGAGTGATATCTCCATGTACTTCCACTCTTAACAACTGACCGTAATCTTGGGCAAACTTTCCGACTTCATTCAGCGAATCAGCTATCTGTTTAATTGTTTTTACATTTGGCACCTCAGGAGGCATGTAATTTGGTTTAACCTTAAGACCTGTTGCCCCGATATCCCTGCAGAGCTTTATGTACTCTTTTGCCTGGTCTATATTTTCGCGAAGCTTTGCCGGATCAGGACTGTGGAACTCAAAGTTGGAACCGTAGCCAATACAGATAACTGAACTGTCAGCAAATCTCTTTCTGACCTCACCACGCTGATCTGCAGTCAGGTTAATTTCAACCTTATGTGCATGTTCTGTTCTCAGTTCCACACCCATGTAACCTGCTTTTTCACAATTGGATATGAGAGTCGGAAGATCCCAGTCACTGCCCCACTGATAAGTTACCAGGCCGAATTTCATCGCTGCCGGAACAGATCTTGCAAGCTCCGGAAAATCCCTGAAAAATGCCAGAGCTACTCCGGCACCAAGGCTGGTTTGAATAAACTGACGTCTATTAATATATTTCATAATCTTAAATTATCATGCAATCTTGCATTTTTCGTTTGATCGTTTGATCGTTTGATCGTTTGATCGTTCGATCGTTCGATCGTTTTAACCTTCAAACCTTCAAACTTTCATATTTTCTCCCCTTCTCCCATTCTCCCATTCTCCCATTCTTTCTTGTACCGTCGCACCTTTGTACCGTTGTACCTTTGCACCATTAATAAGTTATGCCATGCTTAAACTTCTTCGGGAACTATGTAAGGTTTTCTATACTCGCGGGTGAGCAATTTATCTGCTTCCTTATCCTTGACAAACTTTTCCGTTGTACCATCGAATGTCAGCTGCCTTCCGACCTTGTACGAGATATTTGCAAGTGCCGGAAGTGCCGATGACATATAACCTTCAAGAATGTCGCAATGCAGCGTTTCATTTTTCCCAGACCGTATAGCATCAATGAAATTGGCATAATGTGCCGAGTCGCCGGGAGGTGCCATAAATGTCGGATCAGAAGTCTTCGGACTCATATCCGATCCGGCAAACGGTTTGTCCTCACGTTTGCGGTAAGCTTTCCAGTTTCCTTCATTGATCTCAAGGTAACCTTCCGTACCATAGAACATATTGCCTATTCTGATACCAAGGCCAGCTTCTGCATGTGTATACCTTCCGCGTGTTTCAAATTCGAGGATTTTTCCATCCTTATACCTGAAGACCGATGTCTGCGTGTTCGGTGTCTCCTGCGAACATTCCTTTGGATCGATCCCGAAAATATTTCCCATGGAATAAATTGTAACAGGATGTTCATTCTTGTTCAGTCCCCAGCGGGCTATATCGAACTGGTGAGGTCCCTGGTTTGCAGTATCACCGCCGCCGGTATTCCAGTGCCAGTGCCAGTTATAATGGGTACGTTTTTCATTATATGGCTGCCATGCTGCAGGACCAAGCCATAAATCATAATGGAGTGATGGCGGTGGTGTTCCGTCTGGTGCAATTCCAAATGAATCACGCGGTTTGAAGCATAATCCCTTTGCCATGAACACTTCACCTATGCCGCCTTCGTGAAGGAATTTAATTGCTTCCATTACACCCGTGATTGAACGGTTCTGCATTCCGCACTGGACACGGACGTTGTATTTACGCGCTGCCTGAACCATCCGGCGTCCTTCAAGTACTGTATGACAGGCAGGCTTCTCAACATAAACATGCTTGCCTGCCTGGCAAGCCCATATTGTACCAAGTGCATGCCAGAAATTAGGAACGGCAAAAGAGACAGCGTCTATCTCCTTGTCATCAAAGACCTTGCGCATATCCCAGACTGTTTCTGGTGTCTCTCCCGTTTTATTTATCACCTGATTGATCCGGTCAGGGAAGAATTGTTCATCGGCATCACAGAGGGTTTTTATCCAGACGTTCTTGCTTTCTTTTATAACAGACCAGTTGTCTATATGTGTACCACCCTGACTGCGGATGCCGATAACGGCAACATGAATACGATCATTTGCCCCCTGTATCGACCTGTACGACCTGGCGCTTAATGCCATACCCCCAATGGCTAAACCTGCAGTGCCCAGAACGCTTTGTTTGATAAATTCTCTTCTTTTTGTCATCTTATAATAGTTTTATTTAATACCCTTCTTTTGATAATATAAATTTAACCGTTTTTATTATACGGTTACCGATAGTTATGAAGAAGTTCTTAATTTTACTATAACAAAAGCAAGGATGCCGTATAAACTGAAATTTTCCGCTATCATCGCTTTTAGCCTTCTAACCCTTCAGGGAATTCATGGTCAGCTGCTTGACTTTAACGGGCAGGTTGCAGGATGGATGACAGCTAACTATTCAGGCGGTTTCGGATTTCAGACGGGACTCAGATACATCCCGCAGCTTTTGCTGAAAGTTCCTGAAAGCGGGAAATACACAATCGACGGTGAATTCTCAGCTGATTCATATCTAAGCTATTCAATCCTTCAGGATACGGATAATTCTTTTGATCTGGATGCGCGCCTGTACAGGTTCTGGTTAAGGTTCTCAGGGGATAGGTTTGAAGTACGTGCAGGTCTGCAAAAGATCAATTTCGGATCTGCTTCCATGCTCAGACCCCTGATGTGGTTCGACAGGATAGATCCCCGCGATCCCCTGCAGCTTACCCGGGGAGTGTATGCCATCCAGGGGAAGTATTATTTTGAGAATAACGCAAATATCTGGTTATGGATCCTTTATGGCAATAAAAGCATAAAAGGATGGGAATTAATCCCTTCAAGGCGCTGGAGGCCTGAGCTTGGGGGGAGAATACAACTTCCGGTACCGAAAGGTGAGCTTGCTTTCAGTTATCATAACCGGGAAGCCGAATTTCCCGATGATTGGCAGCCTCCTGTAACAGAAAGCTCAAGGTTCCCCGAAAACCGTTTCGGCTTCGATCTTAAACTGGACCTTGGACCAGGAATATGGGTTGAAGGATCTGTCACCCATCAGAAACAAGACGAGATACCACCGTTCACAACGGCAATTACTATAGGCGCAGACTATACAATAGGCATTGGTAACGGTCTGAACATAACTGCCGAACACATGTTTTTCAGCTCCTCTGAAGAATTGTTCAGAAGCGGAGAGGATTTGTCATTTACAGGCATCTCAGCCGGAATTCCACTTTCAATAATTACCAGGGTAAGCGCAATTGTTTTTTATGACTGGAAAAACAATGGTTTCTACCGTTTTACCAATTTATCATTTACCTTTGATAAGATAGCTGTCAATATGATCGGATTCTGGAATCCTGAGACGTTCAGGATATTCAATTACGACTCGGGACCAAATATGTTTGCAGGAGCAGGAGGACAGGTGATGGTGGTTTATAATTATTAAAGAAACAAGATGAATAATTCAGAGATTATCTCGGTAAAGGATTTAACGAAGAAATTCCCGATGGGTATGGGGGAATTTACTGCCCTCAATGGTATCAACCTTGAATTTTCGAAGGGTGAATTTTCGGGTGTTGTGGGACCATCAGGATCAGGGAAAACGACATTGCTCAACATAATTGGATTGCTTGATAACCCAAGCGACGGTGATGCAATTATCATGGGAAGCTCGAGCAGGGATCTGTCTGTCAGGGGAGCAGCTCTCCTTCGCAGGAAACACATGGGTTTTATCTTTCAGACATACAACCTGTTGACTGTATACACCGTTTTTGAGAATGCCGAATTTCCTCTTCTGCTTCTAAGAATGACTGTAGGCGAAAGAAAAAAAGCAGTGCTTGAAGCGCTTGAATGGGTCGGCCTTACAGACAAGATAAAATCAAAGCCTGCCCAGCTGTCAGGTGGTGAGTGCCAGAGAGTTGCAATTGCCAGAGCAATGGTAAAAAGGCCGGAGATAGTGCTGGCCGATGAGCCAACCGCCAACCTTGATGCTGACAATTCGCATCATATCCTGCGGACCATGGAGAAGCTGAACCATGAGCTTAAGACTACTTTCATCTTTGCCACACACGATGATAAAGTGATCAGTTATCTGAGGAGAAAGATAACCCTGATAGATGGTAAAGTATCACGCGATGAAATTGTAAAACAATAAAACAGGGCAAAGATGCTTGCATTTAAACTTGCTTTAAAGAACCTCATAGGGGCAGGACTCAGGACCTGGCTTAATGTCTTTGTCCTTTCACTTGCACTCTTCATGATAGTCTTTCAGTCAGGTATAATTGAAGGATGGAACCGCCAGGCAAAGGCCGATATGATTGACTGGGAAGTAGGCGGCGGTGAATACTGGCATGAACTTTATGATCCGTATGACCCCCTGACTCTGAACGACGGACATGCCGTATTGCCGACAGAGATAAGTCAGCTCTGTATGGACGGACAGGCAGTTCCTGTTCTGGTAACCCAGGCATCAGTCTATCCTGAAGGAAGAATGAGAAACATCCTGCTGAAAGGCATTGATCAATCCCAGAATATAATTAAGATGCAGACAGCTGATCTCAAAAATGATTCTTCAACAATAAATGCAATGATCGGGACCAGGATGGCAAATGCCACCAAACTTAAAACGAACGATCTTGTGACAGTAAGATGGCGTGATGCAAACGGGACCTTTGATGCAACAGAGATAAGGATTGCAGGAATATTCCACACAAACGTTCCCAGTATTGATAACAACCAAATATGGGTATCGCTTGATAACCTTCAGAGAATGACCGGTATGGACGATCAGGCCACTTATATTATCCTTAAACAGGGCATTACGTCGACCCCGACAGTTCCGGGATGGATCTATAAGGGTTATGATATCCTTTTCAAAGAGCTGGATACTATCATCAAAGCAAAGGGTGTTGGAGGAATTGTTGTTTATATCATCCTCCTTTCGCTTGCGTTGCTTGCAGTATTCGACACACAGGTGCTTTCTATTTTCAGGAGAGAAAAGGAGATTGGGACATACGTTGCCCTTGGAATGACCCGCTGGCAGGTGGTTTGGCTCTTTACAATTGAAGGAGCTATGCATTCAATACTGTCAGTGATTGCAGCAGCTGTATGGGGTACGCCAATATTATACATGGTGGCAAAGAAAGGCTTTGGAATGCCAAAAGGGATTGAAGGATATGGCCTTACGATAGCAGAAAAGATATTTCCATATTATGCAGCGGGGACTATTATTACAATGACTTTGATTATCCTGATAACAACAACAATAGTGAGCTTTATTCCATCAAGGAAAATTGCAGGGATGAAACCAACTGAAGCGCTGAGGGGGAAAGTACAATGATAAAATTTCTCATAAAAGGTTTACTAAGGGATAGCCACAGGAGCAGGCTTCCCCTGATAGTAGTTGCCTTAGGTGTCATGCTGACAGTCCTTCTGACAACATGGATAAACGGCGTTCTGGGTGATTCCATTAATATGAATGCCAAGCTTTCCACAGGCCATGTCAAGGTGATCACAAAAGCATACATGGAGAGCATGGATCAGATCCCTGTCGATCTTTCACTTACGGGTACATCTGAGCTTCTTGGTGAGCTGAGAAGAGATTATCCGGATGTATCCTGGGTTGAAAGGATTCAGTTTGGGGGACTGCTTGATGTGCCTGATACTTCCGGAGAGACAAAAAGCCAGGGGCCTTTTGCCGGGCTCGCAGTTAATTTCTTCGATGCTGAATCTGGTGAAGCTGAAAGGCTTAACCTGAATAAAATAATTGTTGAAGGCAGGTTGCCTGAAGGTCCTGGTGAAATACTGGTCAGTCATACGTTCGCACAGAAGCTGGGCATCAGCATCAACGATAAGGTTACATTCATCGGCTCTACTATGTTCGGGGGTATGACAATATGCAATTATACTGTTTCAGGGACGATAAGGTATGGCATTTCATCTCTCGACCGCGGATCAATTATTATGGATATCTCAGACGCAAGGAAAGTCCTGGATATGGAAGATGCCTGCAATGAGATCCTTGGGTTCATCACAGTTGATTTTTATGATGATGCCAAAGCGACAGAGCTGATGACGTCGGAATGCCGGGCTGGTCGGGGGTTTGCGCAGGTACGGGGAGGTAGGGCTCAGGCTGGCTATGGGTGAAGAAAAGGGACACATATACAGGTCAATGATTGCTGAATCACTTTTTGTAGGAATAGCTGGTTCGGTAATTGGTGTTGCTGCCGGAATAGCTCTCTCTTATATGCTGCAACAAAAAGGCCTTGATCTCAGCGGCGCCATGCAGAATGCAACAATGCTTATGCCGGGAGTCTTCAGGACAAGGATCACGCCGGAAGCATGGTATATAGGATTTATTCCCGGGATATTGGCAACCCTCATCGGGACAATGCTTTCGGGAATAGGTATTTACAGAAGACAGACTGCAAGACTTTTTAAGGAGCTGCAATTACAATAGAAGATTAAAAGAAACAAAAATGAAAACATTTTTTTCTCTGTTAATTATATGTCTGACAACGTCATTATTTTCCCAGCCTTCTGGTAAAGAGATTATAAATCTTATAGATAAAAACCTGTCGGCCAAAACAAGGATCGCGTCTGCCAGGATGATCATTAACGGCGCAAGGGGAAGCAGGACAATTGAATTCAAAACATGGGCTGAAGGTGAAGACAAATCATTTACGGAATATACAAACCCTGCCAGGGAGAAAGGCACAAAGATGCTCAAGCTTGAGGACAAGCTCTGGATCTTCTCCCCTTCCACAGACAGGATCATTCAGATCACAGGACAGATGCTCCGCCAGTCGGTAATGGGTTCGGATCTCTCCTATGAAGATATGATGGAAGATGCTGATCTCACCAGTCATTACAGTGCATCAGTTACCGGATCCGATACTTTGCAAAACAGAAAATGCTGGATTCTTCAGCTTAATGCCCTGGCAGAAGGTGAAGCGTACCAGGTAAGAAAGATCTGGGTTGATCAGGAAAGGTATGTTCCTCTAAGGGAGGAGCTGTTTGCCAAAAGCGGCAAGCTCCTGAAGAGGACACAGTTATCGGAAGTTGAAAAGATTCAGGGCCGCTGGTTCCCCATGAAAATTGTTTATAAGGATATGCTGAAACAAGGCGATGGCACTCAGTTTGTATTCGAAACCCTCAGCCTTGATGAATTAATTCCCGAAAATATTTTTTCGAAAGCATCGCTGAAATGAGACCAGGAAGTAATTTATTCAATGATCATTTGAACAATCATAAACCAGGTTTCCGCTTACATAGGTTTGTTTGATGACCAGCTCATTATCAATAATCTGAAACAGGATCAGATCGGCTCTTTTCCCTGGCTCAACAGTCCCTCTGTCATCAAGATTGTAAAGTCTGGCAGGATTTGTGCTTGCCATCTGAATTGCATCCCTCAGGCTACATCCGGTAACTTTCATCACATTCCCTACTCCTTTCTTAATCGGTGAAGCCGATCCGTATAACACATTCTGTGCCGGATACCTGAGCATTCCTGCCGTTGTCAGCTCTATTGAATCACCTTCTTCGGTAACATATTTTCCCGGTGGCAATGAACCATAACCTGTTACATCAGAGGTGATAATGGTTTTCTCCGTCCCCTTGACTTTATAGAAAACCTTTAGTTCTTCTGCATTCAGATGAAATCCGTCACCAATAATGCTGATCATCAGGCGATCATCTGAAAGCTGCGGCCACAAGGGATTCAGATGCCGGTTGATCATATTGGCGCAACCGTTCCCGAGATGGGTAGCTATCCGGGCACCGTGGTCGGTTGCTTCCGTAATCTGTGCGGCAGAAGCATTATGATGACCAAGGGCAACAACAATTCCCTTTTCAACACATTTTGAAATAAATTCAATCGCGCCTTCTGTTTCAGGGGCAACTGTAACCTGAATAATATTGTTTCCTGATGCTTCATAAAGTGAAATGAATTCATTCCAGTCAGGCTTCCTTACAAATTTCAGCGGATGAGCCCCCCTGTAGCCATCCACCGGGGAGATATAAGGTCCTTCCAGATGAAATCCCGCTATAGAACCAAGCAAAGACGGATCATCCTTCATTCTACCAAGGATTATGAAATTCTTTTTAAGTACCTCAAAGCTGTTGGTTGTAAGCGTCGGAAGGTATGTTGTCACACCTGTTTTCCATAATTCCTGAGTTGCTTTCTTCACACCTTCAGCAGTTAGCTCACCCCCTCCGAAAGTGAATGAGATACCTGCGAATCCGTTTACCTGATTATCGATCAGTCCGGGAGCAATATACAATACTGTGTTTTTTTTAGCAGGCTTTCCGATCCTCATTATTCCTGATATTTTCCCATCCTTTATGGTAATCAAGACTGGCGTTCCGTCGGAATACAGCAGTCCTTCAATGCGGGGCTGGTTTTGATTACAGGATATAAGTGTAATAATAACACTTATAATCAAAAAGTGGAATTTCATTAATCTCACGGTCAGGTAAACTCTAAAATTCTTTTAAAAATAACACTTAAATAGTTGAATAGTGCATGCAACTGCTTAAATTTAACAATGATTAATAAGAGAACTATGGACCGCAGGAATTTTTCAAGAAAAATGATGATGGCAGGACTTGCCTTGCCTGCAATGAACTTAAATTCAGAAACTATTCCCGGAAAAACTGAATACGTTAAAGAAGATGTTAAAAAGCTTCCTTCCAGGGAATTTGATGTAGTTGTTGCCGGAGGGGGGACCGCCGGTGCCGTTGCAGCAATGGCAGCAGCGAGAACCGGAGCAAAAACTGCTCTGATTGAAGGAAAAGGATATGTCGGAGGAACAGTTGTTGAAGGTGGAACAGCACTTCACAGTTTCTTTAACCTGTGGAAGGCATTTCCGGGTGTGGAAAAACGCCAGGTAGTCAAAGGAATAGCTCAGGAGATAATCGACCGGCTGCTCCTGGTGGGAGGCACGACAGGACATGGAGATGTGACCGGTAAAATAGATTATGACTGTGTCTGCACCGCAATTGATACGGAATTGTACAAACTTGTTGCCATGGAAATGCTTGCAGAGGCCGGGGTTTCGCTCTTTACGAATACACTGGTCGCAGGGGCAAAGAAAAAAGGTTCATTAATTGAGGGTGTAATCACTCAGAGCAGGATGGGCAGAGAGTATTTCAAGGGTAAATGCTTTATAGACAGTACAGCTTATGGGGATCTTTCCGCCTGGGCCGGAGCCGGATTTGTTGAATTGAATGACCATCCGGTCTGCAACAGTATGGGACTTGGCAATGTAAACATTGAAAAACTGTATGCATACCTCACGAAAAACAATGCATTGGGCGACCTTGGATGGGGGCTCCGCGACGGAAAAGAAGGGCAGATAATAAGATTCGGCAGCGAAAGCGGATATACTATCAGGGGCAAGCTGCCACAGGAATTTGTTGATGGAGTTGTAAAGCTGGGATCAGGACTCATCACAACAACAGTTCATGATAATTACCTGATGTTTATCAAGGTGAATTATAAAATGCCGGTAAGTCCGACAAACAGGGATGAGGTAGCAAAGGCTGAATTGCTGATAAGGAAAAACCAGTATAAGACCCTGGAATTATTCAGAAAATATCTGCCCGGTTGTGAAAATGCCTTCATCGCACGAACCAGCCCTTCGTTGAATATCAGGCGTGGAAGGACTATAACATGCGATTATGATATTTCCCTTTCCGATATTATTGAAGCAAGACATTTTGATGATGAAATAATGGTATATGGTTTCCATGATTCTGCTCCGCGTTACCAGGTTAAAAACGGCGGGACGTATGGTGTACCCTATAAAGCACTGCGTGTCAAAGGTATTGATAACCTCCTGGCAGCTGGGATGCTTATAACAACTGATTTCCAGGCACATATGTCGACCAGAAATACCGTTTGCTGCATGGGGCAGGGACAAGCTGCCGGTACTGCTGCGGCATTATGTGCTTCAAAGAATATCGGAACACGCGATCTGAAATATCCCGAACTCAGAAGTGCTCTTGAGAAGGGGAATGTATATTTTGAAGGTTAGGGCCAGGAGGGCTAAAATTATTTAACAACATTCACCCACGCTTCTGCCATAAGCTGGGCACCGGCAAGAGACGGATGAACCCCGTCGCCGGTCCAGTATGAGCCGGGAGCCAGCTTCTGCGCTTCATCAAAAACACTCTGATAAGGGATGAAAACTGCACCAAACTGAGCTGCAATATCCCTTGCTGCCTTCTGGTAATCATAAAATTCAGGATACCATTTTTCATCGACGGCTTTTACTCCATTAACTGCAAATGGCTCACAAATAATGAGTTTCACATTCGGAAGAACGGTTTTTGTCCTTTCAAGAAGTCCGATATAATCATTCCTGTATATTTCGACTGTTCCGTCATACCTTCCGTTCAGCTTATGCCAAATATCATTAACTCCGATAAGAATGCTCAGAATATCCGGTTTGATCTCAAGGCAATCTTTATCCCATCGCTCTGCAAGCTGGAACACTTTATTCCCTGATATACCTTTATTATATATCTTCAGGTCAAGGGATGCATATTTTTTAAGAAGAGATGCTGCGGCAAGTACCGGGTACCCTGATCCAAGGTGTCTTGCAGTGTTGTAGCTCATATCTTCCTTATTCCTGCCGGCATCAGTAATCGAGTCACCCTGGAAAAGGATGGTCTGACCTTTCAGCAGTGTTATTCTTTTCACACTGCCTTTTGTCATAGCAGCCGAGAGTATCTCGGGGATGCTCACAGTTGCTAATGTGCCAAGAGCAGCTTTCTTAAGGAAACTGCGGCGTGAATTGTTCTGATTTTCCATATTGAAAAATATAAATTGCTATTTCTTAAACTCAATTTTAAATCCAGGTACCTGCCATGATGGAAGTTTAACGGGTTTACTTATTATCAAACCAGATCCTTCCTGTTTCCATTGAAGGTTCTCATTGCTTCCTAACAAGGAAACAGATTTTACTATTTTATTAACCAGTGTTGAGTTTTTACCAAGTGAAGATATAATAATATCATCAGTTGGTGAAACCATACAAAAGGCATACAGAGTATCGCCTTTGGAAGTGAAACGGATATCAGATGCCTCATAAGGCCTTACATCTTTCACGCCTCCGAAAGTTCCTTTTTCCTGTTTCTTCATTGAGGGCCCTTCGCCAAATACTTTCCAGGGACGGGTACCATAAATGCCTTCACCGTTTACCGGTGTCCATGCTGCAATCTCATCCAGGATTGCAAGAACATCGGGTTCAAGATCTCCTTCAGGAGTTTGTACAACATTCAGCAAAAGGTTGCCATTTTTACTAACTATATCCACAAGCATCTGGATAACTTCGGTCCCGGTCATATATTTCTGGCCGGTACGGTAATACCAGTCGCCTATCGAGGTATCTGTCTGCCAGGGATCAACGCTGATCGAATCCATTGCGCCCCGTTCAATATCCCTGACCCATCTTCCCTCTGAAATAAGATGCTTGCAGGTATATACAGCTTCAAGGTTACCCCCATTCTTCAAAATATCCTGATTGTAATAATGAGCGAGCATAGTTCTTCCCACTTCTTCGAAAGGCAGTTCGCCATCGGAATAAAGAAGATCGGGATGATACATATCAATAAGTTCGGTAATGCATGCCAGCCAGTTTTGCTTGTTTGTAGAATCTTTTGTCAGCCACTGAACATCTTCCGATGCTGTTTTCGGATGGTAAAGGTCCTGATACTCAGGATTGGCTCCGTCGTATAGAACTCCCTTCATAGGTCCGGTCTTATCAGCACCATGGCTTGGCTGAAACCAGGTGTAGCTTGCACCAAGGTGTTCACTCAGTCCAAAACGGAGCCCTTCCTTTTTTGCAGCCTGCTGCCATAGTCCTACAACATCTTTCATCGGACCCATATTTACTGCATTCCACCTGTGTATCTTCGAATCCCAGAGGAAGAAATTGTCATGATGCGTTGCCATGCTGACAAAATATTTTGCTCCCACTCTTTTATAAAGCGCCATCAGCTTTTCAGGATCCCATTTTTCAGCTTTCCAGAGAGGAATTATATCCTTATATCCGAATTTTGAGGGGTGGCCATAATGTTCCAGATGGTATTTATAGGCTGGATCTTTTTCGAGATACATCCTTCTGGCGTACCAGTCGCCCTGACGCGGTACGGCCTGAGGTCCCCAATGTGCCCAGATGCCGAATTTGGCATCACGGAACCACTCGGGATAGATGTACTGTTTAAAGGATTCAAGCTCTGGTTTGAATGAAGCAGTAAACAGGGTTTGTTCCTGTTTTGCCGGTTTACTTGTACAGGATACGGCAAAGGCTGCAACTACAATAAATACCAGAACTGAAATGAATAATCGGTTGGTTTTCATAGTCATTTTACTTTTATCTTTTATCTTGCCTGACGCCTGTAGCCGATTCAATATCTCACCTTTATTTTAATAGCACCCTCCACTGGTTTATCTGAAACAACAATCACATATCCCCCTCCACTGCCTGATGTAATAGCACCGGGATAATTAGAAAAATATTTTGTTTCAAGTTCATTCATGACCCAATCCGGAACTGTAAGTGGAAGCATCTTTTCCCAGGCTAATAAAGTATCAGTCATTGATCTTCCAAGTCCTTTTATGTCTCTTTTCAGAACAGACGCCCAGCATCTGTCTCCCGCCTCTCCAAGTTCCTTTACCAGGGATTTTTCGAGATTCATTATCTTCAGAGGATCATATCCCTCTGGCCGCGGCTCAAGCGGGACAAGATGAATAACTTCCGACAGCCAGTCACAGGTTTTCTTATCTGTAACTGATTCTATTTTCTCCGGCCAGTATTCACCCCTGTAACAGAGCCGGTTAATTCCAGGGTAAAGCAAACCTATCTGATCCTGTGAACCGGATACATACTGTTTACAGGGTGGATTCTCTGCACCAAACAGGAGCCTTGCGTTTTCTTTATAATCACCTGCCGGGTAATTGTCGCCCCAGAGCTTAATTCCGATTTTCCTGGAGCTTGTCGCCAGCCCTGACCGGTCGTTGAAATCCATCGTCGGCCATATCTGGGCAACCACCACAGAACCGGGGTGGATCTTTGAAACCCAGGGCTGATCGATCCAGCCACCGGCAAGACACAATCTGTATGGAAACCTCATATCTCTTTTTGTTTCTGAACTCGATCTTGCCGTCAATCCCGGCTCCGGAATACGTTCAAGAACAAGATATTCTATCCCAAGTTTTTTGCAAAGCTTCTCTTTATCTGAGGTATGTCCGTCGCGGTTGACAATGAAAATATCTGGTTTTAACCTCTTCATGTCCGGTTCAAAGTCGAGCATCCCTGTACCTGAAGCAAGAAAGGCATCATGAACATATCTTATCGATTTTACTATATATAATCGCTCTTCTTCAGAGAAGACAGGCTTCTTCCCTTTCAGAGAAAGAAGGTTTTCATCTCTTCCGATGCTGACATATAAATCACCATAAGTTGAGGCTGTTTTAAAAAAAGCTATATGCCCGCCATGAAGCAGGTCATAACATCCGCTGACAAGAACTTTCTTAACCTTCATATACAGTTGAGGCTACTTGTTGAATCTCTCTTTCTTCTTTTTATCCTGCTCTGTGACAATCTGTTCCCTGATCCAGTCGTATGTCTTCTTCATGCCTTTTCTGAGAGGAATAGAAGGTTCCCACCCGAGATATTGCCTTATAAGTGTATTCTCGCTGTTTCTTCCCCTTACCCCTTTAGGAGCATTAAGATCATATTTTCTTTCCAGCTTATAGCCTGCGATATCTTCAACAATATCAACAAGTTCATTAATTGAGACCATTTCGCTGCTCCCCAGGTTGATAGGTTCAGTAATGTTGCTGTACATGATATCCTGTATTCCTTTGATACAGTCTTCAATATACATAAAGCTCCTTGTCTGTAGTCCGTCTCCCCAAATAACAATCTCCTTATTCCCTGAAATTCCGGCTTCAATTACTTTACGGCAGATCGCTGCCGGAGCTTTTTCCCTGCCTCCGTCATAAGTGCCATAAGGTCCATATACATTATGGAATCTTGCTACTCTTGTGGTAATTCCGAAATCTTCCCTGAAGTGCCTGCACATACGCTCGCTGAATAGTTTTTCCCAGCCATAGCCATCCTCTGCAAGCGCAGGGTAGGCATCCGATTCCTTCAGACCCGGATTATCGGTATCTGTCTGTTTATCACCATTATAAACACATGCTGATGACGAATAAAAAAATCTATCTATTACGTTGTCACGCGATGCAATAAGAAGATGAGTATTGATCAGGACACTTATCATACAAGCAGCCTTATTGTTCTCAATAAAACCCATTCCCCCCATATCAGCAGCCAGGTTGAATACTTCATTAAAGCCATTCACTGCCTTATAACAGTTTTCCCTGAGACGCAGGTCAAGGGTCAGGTTTTCTGATTCATCTGAGATCTGGTACCAATCATCCAATTGTTTAATGTCGACAGCTCTAACACTGTGCCCTTGTCTGATAAGCTGTTTAACGAGATGCCCTGCTATAAATCCACCTGCTCCTGTTACAACTATTTTTTTCATATTATGAATTACAAAAGTTTGTTCTTAATAAATAAAATCAATGAATTTTATAAAGTCCTGCACCGTGACTTTTTATTGACCGGCTGAAAACATCAGAAAACTTCCCTATTTTCTTACCCGTCCACATATCTGTAACTGTATGAGTGCCTGTCAATCCAAGCTGCTCAAATTTTACTGATATTTCAGCTTCCGGAAGATCAGAAGCATTAAAAAGGGCAACATACTTATCAGCGGTATGAGGATCATCAGCTGTCCATGCAATAAGATCATCCTCTCTGAAAAGCTGCCTGTTGTTAATGCTTTGCTGATTTACTTTAATCACATTTTTATTGGTTATCAGCAGGTTTGTAAACTCATCATTGTCCGGAAGATTGCCGCCGAACATCAAAGGCGAGCGGAAAATGGCAAAAAGAGTCATCAGGGTATATTGTTCATCTTTTGTGAATAAGCTCATCCTTGGCTGGCCTCTTTCAGCCCTGATTCCTATTCTTCCCAGAGGGAGCATATCAGCATCAGGGTAATAACCGGGTCCTCTGCAGGAAGTCCATTTGTCGCATACTTCAAACTCCTGCTTAAGGTCCGTCCACCTGTCCCAGAAATCATCGGTAGTACGCCACATGTTTGCATGATTCTTGAGAAATTCAGCATCATCTACATTGTTCCCCCTGGGGGAAATGCTTAGTACGATTGGCCTTCCGCAGTTGTCAATAGCCTTCCTTATCAGTGCAATTTCTTCAAGCCTGCCGGAAAGATCATCAACCTTTACAAAATCAATTTCCCATGAAGCATAAAGTTGAAAAATAGAATTATAGTATTCCTGAGCTCCTGCTTTCCCTGCAACAATTGTGTACATATCACTCAACCAATTGCACTGATTTTCTGTTGAGTAAATATCCGCAGCTTTTGCACTACTGCCTAAAATTGGCGTATTTTTCTGAACGGCGATTACCGGGATCCCGCGCATAATATGTATTCCGAATTTCAGTCCTTTACTGTGTACAAAATCAGCCAGCGGTTTGAATCCGTTGCCATCTGCTGCTGACGGAAAACGATTTACAGCCGGTGTAAAACGTCCATACTCATCCATGACATAAACAGGATCTATTTGGTTATAACCTCCCGCCTTATCGTTCTCAACAAACCAGCGTATATCCACCACTATATATTCCCATCCAAATTCCTTTAAATGCTTTGACATGTAATCGGCATTTGCTTTTACTTCATCTTCAACAACAGTAGGACCAAAACAATCCCAGCTATTCCATCCCATTGGTGGTACTGGTGCCCAACTATAAAATGCAAGTTCTTTGTTTACAGGTAATTTATACCATCTGATCGCGTTTTCGCTATAAATCTTGTTCACCACCTCTTCAGGAAGTTTCAGTCCCTGGAATTTCCCCTTAAATAAATCTGAAGCCATTTCACTATCCGTCACAAAGTATTTCCAGTCATTGATCCAGGTATTGTGTAAATCCTTTTTAAAATCCTCCGGATTATCAGAGCATCCATATTCAGAATCAGTTCCATAAATCAGCCTGTCCTGGTACTTCATTATGAAATCACGCACTCGTTTCCTGTCTTGCGCTGACTGGTACTGAAGATGACAGATCCTTGCAGTCATATCGACAGCCATATTCGGGTATCTGTCAAGTCTTGAGGCAAGCGAATCAACATTCCATTCCAGGCTTCCAAGATGACATCCTATGAATACAAGATCCGGATTTTTTTTCAAAAGGTTATCCCGTGCATTTATCTGGTCCTCATAGGATGGATATTCCGGATGAATGAACATATGATATTGCGGGTTTTGCGCAAAATAGCTGCTATCGCTGCTGACTGTCATCTGATCAAGAGGAAGCCAGCAGTTCCGCGGTTCACCAAGATGCCCGGCAATTGGAAGACCTTTGCTTTTAATAAACTCCACGACAGGATCAAGTTTCTGATCATCAACCATTATGAATTTCCCGGATCTGTCACGCTCACTCATTCCAATATTCTTCCAGATCTTAACACATACTGCTCCGGCAGAAATGTCTTTTTCAAGACTGGATATCACTTTACCGGCCCAGTCATCCGTACCCCATCCTGCAGTATCAAAATAAAAAGAAGGTCCGTAAAAAACCCTGCCCGGATAATTGTGCACCGACGATAAAGCAAGATTCTGCCTCTCTCTTATATTAACAGAATCAGAATGATCAACACTCATGGTGATCAGCAAAAAGTTATCCTTTTCTGCCTGTTTTTCAAATGTCCCGTCACTGCATTTGATATGAACATGCGAATCAATTTTTAGAACTGATTGAAAATCTTCTTCTGAATAATACTTACTGTTACATCCTATCAGAAGAAATGCTAAAACAAAAGATAGCAAATATGTCTTCTTCATTGATCAATTATTAGCCAGATATTAAAATTACAAAAAAATCAGGGAAGATTGCTTAATATACAATATTAGCGATCTTCCCTGAAACTATTTTCGCTTCCCGGTTTGTCCGGAAGATTTTATTTTTTTGGCATTTTAACA
This sequence comes from Bacteroidia bacterium, assembly GCA_026391215.1. Classification (GTDB taxonomy): domain Bacteria; phylum Bacteroidota; class Bacteroidia; order Bacteroidales; family VadinHA17; genus LD21. Next base: position 42,390 of record JAPLDX010000078.1, read on the forward strand.
TAAGAAGCAGCATTCAGAAAATCGATGCTCTTCTTGCAGCTGGTGAACTCATCAAAGTCATATCTTTCTACCTCAACAACGCCATATTTCATGCCTGATTTTTTTCTTGCTGCCCATATTGATTCAAAGTCCATTTTTCCACTGGCACCTATTTCTTTTTCGTCCTTAATATGCCATGATAAAAAGCGGCCCGGATATTTGTTGAAATAGTCTATAGGATTGCCGCCTCCTTCAACACACCAGTAGAGGTCGATCTGGAAAAACACCTTGGCAGGATCGGTATTCTTAAGCATAAAGTCATATACTGTTATGCTATCTGATACTGTCTGGTCTTTAAGTTTGGTTGAAAACTCTCCTGAGTGGTTATGATATCCGAATTTTATTCCTTTGGTGTTGCATTTCTCACCAATAGCATTGAAATACTCGCAATACTTTTTAAGAGTCTCGAGGCTTTTATAAGCATCTCCGCCCATTGTGGGTTGAACTATGTATTTTGCACCAACAGCTGCATGGGCATCTATACATTCATCCCACCATTTCATGGTCTTTTCCCTGTTGGCATCACTCGGCAGCATCTGGCTGGTGTGCGAGCTTAAAACCGTCATCCCGTTCTTCAGGCATAGATCTTTAAATGCGACAGGGTCGATACCATAGAATTTGCCGTTCCCATAACCGGCAGGTTCAACAAAAGTATAACCCATCACAGCTACTTTTTCAATAGCGGCCGGGACGTTTTTCCTGATTGAGTCGCGGATTGAATAAAGCTGAAGTCCTATATTCTTGTTTTTAGGAGGAGTAAAGGAAAGCAAGAGTGTTGAGAGAGTGCCTGTTATGGCAATCAATAAAACAATAGTAAGTAAATTACGTTTTTTCATGTTGTCAGGGATTTTAAATTTGACGAAATATACAAATTAATTTATAAGTCACAACCTGACATATGTTATGTAAGATATTGCTATTATGAACGCATATAAAAGATTCTGCTTATTTTTGCCGGACTACCCGGGTGTAAGAACATTAAAGGTGAAAAAGTTTATCAAAGCTGGACTGATAGTATACTTATTGCTTTCTGTTAATTATTTAACAAAAGGTCAGATGCCTTATACCAGGGAGTCGTGGCAGTATATTGCAACGAAGATGCCGGATGAATGGTACGGTTACGAAGAATCAAAAGCTATTGCAGAAAATGTCCTTTTATATCAGAGGGATCTTGGGGGATAGCCAAAAAATATTGCTGTTCACAAACCTCTCACTGAAACCGAGAAAGCCAAGATTAAGGATGAAAAGGGATTGAATGATGCGATTTTCGATAACAGCGCAATTACAGCTGGTATATTGATGCCCCCGGGGATGTAATTGATAAATATCCTGCCTGGAAAGTTAAATGGTCGAAAACGATCACTGAGAAATAAATTTCAGCAGCGGGATGAGGATCGGCTTCCCTTTTTCGGCTCTGTAAATGATTCCTGCGTCTCCAGATTCCTGATGAACATAAGGATTCATCTTACCGACAAATGTCAGCGCTCTTTCCCTGGCTTCGTCACTGTATTTGATAAATACAGGATAAACAGCAGCTATCAGATCCGGAAGTTCATCCTTGTCGGTAACGAAGGTTCCTTTTGGCCAGGAAGTACTGCTGCCATCCTGAGATATTACCACTGTCCCTCCCGACGGGATCCAGTTCATCCAGTTCATCTCGTCGCCTGCATTCTTTTCGCTCCCATTCGTAATAATAGCATCTGAATAGTATTTCTTTAATCCTTCCTTAAATAAAGGCGGGAGCTTTGTAGCGTTTATATAGCTAGAGATCAGCCTGCAGTTATTGTAATAGGAAATGCTGAAATTAAAATCACTGCTTGCAAGAATGCCGTTATTATTGACCATGTATGACGCAAAAAGATCAGCAAGCGATCTGAATTCAATCGTTGCTGTATCGACTGCAGAATTGTTTCTGTAAATATATTCCCTTACTGCTTTTTTATACCCCTGTCTGTCTGAAGGACCCTGATTCAGATCCGTGGTTGTTGTCTTCAATTCTGACGGTACTTCCTCGAGCCTTTCAATAACCAGAACTGCTCTGGCAACAGGCCTGCGGCCCTCATCGTTCAGTACCGGCTCGGTAAAAGCAGAATTGTCTGGTTTTATTTCCTGTGCATCAATTTCAAAAGTACCGGAAGCCAGACCGCTTGCTGATACTGTGACACGTATCTTCCCGGATTTGCCGGTAGATCTTATCACATTTGAAACAGGTATTTCCGTATACCTTGCACCTTCAGGAGAGCGGAATTTGTTTTTATCTGACTCAAATAGTGATGGCCCTGTCAACCTGGCCGGTCCTGTTACCTCCCATTTTAATGTATTCGTAGCTCCGTAAACCCGGTTCCCTTTTGAGTCTGTGATTTCTGCATTTACAATAGTTACTGAACCCCGGTCTGCATTAATTTTTTTATGAGAACCGTTCAGGACAATCTTTGCAGGTTCTCCGGGCTGAACCTGCTGCCCGGAAACTGGTTTCATTTCCTTCCCGGCCAAAGGATAATGATTAAGGTCAGAAAGTACCAGGTTATCATATTCATGCCTGACGTAATCACCTGCAGATCCGTCGGTTACCCGGTATGCAGTAAGTATCCTGGTAGTATCTTCATCCCTGGCATATTTTGAATCGGCAGCATGATTTGTCTCTCTTCCCATACTCCAGAACATGATGGAAGGATGATTCCTGTCCCGGCGGATCATTTCCTTCACCTGTTGTTCCTGCACCTCAGCAGAAAATGACTGGCTGCCAGTGCTGGGTGATTCCTCAATAACCACAAATCCATATTTATCAGCAAGATTATATACTTGTTTGTCATTTGGGTAACCGGCAGTGAGGATGAGGTCACACCTTTTACTTCCATAAATATCCTTGTAATCCATTTCAGCAAGCCATTCTGGTATTGCTGCACCAAGCCATGGATATTCCTGCCCGAGCTTACCACCGCTTATTGCCAGCTTCTTGCCATTGACATAGAGGGCCCCCTCCTGATAATCCCATTTGAGCCATCGGAAACCCAGCGGACTGGTATAGCTGTCAGTCACCTTTGTCCCGTCTGTCACTTCCGAATAAACCTTATACATGTACGGATTTTCAGGAGACCACAGATGTGGATTTTTTACCGGCTTTGAGGTCTGTTCAAATTTGTACAATTGTCCCGGGTTGATTGTATATTTTGATTTTATTACCTGGACAATCTTGTTTGTTGCATCAATTATATATGTATTCAGCATACAGCTTTTTGGCTGTTCATAATCATTCTTCACCCAGGTCTGGATCTTAACAACAGCCTGTTTGTCAGATATTACCGGGGTTGTTATAAATGTACCGCCTTCATGTGATGCTGAACCCTGCATTGGTATATAAAGCTTGTCCTTTATTACAAGATTCACATCGCGGTATACGCCACCATAAACGTTAAAACCGGTTACGTTCATAGGTGGTATTTTATACTGGTCGTCCTTCCGGTTATTAACTGCAATTGTTACAACATTTTCTTTACCCGGAACAATTAAACCTGTCAGGTCAAAATCAAATGACCCGTATCCGCCTTTATGGTCACCCAGGTACTTGCCGTTCAGCCATACTTCGCAGTATTTCTGAACCCCTTCAAACTCGATAAATACCTTCTGCCCTTTATATTTTTCATTTACAGTGAAATGCTTACGGTACCATCCCCATCCTTTCCACCAGTAAGGATCATCGTTTTCCGAAATGTTTTTTATAAAAGGATGTATATCGCCAGTGGTTTCATAAGTCATCCATGTATGGGGTATGCTTATTACCGGCCAGTTCAGATCATTGTAACCTGCTGCTTCATATCCCATTCCCGGTTCCTCTCCCGGGAAATAATTAAAGGTCCAGTTTGAATTGATGGTCTTTTCAATCCGCGGGCTTTTCACAAAAACTGTGGATTTCTTCTTTGCACCAAGAAATAATATGCAGGATGCCAGTAAAATAAGAGTTAAGAATTTTTTCATGGCCGGTATTTTACTCCAATAAAATTACAAGAAATCCCCCGTATAAATGCAAATCATTATTGAATAACTTCAGCTTTAATAAGACTTAGGTTGTTTATTGTGCTGAAAGTTAATCTTTTGCTTGTTTAAACTTTAATTTTTGAAATTATCCATGGAATAAGTAAATTAACACAAATTAATTTTAATATGCTATGAATTCCAAACGCTTTTTAATCATACAAATACTGGTAATTGCGCTTTTCAGCAATGCTTATTGTCAGAAAACGCCAACCGGTGATGCAAAGGATTTCAGGGTAAAAACATGCCTCCACTCAGTGAGTTATATGGGAGTCTGGCGGGGACAGGCAACCCTTACTGTCGATGAGTTCCTTGTTAAAGCAAAGGAGCTTGGTTTCGACGGTGTAATGCTTGCTGCCAAACGTCCGCATATTTCACCGGTAGATTATGATGATGCTGCACGCCAACAGCTCCGTACGAGAATAAAAGAGCTTGGACTTGAACTTGTATGCCTTGCAGCGTATACAGATTTCACAGCAGGTATTGACAAGGCCGGGATACCTAATATTGAGATCCAGGCGACTTATATCGGGGAGATCGCACGTCTTGCACACGATCTCGGCACCAGCATGGTAAGGGTATTCACTGGATATGAGCGCCCTGATATGCCTTATGATAAACAATATGCTCTGGTTGTAGAAGGTCTGAAGATGGCAGGGCAATTTGCTGCAAAATATGGAGTTACCCTTGCTGTCCAGAATCATCACGATATAGCACTGCACCACGAGGCTATGAAATGGCTGCTCGATGAAGTCAATCTGCCTAATGTCAAAGCTGCCTTCGACTGCTGGTCGCCTACACTTGAAGGATTGACATCAGAAGAGATAAGACAGGCTGTTCTGACCATGAAGCCATATATCGTACATACAACAACCGCTGACTACAAAGAGCTTCCAAGATTTAGATATGAGATCAACCAGACCAATTATACACAGCTCCAGTCGCAGATGAGGGCAGTACCCATAGGTGAAGGATTCCTTGATTACAAAACCTTCATCAATGCACTTAAGGAAATTGGCTATCAGGGATATATATCCTATGAAATGTGCGAGGTGCTTGAAGGAGGAGGATCGATTGAAAACCTCGATAAATGCGCCAGGAAATTTCTTGAGTATGTCAAACAGTTTAAATAACAGCCTGCCGTCTGCCGCTCCTGATATTATAGCTTCAGTGGTAAAAGTCGAAGTAAAAGGAAAAGTGGACGGAAAAGAGTCTGGAAATAAAATATAAATAAAAAATGCACATTTTCTTTGAAATATTAAAAATATGCATACATTTGTCCCTCAATTTGTAATTTAACTATGAGAAAATCTTTAATACTTATTATTGCCCTCATCCTTATTATTGTGCCCTGCACATGATCCGGGAATAATATGTATTACTATAACTATACAAGCTTTCCGGGGAACCCGGGAAGCTTTTTTTTTAAAAGGGGAAATATTAAATATGAAAAACCAGCTTAGGAGCCTGAAGACGATCAGCGGCAGGTATATGGCAGGAGCCAGGAGCCTCTGGCGTGCCAATGGCATGAAGGAAAAGCAGTTCGGCAAACCGGTAATTGCAGTGGTAAACTCATTTTCCCAGTTTGTTCCCGGTCATGTTCATCTTCATAATATCGGTCAGATAGTTAAGAAAGAAATTGAGGAGCTCGGTTGCTTTGCAGCTGAATTCAACACCATTGCTATTGATGACGGTATTGCAATGGGACACCTGGGGATGCTCTATTCTCTGCCATCACGGGAGCTGATTGCCGACAGCGTTGAATACGTCTGCAATGCACATTGCGCCGATGCAATGATCTGCATCAGTAATTGCGACAAGATCACCCCGGGGATGCTTATGGCTGCAATGAGACTTAATATTCCTTCAGTTTTTGTGTCTGGGGGCCCGATGGAAGCAGGCATTCATGGGAAAAGGCAGCTTGACCTTGTGGATGTCATGGTGGATGGGGCCGATAATAATATAAGCGATGCCGAACTGAATGATATCGAGAGATCAGCCTGCCCTACATGCGGCTCCTGCTCGGGCATGTTCACGGCAAACTCAATGAACTGTCTGAATGAAGCTCTTGGCTTTGCCCTCCCTGGCAACGGGACTCTCATTGCAACACATGCCGGCCGGATAGCTCTTTTCAGAAAAGCCGCAAAGCTGATAGTTGAACTGGCAAATAAATATTATTATAATGGCGATGATAGCGTCCTCCCAAGATCAATAGCAACAAGAAAAGCATTTCTAAATTCCATGTCGCTCGACATTGCAATGGGAGGTTCCTCAAATACGGTTCTTCACCTTCTTGCTCTTGCCCATGAAGCAAAGGTTGACTTTTCGATAAGGGATGTAGATACACTTTCACGTAAGGTTCCCAATTTATGCAAAGTGGCGCCCAGCTCACATTACCACGTCCAGGATGTCCACCGTGCAGGAGGGATCATGGCAATACTGGGAGAACTTGAACGCAGCAGGCTGATAGACACATCGGTAAAACGTGTTGATTACCAGTCACTTCACCAGGCTATAGGATGCTGGGATATTACGGGAGGCAAAGCTATTCCTGAGGCTTATTCTCTTTTTAAGTGCGCTCCTTCGATGATGAAAACAATAGAAATGGGCACCCATAATACAATGTATGAGAACCTTGATACAGACAGGAATAACGGGTGCATAAGGGATATAAAGCATCCTTACAGCACTGATGGCGGGCTTGCTGTGCTCTATGGGAATATTGCACCCGACGGCTCAATTGTAAAGAGCGCCGGAGTTGACAAAGAATTATTACAGTTTTCCGGTCCGTCTGTGGTATTTGAATCCCAGGAAGATGCGGCGGAAGGAATTATCGATGGGAAAGTCAGGGAAGGCGACATAGTTGTTATTAGATACGAAGGACCAAAAGGAGGTCCGGGTATGCAGGAGATGCTCTACCCTACCTCCTATCTGAAATCAAAAGGTCTTGGCAAAAAATGCGCACTCGTCACAGACGGAAGGTTCTCAGGAGGAACATCAGGATTGTCAGTCGGGCATATATCACCTGAGGCGGCAGCAGGAGGCGCACTCGCACTTGTCAGAACAGGCGATATAATAGAAATTAATATTCCGGAAAGAAAAATAAATGTCAAACTATCTGATAATGAACTAAATATCAGACGTGATAAAGAAATAGCAAAAGGTGATTCAGCATTCCATCCATTAAACAGGAAACGTGAAATTCCGATTTCACTCAAAGCCTATGCACGATTTGTCAGTTCTGCAGATAAAGGAGCAGTGAGAATTTTATAAAAATAAGGTATGAAGAAAGAGAAAACTGTTGAAGAAGACAGACCTCAGTCCAATGGACAGGAACAGATTACGGGTGCGGAAGCTCTGCTAAGATGCCTTGTCGAAGAAGGTGTCGATACAATTTTCGGATATCCCGGCGGTGCAATAATGCCTGTTTATGACAAGCTGCTTGACTATGAGGATAAGCTGAGACATATTCTGACTCGTCATGAACAGGGAGCAGCTCACGCAGCACAGGCTTATGCTATGGTAACTGGCAAGCCGGGAGTCTGCTTCGCGACATCAGGTCCCGGGGCGACAAACCTGATAACAGGAATTGCCAACGCCTATCTTGATTCGGTCCCCGTAATATTCATAACTGCCCAGGTAGTATCTTCCCTCATAGGCTCAGATGCCTTCCAGGAAACTGATATCCTGGGTGTATCAATGCCAGTCACAAAATGGAACTGCCAGGCCAAAAAATCAGAAGATATTCCTGCAATGGTGGCCAAGGCCTTTTATCTGGCAACAACGGGCAGACCGGGACCCGTACTGATAGATATTACAAAGGATGCACAGATGGAAAACCTGTCATTCAAATATAAGAAATGCGATTACCTGAGAAGCTATAATCCGCATATCCCATTGCATACCAGGGCAATAGAATCGGCTGCAATAATGATAAATCATGCAGAAAAACCCCTTATCCTTGCCGGACACGGAGTCTTGATTTCAGGTGCCGTGAATGAGCTGAAAAAATTTGCTGAGAAAACAGGGATACCTGTAGCTGTAACTCTGCTGGGTCTTTCATCATTCCCGTCAGGACACAGGCTATTTACAGGTTTTCTTGGAATGCATGGCAACTATGGCCCGAATCTGCTTACCAACGAAGCTGATCTTATAATCGCCATCGGGATGCGTTTTGATGACCGTGTCACCGGAAATCTTAAGAAATATGCAAAACAAGCAAGGATTATACACATCGAGATCGATGAAGCCGAGATCAATAAGAATGTACAGGTCGATCTTGAAATACATAATGATGCAAAAGAAGTGCTTCAGGCTATGATCCCTCTGGTGAAACAAAGATCTTATGATTCATGGATAAGGGAATTCAGGATCTGCGATAAAACAGAATATGAGAAAGTCATCCGGTCCGAAACAAAGCCTGAAAAGGGCAGCATCAGGATGGGCGAGGTTATAATGAATGTATCCGAGCTTACTAAAGGGGAAGCAATAATCGTTACCGATGTTGGACAAAACCAGATGTCAGCCGCCAGGTATTATAAATTCAGGGAGCCGTACAGCCTGGTTACATCCGGAGGAATGGGAACAATGGGTTTTGGACTTCCTGCTTCAATTGGAGCAAAAATCGGAAAGCCAGAAAAGCAGGTCATTGCATTTATCGGGGACGGAGGATTCCAGATGACAATCCAGGAGCTCGGCACAATCCTTCATTATAAAATACCTGTCAAAATAGTAATCCTGAATAACGGATTCCTGGGAATGGTCAGGCAATGGCAGGATATGTTCTACAAAAAGAGATATGCATCAACAGAGCTTGTCAATCCCGATTTCGTCAAGGTTGCAGAAGGATTCGGTATCCCGGGCAAAAAGGTTCTGAAAAGGGAAGAACTCAGGAGATCCCTTGTAACAATGCTTGCTGCAAAAGGCCCTTATATTCTTGATATCCACGTTGACAGAGAAGGCAATGTCCTCCCGATGGTGGAACCGGGCGCATCAGTATCAGAAGTAACATTAAACTATAAATCATGAGATATGGGGAAACAGGAATTTACAATTTCAATCTTTAGTGAAAACCACATCGGACTCCTTAACCAGGTGACGATAATCCTTACCCGGAGGCAGATTAACATCGAAAGCATAACTGCTTCTGAATCTGCGGTTAAAGGAGTTCATCTGCTTACAATGGTGGTCAAGACAACTCCGGATATGATAAGAAAAGTCGCAAAACAATTCGAAAAGCTTGTCGATGTCCTTAAGGTATTTGTGCACACTTCAGATGAGATCATATACCAGGAGATTGCACTGTACAAGGTTACGACAAAAGGTCTGATGTCAGGAAATATCATAGACCATGTCGTCAGAACATTCCACGCACGGATACTCGAGGTCTCTCCTGAATATATGGTTATAGAAAAGACCGGTCATAAGGCAGAAATAGCTGACCTGCTTGATCAGCTGGAACCATATGGCGTTCTCCAGTTCGTCCGGTCCGGAAGAGTATCGATTTTGGCGGAGTAGTGGAAAATATTGTCACAAGAGAAGAATTTCCGCTTTCCAAAGCACGTGAAGTCCTTAAAAACGAAGTAGTTGCAGTTATAGGGTATGGCGTTCAGGGTCCGGCCCAGGCAATGAATATGAAAGATAACGGCATTAATGTCATTGTCGGACAGGCTCCTGAATTTAAAGCCGACTGGGATAAAGCTCTTAAAGATGGTTTTATTCCCGGAACTTCTCTTTTTCCTGTTGAAGAAGCAGCAAAAAAAGGAACAATAATCCAGTATCTTGTTTCGGATGCCGCACAGCGTATTCTATGGCCCGCATTAAAACCATGCTTGCAGAAAGGTAATGCACTCTATTTCTCACACGGCTTTTCTATTACCTACAAAGAACATACAGGAGTCATCCCTCCTGCTGATATTGATGTAATACTCTGTGCCCCAAAAGGTTCAGGCACCAGTGTAAGACGCAATTTTCTTGCAGGGGCAGGGATCAACTCTAGCTATTCGGTATTCCAGGATTTCACGGGTCATGCCGAAGAGCGCACCATTGCTCTCGGCATTGCCATTGGTTCAGGTTACCTTTTCCCGACAACCTTTGAGATGGAGGTTTACAGTGATCTTACCGGTGAACGGGGTGTTCTGATGGGTGCACTCGCCGGAATAATGGATGCACAATACCAGGTATTGCGTGAAAACGGTCACACTCCTTCCGAAGCATTCAATGAAACTGTTGAGGAGCTTACCCAGAGCCTTATTCGTCTCGTTGATGAAAAAGGTATGGACTGGATGTACGCAAACTGCAGTGCCACGGCTCAAAGAGGAGCTCTTGACTGGAGGCCTCAATTCAGGGACGCGGTTCTCCCGGTATTCAAAAAGCTTTATAAAAGGGTGAAATCAGGAGAAGAGTGTAAGAGAGTTCTTAAATCTACAGGTGCGCCAAACTACAAGGAAATGCTCGATGCAGAGCTTAAAGAACTCGGTAATTCGGAATTGTGGAGGGCAGGTGCAGCAGTAAGAAATCTCAGACCGGAAAAAATAATTAAAAACAATCAGTAAAATGGACGATAAGATTATAATTTTCGATACAACCCTGAGGGACGGCGAACAGGTGCCGGGATGCCAGCTGAATACAATTGAAAAGATACAGGTGGCTAAGGCTCTCGAAGCTCTTGGAGTTGATGTGATTGAAGCAGGCTTCCCTATTTCAAGTCCCGGTGATTTTAAATCGGTGGTTGAAATATCCAAAGCAGTCACAGATCCAGTTATCTGTGCACTGACAAGGGCAGTCAAAAAGGATATTGAGGTAGCTGCCGAAGCTCTTCACTATGCAAAAAGAGGCAGGATACATACTGGCATTGGCACTTCTCCTTTTCACATTAAATATAAGATAAGAACAACCCCCGAGGAGATATTGAAAAGAGCCGTCGATGCTGTAAAATACGCAAAGAAATTTGTTCAGGACGTCGAGTTTTATGCAGAAGATGCAGGACGGAGTGACAACAAATATCTTGCAAAGGTAATTGAAGCTGTAATAAAAGCCGGCGCAACAGTTGTTAATATACCTGATACGACAGGTTACTGTATGCCTGAGGAATACGGAGCCAAAATCAGGTACCTGAAGGAACATGTTCCTAATATTGACAAGGTAGTCATTTCCACACATTGCCATAATGACCTTGGAATGGCAACTGCCAATACAATGATGGGGGTCATAAATGGTGCCAGGCAGGCAGAGGTTACTATAAACGGCATAGGAGAAAGAGCTGGCAATACCTCCCTTGAAGAGGTTGCAATGATCATAAAAAGCCATCATGATCTTAAGCTGACAACAGGTATTAATTCCAGGCTGATATTCAGCACAAGCCGCCTTGTATCAACTCTGATGAGCATGCCCGTACAGGCAAATAAGGCCATCGTCGGACGAAATGCCTTCGCTCATTCATCAGGCATCCACCAGGATGGAGTGCTGAAGAACAGGGAGAACTACGAAATAATTGATCCTGTTGAAGTAGGTATCCGTGAATCTTCTATTATCCTGACTGCACGCAGCGGAAGGGCAGCGCTTAATCACCGCCTGGAACTGCTGGGATTTAAATTCGGCAAGGAGGAGCTCGATGAAATCTATCATCGCTTCCTCTTGCTGGCGGATAAAAAGAAGGAAATAAATGATGAAGACATCAGGATACTTACAGGCGAGGTCACCCAGGGCGAGAAGGCTCTGAAGCTTGAGCTGCTGCAGGTCACATGCGGTAAATCGGCAATTCCTGTAGCCACTGTCGGACTCCGGGTTAATGGTGAAGTGCACTCATCAACTGCATCCGGCAACGGACCCATTGATGCAGCATTTACTGCAGTTAAGCACCTCATCAGCAAGACAGTACATCTTGAAGAATTCCTGATACAGGCTATCACCAGGGGAAGCGATGACCTGGGAAAAGTCCATGTGCAGTTGGAACATCAGGGACAGATCTATTATGGATTTGGTACAAGCACCGATATAATAACCGCCTCAGTGGAGGCTTTTATTGATGCTATTTCAAAGATAAAATAACCCCCCTGCCCCCCTGAAGGGGGGTTAAAACCCATCTTAAATTCAACGAAGAATTGTGTGGGTTTATAGCCCCCCTTCAGGGGGGGTGGGGGGTCGACAAGAAGGGATGTAACATAAAATATATGGAACCAAACACATTATTTGACAAGATATGGGACAGCCATGTAGTACGCTCCATTGAGGGAGGACCCGATGTTCTCTATATCGACCAGCATTATATTCATGAAGTAACCAGCCCACAGGCTTTTGACGGACTGCGGCAAAGAGGAATTTCAGTATTTCGCCCCGGGAAAACAATTGCCGCGGCTGATCATAACATTCCAACGGTAAACCAGCACCTGCCAATCAGGTATGAGCTTTCACGCCTGCAGGTGGAAAAACTGGATGAGAACTGCAGGGAGTTCAAAATTGAACATTTTGGTCTTAATGATCCAAAAAATGGGATCGTTCATGTGATCGGACCGGAGCTGGGTTACACCCTGCCGGGCATGACAATAGTTTGCGGCGACAGCCATACCTCAACTCACGGGGCATTTGGAACAATAGCATTCGGGATAGGAACAAGCGAGGTTGAGATGGTACTCGCATCCCAGTGCGTACTACAGTCCAGACCAAAAAAGATGAGGATCAAAGTCAATGGAACGCTTCAGCAAGGAGTTACTTCCAAAGATCTGATATTGTACCTGATCTCACAGATATCTTCAGGCGGGGCTACAGGATATTTTATTGAATATTCCGGCAATGCAATAGCATCCCTGAGCATGGAGGGAAGAATGACAGTCTGTAATATGAGCATTGAAATGGGCGCCCGCGGCGGACTGATAGCTCCTGACCTGACAACATATCAGTATCTTAACCGGATACCTTCATTGTCCGCCCGCAATGATTTTAAATCATTATTGCTGAGATGGAGAGCTTTGAAAAGCGATGAAGGAGCCCTCTTTGACAGTGAAATGGAATTTGATGCATCAATTATCAAACCTATGATTACATATGGCACAAATCCAGGGATGGGCATGGCAGTTG
>JAPLDX010000041.1 GCA_026391215.1 Bacteroidia bacterium
AAAATGTGAATGCGCTCGTGAATCTCTCCTCATGCAAAGAGATTTCGGTTCATGATTTTATCAACAGGATGGATTATGCATTTGCTGCGGCAGATGTAATAGTTTCAAGGGCAGGAGCAGGGACCATTTCAGAATTATGCCTGGTGGGAAAACCTGTAATCCTCATTCCTTCGCCAAATGTCGCTGAAGATCACCAGACAAAAAATGCAGAAGCCCTTCACCTCAGGAATGCCGCGGTTATGGTTCGCGACAGTGAGGCATTGAATAACCTTGTGGATGAGGCGATTAAACTAGTTGCTGACAGCAGTCGAAGAGCAGTTTTGTCGGAAAACATAAAAAATATGGCTGACAGGGACGCTGATGTAAGAATAGCAAAAGAAATATTGAAGCTGGCAGGTAAATGATTGAATTCAAAGACATAGAAGGTTTTTATTTTGTAGGGATCGGAGGGATCGGCATGAGCGCTCTTGCCTTATATTTCAGCAAGGGAGGATATGCAATTGCCGGTTATGACAGGTCGTCAGGCAGAATTACCGATTCTCTTGCTGCAGCAGGCTGCGATATTTCATTTAAGGATGAAATCGCCGGAATACCTTCTCTTTTTAAGGAAATAAGGAACAGGGAAAAAGTCATAATAGTGTATACTCCTGCCATACCTGCTGACAGCCGTATCCTCAACTTTTTCAGGAATAACGGGTACAAGCTTTATAAAAGATCAGAGGTACTGGGAGAGATATCTTCAAAGACTGATACAATAGCTGTTGCGGGAACACACGGAAAAACAACGGTTTCGACTATGATCGCCTTCCTGCTGAAGCAGTCACACATCGACTGTTCGGCATTCCTTGGCGGAATATCAAAGAATTATGATTCAAACCTGCTTATCGGGAAAGGAAGTTATACAGTCATGGAAGCTGATGAATATGACAGATCATTTCACAGGCTCAGCCCGTTAATGGCAGTGGTCACTTCCGTAGACGCCGATCATCTGGACATCTATGGTGATCATAAAACAATGATCGCTGCATATAATGAATTCTGCAGCAAGATAAGAAAGGGCGGCATGCTCCTCATTAACAGCAGGATAATAAATAATATCATATATCCCGCGGGTGTAGCATGCTTTACTTACGGACAAGATCCGGCTGCTGATTTCAGAAGCTTTGATATTGAACATACTGGTGACTTTTACAGGTTCAGCATTAAAACTCCCGATAGAACAATCAGCGATCTTCACTTCCCCTTTCCTGGAATTATAAACATTGAAAACCTAACAGCCGCCATTGCAATTGCCCTGAAATGCGGAGTTACAGAAGACGAGATACGCAAAGAGATAACTCTTTTCCGGGGTGTAAAGAGGAGATTTGACATAAGAGTAAATCTCCCCGGAATTGCCTATGTTGATGACTATGCCCATCATCCTGAAGAGATCAGAGCATGTGTAATGTCTCTGCGGGAGTATTTTGGGGGCAGAAAAATAACGGGAATATTCCAGCCGCATCTTTTCTCGCGCACGCAGGATCATGCAGAAGGCTTTGCTGCTATACTGGATGAGCTTGACGAAGTTATCCTGCTCCCAATCTATCCGGCACGCGAGAAACCCATCCCGGGTGTGTCATCTGAACTGATTCTTGATAAGATGAAGCTTAAAAGGAAAAAGCTCATCCCGATGGATGAGTTACCTGACCGGCTTGATATAAAAAAGATTGATGTGCTTGCTACTATTGGTGCAGGAGATATTGACAGGCTGGTGGAACCCATTGAGGAGAAGATCAGAAGGGAGGCTGGACGATGAAAAAACTGATCAGGATAATATTAATGATCCCTGTATTATATCTATTAATACTTCCATTCTTTCTGTCAGCCTCGGTAAACTCCAAACCTTGCAGCAGAATATCAGTTAATATTATTGACTCGTCTGATTATCATTTTGTTACAAAAAGGCAGCTGCTGAATCTTGTTTATGACAATGGTGGCAGCATAATCGGGAAGCCTGTAAAAAGCATAAAGGTTGCTGATATTGAGGGCAGGATAAATAACCTGAGGGAATTAAAAGAAGCCGAAGTTTATACCTCAATAGACGGTACTTTGCATGTTTATATAAATCAGCGCAATCCGGTCATGAGGGTAATGCCTGCTGAAGGAGGCGATTTTTTCATTGATGAAGATGGTTTTGTTTTCAGAAGAAGGAATCTATATTCGCCAAGGCTACATATAGTTGAGGGGAATATTAATATTACCCCGGCCATGCTTGACAGTGTCGGCATTCTTGACACAATTATTAAGAATACGATTCTAAAAGATGTTTTTCATTTTGTCAGTTACATAGACGGAAACAGTTTCTGGGCGGCCCAGATTGACCAGATCTATGTTGATGGACAGAATGAGATAGATCTGATACCAAGAGTCGGAAATCATACCATTCACCTCGGCACATTTGAAAATTACAGGGACAAGCTGAAAAACCTGGGAGCATTCTATGATAAAGTGCTTCCTGAGGTGGGATGGAATAAATATTCAGTAATAAACCTTGAATTCAGGGATCAGATAGTATGCAGGAAAAGATTATGAATAACCATATTTAGATCATATGAGCAAAAAAGAACAGTACGTAGCAGCCATCGACATCGGAACCACAAAAATTGTGGCGATCGTCGGTAAGAAGAACGAGAATGACAAGATTGAAATTCTCGGGTTAAGCAAGGCTCTTTCCAAAGGTGTAAAGAGAGGCGTTGTAATGAATATTGAAGAGACGGTAAATGCAATCCATACAACTGTTGAGGATGTGCAGAAGAGATCAGGTATCATGTTCTCGGAAGTTTTTGTCGGTATTGCAGGCCAGCACATTAAGAGCATGAAGAGCCGCGGATATATTATGCGCGAATCCTTTGAAGATGAAATCAGGAAAGATGAAGTTTTCAGGCTTATCGAGGATATGCATAAGATCCATATTGATATCGGCGAGGAGATAATACATGTCATCCCGCAGAATTTCATAGTTGATAACGAGACCGGAATTAAAAATCCTATAGGAATGTGCGGAAGGAGGCTGGAAGCCAATTTCCATATTGTAATAGGACAGGTGGCAGCTGCCAAGAATATCGAAAAGTGCATAAGGAAAGCCGGGATGACCGTAAAGGATATGATACTTGAACCCCTGGCTTCGTCTGAGGCCGTCCTGACTGAGGATGAAAAAGAAGCAGGAGTGGTGCTGGTCGATATCGGCGGCGGAACAACTGACCTGGCAGTGTATTACGATAACATCATACGTCATACTGCGGTTATCCCGCTTGGCGGAAATGTTGTAACAAAGGATATTAAGGAGGGTTGTGCAATACTCCAGAGGCATGCCGAGCAATTAAAGATCCAGTACGGATCAGCTCTCGGGGACATTGCTCCTGAAGATAAAGTAGTGTCTATTCCAGGGATCGCCGGGAGAGACCCCAAAGAGATCTCATTTAAAAGCCTGGCCTATATTATTCAGTCAAGGATGGAAGAGATAATTGATTTTATCAATTTCGAAATACAGAATTCGGGATACGCTGACAAGCTTGCTGCAGGTGTTGTGATCACTGGGGGTGGAGCAATGCTGAAACATCTTCCGCAGCTTATGAAATTCAAAACTGCCATGGATGTCAGGATAGGCCTGCCGAATGAACATCTTGCCGGTAGCAGCCGGAATGAAATAAATCAGCCCATGTATGCTACAAGCGTGGGATTAATTATGAAAGGCTTTGAATATCTTGAAACATACAAGCAAGTGATCAATATAGGACCTGAGAAGGAATATGTAAGGCCAAGGATGGAAGTTACTGAAGAAGCAGAGATGGATCAGGGCGAAGGACCTGTTGAATATCCGGGAGTATTAAAAACCACCCTGGTTGAAAAGATCAAGATAGCAATGCAGAAGATGTTTGAGGTTGAAGACCAGCCTATTAACTGATCGAATATAAATATGGTTGTGCTATTATCCAATTTACTGTTCATAAACAATAAAAATCAATACCATGCCAGACGATATAATGAACTTTGATCTCCCTGTTGAAAGATCATCAATAATAAAAGTCCTTGGGGTTGGCGGCGGCGGAAATAATGCTGTCAATCATATGTTCGAAAAAGGCATCAGGGATGTGAATTTTGTGATCTGCAATACAGACCATCAGGCGCTGGCAACCAGCCCTGTCCCGATAAAGGTCCAGATCGGTGAGGCCCTTACTGAAGGAATGGGAGCCGGAAGCCAGCCGGAGAAAGGCAGAAAAGCGGCCCTGGAAAACATTGATAACGTTATGGATGCACTTGCCGGCAACACGAGAATGGTATTCTTAACGACAGGGATGGGGGGAGGCACCGGCACCGGTGCAATACCAGTAATTGCCAAAGCCTGCAAGGAGGCAGGATTGCTTACAATAGCTGTTGTCACTATTCCGTTCAAATCGGAAGGCAAGGTCCGGATCAGATACGCAATTGATGGCATCACGGAGCTGAAAGATCACGTCGATTCGCTTCTTGTGATAAACAATGAGAAGCTAAGGGAGATCTATGGCAACCAGGGTGTCTCAACTGCATTCGCAAAAGCTGATGATGTGGTTACGACAGCTGTTAAAGGGATTGCTGAAATAATAACTGTTACCGGTTATATAAATGTCGATTTTGCAGATGTGGAGACAGTTATGAAGAATTCCGGTGTGGCCATAATGGGAATGGGATCAGCTTCAGGCGAGAACAGGGCAATACGTGCAATTGAAAATGCACTTGCCTCACCTCTTCTCAATTCAAATGACATAACAGGCGCAAAAAGCATACTTATCAATATCTCTTCCGGGAAAGGCGATCATGAGCTTACAATGGATGAACTGGGTGAAATAACTGATTATATGTATGAGGCTGCATCTGAAGATGCATTGATAATCAGGGGTTTATCGCAGGATGACACTCTTGGAGAAAATATCAGTGTCATCGTAATTGCGACAGGTTTTGAGCCTAACAGCATCTTCCATCCTTATAAGACAAAAAAGCCAAAGCAGGTGGAAATGTTGTCAAATAAAGATGTCATACCTCCCTCAATAAATCCTCACAGGGAAGAAGAAATATTTACTGTTCATGACAAGGGAAAAAAGTCAATAATCACCGATTTTGAGGAGGAATCACAGGGTGAATTGAATTTTGGATCTGTAGCCGGCGCTAATAAAAACGTATCGGAGGAAGATGAAAAGGTTGAAGAGGAGCAGGAAAAATCCGGATCTACATTGCGAAAAGTGAAGCAAATGCATAGGATAATTCAAAAGGAAGGGCTCTCAAATAAAACTATTGAAGAGAATATTGAAACATTTGAAGATGTACCTGCCTATGTAAGAAGAAATATGATGCTGGGATCACCTGATAAAACTTCAGAAAGTAAATTATCCAGGTTCACGCTTACTTCTGATGATGAGGAAGGTCCAGTGTTAAGGGAAAACAATGCTTACCTGAATGATAATGTAGATTAACCGGTAAGTATTATAATAAATTTGATATCAGGGACGTTGCATTGCATCGTCCCTGCTTATTTATATTTTCTATATTTGCGCAGATGAAAAGGATTGTACCCATATTATTGCTTCTCTCAGCCTCTCCTTTTTTACATGCCCAGGGAAAAGACATTAAACCCAAAGCGCCAAAGACCATAAGAGAGTGGACCCTTTCTTCTGATTTCATGGAAGAGGTAACTATTCCTTTTGATACTGTTTTTTCGCTGTTCCACCGTTACAGGATATCTGACAGGCAATCTCCCGTAAATGCCACCCTGGGCAATTATGGGCTGCCCTTTTATCCGATAAGTTTTTTTGACCGTGTTTTTGATCCGGATAAATATCTGTATTCAAATTATTATCCCTTTATGTATCATTCCGGGAATACCGTCTTTATGGATACCCAGGTGCCATTCACAGAACTGGTCTGGACTTACGGCGCTCCACGGGAAACCTCAGAACAGACATTCAGGGTGCGTCATTCTCAGAATGTGAACAAGTTTTTCAATTTCGGGCTCATTTATGATATTATTTACAGCCTTGGACAGTACAATTACCAGAGAGCCGAGGACAAGACTTTTACCTTTCATTCCTCCTATACCGTGCCCAAATACAAAGCTTATTTTGCGACTGGGATCAATAACATAGTATCGTATGAAAATGGCGGATTAACAAAGCCAACAGACGATCCGGGGAGTTACGATTCCCCCCGCGATATACCGGTAAATCTCGGAAGCCTGAACGTGGCAAAAAACATACTGAAAAACCAGAATATCCTTCTTGTTCAGCGTTATACCATTGGAGGGCAGCCTGTAACAACTGATAGTACCGATCAGAAGAAGAAAGGATTTCTTGGTCTCAGCGGCACTTTTTCGCATATTCTCATATGGGAGAATACTAAAAGGACATACTCTGACATTGGTCCCGAATATGGCTTTTACGATACAATCTACATAAGCAATTCAACTACATTTGATTCACTTTATTCCCGGAATCTGAAAAATACTCTAAGGTTTGATTTCACAACTGATGAATCGAGAAAAATCAGGATTGGAGGAGGGGTGGGACTGCGGAATGAACTATTCAGGTACAGCCAGATCATCCCGACACACGACCCCAAATTTGCTGATACTGCCCGTTGGGACAAAAGCAATTATGTACTTGTAGGACGCCTTTACAACAATATCGGGGAAAAATTCAGGTGGAATGCAAAGGGTGAACTTATCCTGACAGGTTACCGCGCAGGTGATTTCAGCCTGGCAGGGGAGATTGTAAAATCATTCGCCTGGGAAGAAGGAACCGCATCATGGCTGATAAACGGGAGTATTATAAACAGACAGCCATCTTTCTGGTACGAACAGTGGGGTGGTAATAATTTTGAGTGGAGCAATAATTTTAAGAAGGAATTCCGGATTGACATTGGGACGAGCTTTATATACCCGGCCCTAAAAGCCGAGGTGAAACTGAATTATGCTATAATCGATAACTATACCGATTTTAATACTTCTGCTATTCCTTCACAGCATGAAGGAGGATTATCAGTAGCTGCCCTCACTGCCAGGAAGGAATTCAGGGCCTGGAAATTCCATTTTACAGGAGATGTGATAGTCCAGAAAAGCAGCAATCCTGATATTCTTGACCTTCCGCTGGCCGCAGCACGTGCAGCAATATTCTTTGAACACCATTTCAGGTTCAGGCAGACTAACGGAAAACTTTCCGTTCAGATGGGAGCGGATGCCATGTATCATACATTATATTATCCGTACTCATATATGCCCGCTACTGGAAGGTTTTACAGACAGGATCAGGAGAAGACCGGAAATTATCCGTTTATTAATGTTTTTCTCAACCTTAAAATTAAAAGAACGCGATTTTTCATTATGATGGATCATTTAAATTCGGGATTTATGGGTAATAATTACTATATGATCCCATCTTATCCAATGAATATCAGAATGTTACGTTATGGATTAGCCTGGACGTTCTACAATTAAAAAATTATTGTATCTTTGCACCCAATTTTTTAATTGGAGAGATGTTTAACTAATTCAATAATTTTGATAAGAATAATTGCAATCCTTTTTATATTTATGGAAGTATTTTTTACTTCCTGCAGCAAAAATCCGGTCACTTCCTATAATAATAATAATACTGTCTCCTTTGATCTTGATTCTATCCGGGCAAGGGGCAGGCTTATTGCGGTAACAGATTTTAATTCCACGAATTATTTCATTTACAGGGGAGAACCGATGGGTTTTCACTACGAATTGCTGTCGGCATTTGCCGATCATCTTGGAGTCGATCTTGAAATGATCAAGGAGAATCACCTTGAAGAGGCATTTGATCTTCTGAATACAGGTAAAGCAGATCTTCTGGCTATCAGCCTTACCATCAATTCAACACGCAGGAATGAGATCCTTTTTTCAACTCCTGTTTATGAGACCAGGCAGATCCTTGTGCAGCGTAAACCGCGCCAGTGGCGCTACATGACAACTGATGAGCTGAACAGTATTTTGATCAGGAACCAGCTCGATCTGGCTGGCAAGACAGTATTTGTACAGAAAGGATCATCGCATTCTGAACGCCTTATATCGCTGGCCGCTGAAATCGGAGATTCAATTAGCATTATTGAAGTGCCTAATGAAGCAGAACAGCTGATCCGGAACGTTGCAAGAGGGGACATTCAGTATGCGGTGGCCGATGAGAATGTAGCCATGGTTAATGCTACCTATTACCCTGATATTGATATAAATACGCCTGTAAGCTTTCCGCAGAACATTGGCTGGGGGTTGAGGAAGAAAAATACCGAAATGCTGTCAGCGGAGCTCAATAAATGGTTGACTGCCTATAAAAAAACTAACTCCTATGCATTTTTGTACGCGAAATACTTTAAGAACGAAAGGTCAAGAAGGATAATCAAAAGTGATTATTATGCACTGAGTACAGGGAAAATATCGCAGTGGGACGACCTGATAAAATCCGCAAGCACTGAAATAGACTGGGACTGGCGTTTGCTGGCATCTTTGATATACCAGGAATCGCGTTTTGATCCTGATGTAAAATCATGGGCAGGAGCTTACGGATTGATGCAGATAATGCCTGTTACCAGTAAAAGCCTTGGGATTGATATCACTTCCACTCCATCGAATAATATAAAAGCAGGTACAATCTATTTAGATCAGCTTCATTCAATATTTAATCCGAGAATAAAGGATGAAAAGGAGCGGATTAAGTTTATCCTTGCATCATACAATGCGGGACCCGGACACGTACTTGATGCCATGAGGCTTGCAGATAAATATGGCATGAATCCCCAGGTTTGGGATAATGTTGCCGTATGGCTTCAGAAGAAATCCGAACCCAGATACTATAATGATACAGTTGTAAAAAACGGATACTTCAGGGGTACTGAATCTGTAAATTTTGTAACGGAGATCCTTGACAGGTTTGAACATTACAAGAACTTCGTCCCTGAGCAGATCAGCCAGAATTATAAATAAGGTGTGCTTGTGTTTTAGTCGTACCTGATTGCTTTTACCGGGGTGATCCTGCTTATGAGCTTTGAAGGAACCAGAAGCATGAAAAGTATCACTGCCATACTGCCCGCATTTAATAATAGTATATGTATAAGTTCAAGATTAATGGGGACGGTCTTGATATAATAGGAGGATGGATCAAGGGTGATCAGTCCTGTCTTCAATTGCAATAAAGCAAGTCCGATGCCTATCAAGTTACCCCATAAGAGTCCTTTGCCGATAAGATAAGCTGCCTGGTAAAGAAAAACCCTTCGGATCATGACATCGTCAGAACCGAGGGCTTTCAGAATTCCTATCATATTGGTTTTTTCAAGAATAAGTATCAGCAGGCCGGATATCATATTGAATCCTGCAACTATAAGCATCAGGAGAATAATTATTATCACGTTGACATCCTGGAAATTCAGCCAGTCGAAAATCTGGGGATACTTCATCCTGATGTTGGTTACCTTAAATTGTTCATCATCTTCCATCAGGCGGTAGCCGATAGCATCTCTTACAGCCATAGTCATCTCGTCGAGCCGGTCAAAATCATCAATATAAATTTCAAATCCGCTGATCTGGTCATCGTCCCATCCATTCAGGCGTTTTATATGTCCGATATCGCAGAAGACATAAATCTTATCGAACTCCTCAAGACTGGTTTCGTAAATACCGCTGACTGTAAATTTTCTCATTCGGGGAGGATCCTGCACAAAATGCATGGCAAATGAGTCACCGATCCTGAGCCGGAGCATGTTGGATATCTTTTTTGAAATGATCACCTTATCCGTGCGGGCGGAATCATTTACTGTGAAGATCGTACCCTCTGTCATATTGTTGCTGAAATAGCTCCAGTCAAAATCGCTTCCGACGCCTTTCAAAACCACACCCTGGAAATCTTCATCTGTCCTGATTATCCCTGCTTTTGTAGCAAATACCTGTACGTGACTTATTCCCGGAGTTTTCCTTATTTTTTCAATGAAATTCTGCCCCTGGCGTATTGGTGCAGTTTCAAAAGAGAGATTTGAATCGAAATTCACTATCTGGATATTTGAACCAAAACCCACGATCTTTTCCCTGATCTGTTTCTTAAAACCCGTTAGTATGGCAACGGCAAGGATCATCACAGCCAGTCCAAGTGCAATGCCGACTATAGCAATAACATTTATCGGCCTTGAAAAAGAAGTCCCTTCCCTCCTGCCCTTAACGAGGCGCTGTGCTATGAAATATGGCAAATTCATATTTTAATTGAAATCAAAAGTATTAGATTTACAGATCAAAGCAAACATATATGAAAAGAATAGTGGTTGTGGCCTTGTTTGCCGGATTATCATTGTTTTTATGTGCCGGAAAGAAGACTCCTATACCGGGAGCTTACCAGATAGATCAGTACAAACATCTTATTGAAGGCAAGTCAGTTGCAGTGGTGGCTAACCAGACATCCATGATCGGGCAAACACATCTTGTGGATAATCTGCTGAATATAGGAATTGATATAAAGGTGATCTTTGCACCGGAGCATGGATACCGGGAGCTGGCCGCTGATGGAGCCAGGATCGAGGACGGCAAAGACCCTGATACGGGAATACCTCTCCTGAGCCTTTATGGTGAGCGCAGGAAACCTTCACCTGAAGATCTCCGTGGAATTGATGTCGTAATATTTGATATCCAGGATGTGGGTGCAAGGTTCTACACCTATATATCTACCCTTCATTATGTCATGGAGGCTTGTGCTGAAAACAAGATAAAATTTATTGTCCTGGACAGGCCAAATCCGAACGGATTCTATTTTGACGGCAATATTGCAGATACGGCATACCGATCTTTTGTAGGCATGCATCCGGTACCTGTAGCCCATGGCATGACGGTTGGTGAATATGCCCGGATGATAAACGGAGAGGGCTGGCTTAAAGGTGGCATAAAATGTGACCTTACAGTAATTAAGTGTAAAAATTACACTCATAAAAGCCATTATGAGCTGCCGGTAAAGCCATCTCCCAATCTGCCGAATCAGACATCTGTATATCTCTATCCTTCAATATGTTTTTTTGAGGGTACAGGAATCTCGCTGGGCCGCGGTACACAATTTCCTTTCCAGGTATATGGTTCGCCTTTGCTGCCGGATAAAGGATTCAGCTTTACACCCGAAAGTGTGCCAGCTTCAACAAATCCACCCCTCGTGGGAGTGAAATGCTTTGGAGTGGATCTTCGCAACGCAATAAAAGACAAGCTGGTGCCATCACCGGGACTGAATCTCAAATGGCTGATAGATGCTTATAACAGCTACCCTGAGAAGGACAAATTCTTCACTTCGTATTTTGACAGACTTGCGGCGGGAACAACACTCAGGGAGCAGATCCGGAAAGGAATGACAGCAGAACAGATCCGCGATACATGGAAAGAGGGACTGAAGAAATTCGGGGAAATAAGGAAGAAATATTTACTATACAAATAATTTTCGACCCCCCGACCCCCCTGAAGGGGGGCCATAAACCCATCTGTTACTTTAATTATTACCGGATTTTTAACCCCCTTTAGGGGGTGCCGCGAAGCGGCGGGGGTATTTGCCCTTTTAGGGGGTGCCGCGAAGCGGCAGGGGGGTCATTTTCTTCCCGGATACACTTTGAGTGCTTCAGCAAGAGTCTCCATCGCATTCTTCAGATCGTCAATCTTAAGAACGTATGCTATCCGGACCTCATTTTTTCCATATCCCGGGGTGGAATAAAAACCTGAAGCCGGAGCAACCATCACAGTCTGGTTTTTATATTCGAATTCCTCGAGAAGCCACTGGGCGAATTTGTCGGAATCATCGACAGGCAGTCTGACAACTGTATAAAATGCACCCTTTGGCTTCGGGCAATAAACACCGGGTATTTTATTCAGTGCAGCAACCATATAATTACGGCGGGCGGTATACTCCCGGTTAACATTCCTGAAGTATTCAGGCGGAGTATCTATTGAAGCTTCGCCGGCAATCTGTCCTAATCCGGGAGGCGAAAGACGTGCCTGGGCAAATTTGAGCGCAGTTGAAAGGACCAGTTTATTCTTTGTTATGAGAGCCCCTATGCGTACTCCGCATTCACTATAACGTTTTGATACTGAGTCGAGTAAAATAACATTATTCTCAATGCCGTCAAGCTTCATTGCAGAGAAATGTTCAGCTCCATCATAGCAAAATTCACGATATGCCTCATCAGAAAAAAGGAACAGATCATGTTTCTTAACTATGTCACGGAGATGCAGTAACTCTTCTCTTGAATAAAGATAACCTGTGGGATTATTTGGATTGCAGATTATTATCCCCTTGGTTTTTGGAGTGATCTTTTTTTCAATTTCACTCATCGGGGGAAGTGCAAAGTCATCCTGTATGTAAGAGGTGACGGGAACGATCTTTACTCCTGCAGATGTGGCAAAACCGTTATAATTGGCATAGAATGGTTCAGGGATTATCACTTCTTCACCCGGGTTGACGCATGTGTTGAGAGCAAACAGTATCGCTTCAGATCCCCCTGTGGTAATAAGTATTTCAGTGTGATCGATATTGATCCCGATTTTCTGATAGTATCCGGCCAGCTTGCGGCGATAGGATTCATTTCCAGCTGAATGGCTGTATTCAATTACTTTCTGATCGAGATTCTTTATGGCATTCAGGGCAACTTCAGGAGTCGGTATATCAGGCTGACCTATATTTAAATGGTATACTTTTCTCCCTTTTCTCTTTGCTTCTTCCGAATAGGGAACAAGTTTTCTGATAGGTGACGCTGGCATTGCTTTGCCTTTTTCAGATATTGACGGCATGATGTTTATATTTTATTTTTCAGTTCTTGTCTGCGAGCAGGGCACATGAGATTTTTACAATTTCACTGCAATAACCAAATTGATAATTTTCAGCTATATCATTAAGGGTATGGATATTCGGATCCGACTGTTCTGAGAAAAAGAAAAGCGCTTTATAACCATATCTGAAGAATGGATAGCTGTCACTGTTCTTATAATATTTATTGTCGTTTATATAAATAAGATTTGTAAATTTTGTGCAGATTGTTTCAGCATCATTCCTCAGACTGTGAGAGTTATCATAGTCTATAATGTTTACACACCATGCAGTGGCATTGGGATCATTTGGCGTCTCATAGGCTATCATATCGTTATTCAGCATGAACCTTATCTTCTGTGAGAATTCATATGGCTCAGCGGCAAGATGAAGGCTTCCCAATAATCCGATCTCTTCAGCGCCAAAAGCGGCAAACATTATTGTGCTTTCTGGCGAAAAATTATTCTTTTTCATTACCCTGGCGATCTCCATCATAGCCGCAATTCCACTGGCATTGTCATTTGCTCCCGGGACAGCTTTAAAAGGATCATCGGCAACAAGATTATTATCATAATGTCCGCCGAGAATACAAAGAGAATCAGGATATTTGGTTCCCCGGATCAATGTTATGACGTTGTATTGCCATTGTTCATAATTAATATTCCTGTAAGTTTTTGTTACAAGAAATGAATCTAAGCTGACATCTGTATATCCCAGCCCGGCAAACCTGTTTTTGATATTTACTGCGACACTTCGATGATTGTCAGCAAGAGCAAAACGAGTTCCCATATTCTGGAGCCATATCACATCTGCTTCGAGTGAATCAGCATTAATATCATTCACCATTGAAAGCATCAGGGCTTCTTTCCTGGCCTTCTCGGATTCTTCCTTGGTGCATTGTGACAGGGAAAATATCATCAGGAACAGCGCAGGGATCAGGAATAATACCTTAATTGATTTCATATCCGGTTATGATTATTAGTTCTTTGAAACTGTTTGAAGATCCCCTTTTTCTGCATATGGACATCTAATATAGCGTTTTTTTTTAATTTTGCGTGTCAATAAACAGCGTCATTTAATGGAAATCCCCTCAAAATACGAACCCGGAAAAGCCGAAAGCAAATGGTACGATTACTGGATGAAACACGGCTTTTTTAAAAGCACTCCGGATGAAAGAGAACCATATACAATTGTAATCCCTCCGCCCAATGTAACTGGAGTGCTCCATATGGGACACATGCTTAACAACACTATTCAGGATGTGCTGGTCAGGAGGGCAAGGATGCTGGGAAAGAATGCCTGCTGGGTGCCGGGCACCGATCATGCTTCCATTGCTACAGAAGCAAAAGTCGTGTCAAAGCTAAAGAGCGAAGGTATTGACAAGAGAGATATTACAAGGGAGAAATTCCTTGAACATGCGTGGGAATGGACCAATAAACATGGAGGCATAATACTCGAGCAGCTTAAGAGACTTGGAGCCTCATGCGACTGGGACAGAACCCTCTTCACCATGGATAAGGAGAGGTACAATTCTGTTATTAAGGTATTTGTGGATCTTTTCAATAAAGGTCTGATATATCGTGGTGTACGTATGGTAAACTGGGATCCCCAGGCAAGAACGGCTGTTTCGGACGAAGAGGTTTATTTTACCGAGGAACAGTCAAAGCTCTATTATGTCAGGTATAAAATTGCCGGCTGGAACGATTATATTACTGTTGCAACAACACGTCCGGAAACCATTCTTGGGGATACCGCAGTATGTGCAAATCCAAATGATCCAAGATATCAGCATCTCAAGGGAAAGAAGGTCATTGTCCCGATGGCAAACAGGGAGGTCCCTTTCATTTTTGATGAGTATGTGGATATGGAGTTCGGAACAGGCTGCCTGAAGATCACGCCTGCCCATGATATTAATGACTACATAATAGGACAGAAGCATAAGCTCCCTTCAATAGATATTTTTAATGATGACGGTACCATCAGCCAGCAGGCTGCAATGTTTGCCGGTACTGACAGGTTTGCAGCAAAAGATCTTGCTGAAAAAGAATTGAAAAGAACAGGCGACCTTGTCAAGGTTATTCTGTATAATAATAAGATAGGCCGTTCTGAAAGGACTCATGCCGTTATTGAACCAAAGCTTTCAATGCAGTGGTTCCTGAAAATGGAGAACATCTCTAAACCCGCACTTGACGCAGTGATGAACGGCGATATTCGTCTTCACCCTTCAAAATTCAGGAACCTGTACCGCCACTGGATGGAGAATGTACATGACTGGTGCATAAGCCGCCAGCTGTGGTGGGGACACAGGATCCCCGCATGGTATTATGGCAATGATGAATTTGTTGTTGCAGAGAACGTCAATGAGGCGCTTGCCCTGGCCAGAAAAAAAAGCGGTAAGGGATCGCTGAAGGAGACCGACCTGAAGCAGGAAGAGGATGTGCTTGATACATGGTTCTCATCATGGCTCTGGCCGATAACATCCTTCGATGGCATAAACAAGCCTGACAATCCTGATCTGAAATATTATTACCCGACAAATGACCTGATCACAGCTCCTGAAATACTTTTCTTCTGGGTTGCAAGGATGATTATTGCGGGATATGAATACAGGGGTCAGAAACCCTTTGACAATGTTTATCTTACTGGCCTCGTCCGTGACCAGCAAAGAAGGAAAATGTCAAAATCCCTGGGCAATTCACCCGACCCTATTGAGCTTATTGAAAAGTATGGAGCAGATGGTGTAAGGATTGGAATGCTTTTCTGTTCACCCGCGGGCAACGACCTGCTTTATGATGATTCTCTGCCGGAACAGGGACGCAACTTTGCAAATAAAATATGGAATGCCTTCAGGCTGGTACAGGGATGGAAGGTTGATGAAAAAGCAGATCAGCCTGAATCCTCAAAAGTTGCCGTTAAATGGATGAATGAGATTCTGAAAAAGGCAACTTCTGAAATTGACGCTAACTTCAGAAAATTCCGCATCTCCGAAGCGCTGATGACAGTTTATAAGCTTTTCTGGGATGAGTTTTCAGGATGGTACCTTGAGATAATAAAGCCTGAATTTGAAAAACCGACAGACAGGAAGACACTTGAAGCAACAACCACTTTCTTCGATACTCTTCTGAGGCTTCTGCATCCTTTCATGCCGTTCATTACCGAGGAGATATGGCAGATGCTTAGCGAAAGGAAGGATGGAGAAAGCCTGATGATCAGCAGGATGCCTGAAGCAAAAAGGTCTAAAAAAGAAGTTATAAGCAGGTTTGAACTTATCAAAGAGACTGTAAGCAGCATAAGAACTGTAAGGACAGAGAAAAACCTGCCTGTTAAGGAAAAGATAGCTCTTTATATAAAGGCTGATAAAAAGAACTATGACCTTGAGTTTCTGCCCGTGATTACAAAACTGTGCAATTTATCAGAAATAAAATTCATCGATGAAAAACCTGAGGGAGCCGTATCATTCATGGTACATACCACAGAATTTTTCGTACCCCTTGGGGATAAAGTTGATAAGGAAGGAGAATTAATAAAGATAAAAGAAGACCTTGGCTATTTCAGGGGTTTCCTTGCATCAGTAATGAAAAAGCTTGATAATGAGCGTTTTGTTAAGAATGCTCCTCAAAATGTTCTCGAGCTTGAAAGAAAGAAGAAAAGCGATACGGAGATGAAGATCAGATCGCTTGAGGAAAGGATGAAGGAGCTGGAATGACCCCCCAGCCCCCCTTCAGGGGGCAGTCCCGCCCTGGCGGGACAGGGGTTCTTACGGCATTACCTTTCTTACATAATAATTCTGGTCTACCGGGACAAGCTCCCAGTTATTATTCAGGATCAGCTGCCAGCCCTCGCCTTCAACATGGTTCTTATCTTCTTTAAATCCCTTTGCTGTTATACGGAGATACCGGAAGCTATTTGATACAAGACAGCCTCCCTTTTCAACAGTCAGCTTGCCCCAGTTATCAGAGACCCGTATTTTACTGTATATTGTGCCGAGTGTATCCATGGGGTGAATATCTTCAGGCTCGAAATCAAAATAGGGACTTTCAAGCTCGAGGAAAACGACGGGCTTTTCTGTAAAAGTGCCTGTCTGCCTATGGATCCTTTCTCTTATTGCCACGTCCCTTTCAGATTCCTCTTTTACTAATTTCTCAACCTCATAATTCAGTGCGATACTTCCTGCAACATCACGACACACATCAGGAAGCTTTACCTGGTAAAGCACTTTGACAGTATCGACCATATTTATACTTTCAAAATTCACCTTTGAAAAATCAAATCCTTTCTGATACAACAGGGTGGCATATAATGCTCCATGGATAAATCCGTACGACCTTGCATATGACGGGAATCCATATATCAAGTCGAGATATTCAAATAACCTGGTTTTATATTCTTCAGGGGAATCCGTTGAAAGTGTGATATAAGTAAAGGTTGCAAGTCCCTCATAGTTCTCAAACATGGTTTCATCACTGGCATAGTTCTGATAGCTCTCAATGTTGGATCCTCTGAAGATCAGTGCGTCTCTCAGTGCCAGTTGTTTTTCGGCACCTTCGGCATTGATTGCTTTTTGCAGGGCTTTCCATTCAAGCTTGAGCCAAAGCCTGGCATTCTTTTCATCCATGATGCTGATATTGAATCCGGATGATGAATAACCTGCAGATTCCTGGAAGCAATGGAAAAGGCTGTGAATGGAACGTGAAATGATCCTGAATCCATCCTCTTCTCCGGGCAGAGGAACCATTGCAAAAAGAGTGCCTCCGAATGTTACAGGAATATTATTTAATATAAGTTCTTTTGGGTAAACACCTGTGTAGATCCCATCTTTTCCTTTCAGGATACCTTCTTTGTCCGGCTGGTTTGCAGTTATTTTCCTGGTTGTCCTGTCAATAAACATCAGAGGACCATATAGATTTTTCCCCCAGAGCTTGCCATTGTCTCTGTTGCAGTCTTCCTCAATCTTACTGAAATATTCACGTGCTTTTTCAGGTGTGAGGTACGAATTATCTTCTTCTCCCCGGCATCCGATAAGGAAAAGTAAAAGAAAAAGTTTTATCCATCTGTTCATCGGCGGCATTTTGCTGCTTCAAAAATAAACAAAAATCTGTCAAAAAATCAAATGATATCAAACAGCAGAAGAGATCAGGACATTTATCATTATCTGTTTCAATTAAATATCTAATTTTGCAGACTTAAGATTATCAACTATGAAAAATAGCGAGATCCTCCTGAATCCCAATGAACTGGTTCAGTTTCTGAAGAAACCAGCACAAGATTTTACCCGCGATGACATTATTAAATTCATTGAAGCGAAAGGGATCTCCATGGTCAATTTCAGGTATATAGCTGAAGACGGGAAGCTCAAGACCCTCAATTTTGTGCCTTTCAGCAGGGATCATCTTGAATCGATACTGACAGCAGGAGAACGGGTTGACGGATCGAGCCTGTTCTCTTCTGTTGGCTCGGGATCAAGTGATATGTATGTAATTCCAAGATACAGGACGGCTTTTGTCAATCCTTTTACAGAGACTCCATCCCTTGAAATACTCTGTTCCTTTTACGGCAATGACGGTAATCCACTTGAAAGCTCACCGGAGTACATCCTGAAAAAAGCGTATACCCGTTTTATGAAAAAGACAGGTTTCAGGCTGAAGACATTCGGGGAGCTGGAATATTATATCAAATCATTTCATGATGATCTTTATCCGCTCATTGACCAGAAAGGATATCACCAGTCCAAGCCTTTTGCAAAATTTGAGGATCTGAGGGTTCAGGCTCTGAATTTATGCGCAAGGGCAGGATGCAGGATCAAATATGGCCATTCGGAGGTCGGACACTTTACAAGGGGAGAAGAAGATTTCGAACAGCATGAGATTGAATTTCTGCCTGTTGAACCGGAAGAAGCTGTTGATCAGCTGATTATTTCAAAATGGATATTAAGGATGCTGGGATACGAATATGGTGTTGAGGTAAGCTTTGCTCCCAAGATCACAGTTGGCAAGGCAGGGTCGGGAATGCATATTCATATGATGCTGGAAAAGAATGGAAGGAACATAATGATTGAAGATGGTCAGCTGAGCCAGACAGCCAGGAAGATGATGGCAGGGATACTTGATCTTTCAAAGGCTCTCACGGCTTTTGGGAACACCATTCCTACTTCCTACCTGAGGCTTGTACCTCACCAGGAAGCTCCAACAAATATCTGCTGGGGCGACAGGAACAGGTCTGTCCTTATCAGGGTTCCCCTCGGATGGAACGGAGCAATGAATATGATAAAGGATGCAAATCCTGTCGACACATCTGTTTTTGATGACATGCCTTCGAAACAAACTGTTGAACTGAGATCTCCTGACGGATCTGCTGATATTTATAAGCTCCTTGCAGGATTAGTTGTGGCAATAGAGCATGGACTTGAGATGTCCGGCGCACTTGAGATGGCTGAAACCCTTTATGTGAGTTATAATATTTTTGCTGCTACGGATAAAACAAAGAAAAAACAGCTTGAATCTCTCCCCGCATCATGCTGGGAGTCTGCCGATTGCCTCATTGAAAAAAGAGAATTTTTTGAGAAGGATGGTGTATTTCCTGCCGGGGTGATTGATAATGTTGCTGCAAAGCTTAAAGCATTTGATGATAAAGACCTGAGCGAGAGAATACATGACAAGCCTGAAGAGATCAGCACCCTTGTCAGGAAGTTTCTTCATTGCAGCTGATGGTGATGTTCCTTTCCTTTTCCTCCTCACGGGCGTCTTTTATGCTAACGTTCAGTTCAAATCCTATAAGCAGGGCTATTGAGTTAAGATAAAGCCAGATAAGGATGACCATGAGGGTGCCTATCCATCCATAGAGCTTATTATATTGTCCGAAGTTGTTCACATAAGCAGAAAATCCCAGGGAAGTCACTATAAAAAGTAATGTGGCAAGGGTCGATCCCGGCGATACGAATCTGAAATCACCACGTTTAGCCGGGGCAAGATAATAAAGGAATGAGATTGCCATAAAAAGAAGCAGAATTACGAGGGCCCATTTGATAAGGACAATTATACTGATAACCAGGCTCCTTTCAAGTACATCAATTTCAACAAGGTAGTTAACTACCATCTTTCCGAAGATGACAAGGAAACCTGCAAGGGCAATCATTATCACGACAATAATAAGCAGAATGATTGATATTTTCCTCTGGTGTATCCATGACCTGGCTTGAAAAGAGTGTGCTGATACCACGAATGCATTAATGATTGCATGAATGCCGTTTGTGGAAAAGATAATAGTAGCAATGAACATTGTAAGAAGAAGGCCTCCGCTTTTGTTTGTGACAATATCTATTATTGTTGTTTCAAGAAAGTTAAATGCGTTGAGGGGAAGCATGTTTTCAAACAGCTCGATGAGCTCATTTTGAAAATTGGGTATAGGTATAAAAGGTATCAGGGTAAAAAGGAAAATAGACGCCGGAAGCAGAGCCATCAGCAGGTTGAAAGCAATGGATGAGGCCCTGGTAACCAGTACTCCTTTTCTGAAGCCTTTCACGACAAATCTGGAAACATGGCCTATAGGGACTCCGTCAAAACCGGGAAGAACCAGTGTGTCAAAATTCATAGGCTACTCAGCTTTTAAGCTCATATCAAGGCTTTTAATATGATGTGTCAGGGCGCCAACTGAAATAAAGTCAACTCCGCATTCTGCGTATGCCCTCACAGTTTCAAGAGTAATGCCTCCGGAAGATTCTGTCTCATACCTGTCTCCGACAAGCTTTACAGCAGCGAAAGTATCTTCAATATTGAAGTTATCAAGCATAATCCGGTTAACCCCTCCGACAGACAGGATCTTATTTAAATCATCGAGGTTCCTGGCTTCTATTTCAATTTTCAGTTTTCTGTTATTCTTTTTAAGATAATCCCTGGTTTTTTGTATCGCCTGCTCTATTCCTCCTGCGTATACTATATGATTATCTTTAAGCATTATCATATCAAATAATCCCATTCTGTGGTTTAATCCGCCTCCTATCCTGACAGCCTCCTTTTCAAGGAACCTTAAACCGGGTGTTGTTTTGCGTGTGTCGAGTATCTTAGCTTTCAAGCCGGAAACACGGGAGACATACTGATTTGTGCTTGTAGCTATTCCGCTCATCCGCTGCATTATGTTGAGAACCAGCCGTTCGGATTTCAGAATTGACTGCTGTCTCCCTGATACATGGAATGCAATGTCACCGGGTTTTACACTGCTGCCGTCTTTAATCAGGATTTCACATTTCAGGGTATCATCGATTGCAGTAAAAGCCTTGCAGGCAACATCGACACCGGCAAGGATTCCTTCTTCCTTGATCAGGAGCCTGGCTTTACCGACGGCTTCCCATGGAATACAAGCCAGGGATGAATGATCACCATCTCCAAGGTCCTCTCCTATACTTCTTAAAATAAACTCCCTGAGAACTCTATTTTCCATTTTCAGTCTCAATGCGTATCTGGTGAATAAGAAGATCAGGACCGACCTTCTTCAACAGGAAATAGACCCTGAAATCACCTTTCTCTGTTTTAAGAATGCCGATAGCGTATTGTGCATCGCTCTTGGCACCCTGATGACGGATTATAAAATCTTTGGTCTGACAGGTATTAAAGAAATCTTTAAGAATGGCTTCAGCGACATTCTTTTTATAAAAATCCTCCTTATCAAGAAGCAGTAACCCTACTGTGGAATTCATATATTTTGATAATTCGGCTGCATTACCCGCCTTAAAGGCTATAGAGATCCCATCGGGAATCTTAGCCTGCTCCTGGTCGTTGGAGCCAAGGGTGCTTAGCGCAATAATTATTACCGGAACAATACTAACAAACTGCATCTGAATCTGTTTTTTCCGACTTTCAAAATCTCTGCATTACAAATTTAAGTAATTTCAGTTAAGAAAACCACTTCTGCCTGCTCAATATAATTATAATTGCATGAGCGCGTTATTAATTATACTTTTGCAGGTAATAGTAT
Organism: Bacteroidia bacterium; assembly: GCA_026391215.1. Lineage (GTDB taxonomy): Bacteria > Bacteroidota > Bacteroidia > Bacteroidales > VadinHA17 > LD21. Next base: position 21,807 of record JAPLDX010000041.1, read on the forward strand.
GCTTTGACAAGTACTCAAAAGTCGCGCCAATATTTATGAAGATTGCATTATTGCAAACAGGTAAAACAACAGATAAGCATGTTAATGAGGGCGTTGATATTTATTCTGAACGCATCAGGAAATATTCAGGATTCGAGATCATTACGCTTCCCGACCTGAAGAATACGCGGAATATGTCCGTGACGGAACAGAAGATCAAAGAGGGGAAGAAAATAATGCAGTCAATAGGTAAGGATGATTTTGTGGTTCTGCTTGATGAAAGAGGGAAAGAGCTCAGAACGGTTGAATTTGCTGAATTGTTAGTAAGGCGGTTTTTAATGACTGGAAAGAGGATCCTGTTTGTAATTGGCGGTCCCTGGGGTATGTCGGAAGAGGTGATCAATATTGCCGATTTCCGGATGTCTCTTTCTAAAATGACTTTCCCGCATCAGCTTGTCAGGTTATTGTTCCTGGAACAGCTTTACAGAGCATTTACAATTATTAAAGGTGAGCCATATCACCATGAATAGAATATATTTCCCGGTATGAAAATGAACAGACGCAGATTATTTCTCTGTATTTCTGCTGTCATCCTCCTGGCGGGTGCAATAATCTCAGAATTAATATATTTCAGTGATTTTGAATATCATTTCAGGGTAAAGAGGTTTAACAGGATATTGACTGAGAAGGAGAAGGTGATGGAGGGGTGTCTGAACGATCTGAAACAGATACTAGCCAATGGTGAACCGCACGGATCAATGTCAGAAAAGAAGCTTTTTATGCTTGCCGGAGAAAATGAGATCACCATACTCGAGTACATTGACAAGAAACTTATTCACTGGTCGGACAATGAATTTGATGTTCCTGTAGAAATTCATAATGACACTCTTTTTGCAAAGCCGATATTGTTTATCCATAATGGCTGGTTCCTTCCGATGACAATCCAGGCAGGAAATGAGATGATAGTAGGATTACTGAGGGTGAGGACGGATTATGGTTTTGAAAACGACATAATCAGGAATGGCTTCGAAAAAAATTTCAAAATACCTGATGACGTAGGCTTCAGCACAGTAAAGGATAGTTCAGAGTACAATATTTACAGTTCTTCCGGTGATTTTCTTTTTTCTCTTTCTTTCCCTGCAGTAAAAAGCAACACCATCCTGATCATTGTGCCTGTAGTTTTTTGGGCCTTATTATTTGTGATCCTGATTTTGCTTGTGCTTGAAGTGGTTGAATTAATGGTCAGCAGGGGAATGAATATTCTAGGCCTGCTTACCTCATTTGCCTTATTTGTTCTGCTTTACTTTTCAGTGCTTTTACTGAATAAGCCGGAAGTAATATTACGGACAGGGCTTTTTTCCCCCTATCATTTCTCGCTCAACGTATTAATACCTTCACTGGGGCACCTTCTTTTGTTAAGTATCCTTGCAGCTGTATTCTCATTTTGTTTTTACAAGTACCTGCCAGCAGGACCAGTAAGCAGGGAAAATAAAATGAAGAGTATTACAGTACTGGCTCTTTACTTTTCTGTTGCTGCTCTTTTTTCAGGTGTTCTCCATTATCTTTTCATCCACCTGGTCTCAGACTCGAACATAAGTTTTGAGACGTACAGGGTCATTGACCTGACATTATTCAGTGCTGCGGGTTATTGCAGTATAGTTTTATTTTCATTTGTACCTTTCTTTGTGTTGCTTAAGGTCATCAGGATCTGTAATGATGTCCGGACGGGGAGATTTGTCATTGCACTAATGGTTGCCCTGATTGTTCTGGTCATCTTGTTTTTCAAAGATCCGGCTTCCTTGCTGGTGACAGCGCTCTTTTTTTCGGGAATGGTTATACTTATCCTGATTGCAGTAAGAAAAAAGTCAGGAGATCTCAACATTACAGTTTTATTTTCCATTCTTTTAGGCCTTTATTCGCTGTATGTGATCACAGTTTTTTCGGAGAAGAAGAACACTGAAAATCTGAAGATCCAGGCTTTATCCTTTTCTACAGAGAATGATCCTGAAGCTGAGCATCTTCTTCTCGATATGTGGCCTGTAATTAAAAGCGATACCATTCTGGCCGGGATGATGAAAGCTGAAATTATCGAACAGAAAGAAGTAAATTCGGTAACATCCTACCTGCAAGAAAAATACTTTAGCGGATATTGGGGGAATTTCAATGTAAATATTATCCTCTGTCCAAATGGAGGACCTCTAAGAATAGGACCGGGGCAGGACAATCTGGTAAACTGTTTTGAATTCTTTTACGGGAGGACAAAAAAGTATGGGCATCGTCTGACGGGTACAGATTTTTATTTTATTGACTACCAGGGCGGAAGGGCATATTATATTGGACAACTTTTTTTTGAGACCGGCCATGGAACAACAAACGGGTTATTCATAGAACTTTACAGCAATGTCACTATTTTCCAGTCAGGGTATTCCGAATTGCTTCTAGACAGGAAATTCCGCGGATATTCAGGTCTGAAGGATTACTCATTTGCTAAATATATCAATGGTAAAATTGTTCTTAACTCGGGTGAATTCGCCTATAACAAGGAAGATGATGATTATATTGACAAGAACACTGATTATAGGTACTTCAATGCCGGGAGTTACAAGCATGTCCTGTGCAAAAACGGTAACGCTACCGTTATAATAAGCAGGAAAAGGCTTACAACAGGAGACATGCTGATATCATTTGCATATCTCTTCACCTTTATCCTGCTGTTCACGAATCTGGTCCTTCTTCTTTTACGCCGGCCGGATATAAGAAAACTCAGAACTCCGAACTTAAGACAGAAGCTGCAGTTATCATTCATAGGGATACTTCTTTTCTCTTTTATCCTGATAGGAGTGGTTGTGACCTCTCTGACGATCAGGGAATACAAGGCAAAGCATTATGATACAATAAGGGAAAAGCTAAGTTCAATTTATATTGAACTTGAAAACAGCCTGGCTGTCGAAAGAAGTCTTTCAGTTGACTGGAGGAACAGCAGTTATGGATCACTTAATGAGCTTCTTGTAGGGCTTTCTAATATATTCAATACAGATATAAATATTTATGACCTGAACGGACACCTGATGGCAACCTCGAGAGAGGAGATCTATTACCGGAACCTCACAAGCAGGAGAATGAACATCCAGGCGCTTATCAATATGGAAACCCTTACCAGGAGCGAGTATATCCAGACAGAGAAGGTGGGCCGGATGAATTACCTTTCGGTTTATGTTCCATTCTACAATGCCGATAACAAATTGCTTGTCTATCTGAATCTGCCTTATTTCAGGATGCAGAGCATACTGGCCCGTGAAATATCGAACATGGTTGTTGTGGTCATTAACTTTGCACTTCTTCTGATACTTGTAACAATGGGATTGGCGGTTTTCCTGAGCGGCAGGCTGACTTCACCGCTGTCTATGCTAAGTGATGGACTGGCATCAGTTAAACTTGGCAAAAAGGTTGAACACCTCTATTATAATGGAACCGATGAGATAGGTGATCTCGTGATGCAGTACAACAGTATGGTGGATGAACTCGAGGAGAGTACTGAGAAGCTTTCCAATTCTGAAAGGGAATATGCATGGAGGGAAATGGCGAAACAGATCGCACATGAGATCAAAAATCCGCTGACCCCGATGAAGCTGAATGTTCAGCAGCTGCTTAAAACATGGAAAGACGGAGCACCACGGTTTGACGAAAAGATTGAAACCTTCTCAAAAAACCAGATTGATCTGATTGATAATCTGTCATCCATTGCTTCAGCCTTTTCGGCATTTGCAAAGATGCCCGGGACAAGCCCCGGACTTGTCAATCTGCTGGAACAGATACAGACGACACTCGAGCTCTTCAGGAATACGGCAAACGTTACATTCTGGGTACGATGGCCACACGAGAGCAAAGTTTACATATATGCCGACAAGGAGCAGCTTAACGGGATCTTCTCCAATCTTTTCAAGAACAGCATCCAGTCAATTCCCCTGGACAGGAAAGGACTTATCAAGGTGTCACTTGAAATAAAAGGTGACAAAATTATTGTTGCGGTCGAGGATAACGGAACAGGTATCCCGGAGCCGTTGCAGAAAAAGCTCTTCACGCCGAACTTTACGACAAAATCGTCGGGAACGGGACTGGGGCTTTCAATCGTTAAAAAATATGTTGAAGGTGTCAAAGGCAGAATATGGTTTGAATCAGAGGCAGATAAAGGAACAATTTTCTATATTGAATTTCCCCTGATGTACACTGTAGAGAAGCCGGGAGAGGCTCCGGCAGTCTGACTTTGACAAGTTGAAAAATTCAAATATTTAGTTATATTAGCGGTTCTTATCAGGCTTTAATGAAGGGAAGTATTTCAGTCAATGTCAGATCGTTAATATTGAGTCTGTTAGTAATAATGGGATTCGTACAGCCTGTTTATTCCCAAACCAGGATAAGCGGCATAATAAATAAGTATGCCCGGGTGAATACAATAGGGGTTGATAATGTCATTATAAATGATGAAACCCAGTTTGACCAGTTTGCTGTGGGTGACACAGTGCTGCTGATGCAGATGAAAGGAGTCAGGATCGATACAATGGGTCTGGGTATTATGATGTACGGACTACCCGGCAGATATGAGTTCCTGACGATATCCTTGCTTGATGATGGCTTGAATAAAATTGAATTCATGGCCGATATAGTCAATACATCATTTGATGTCAACTGCAATGTTCAGCTTATCAGAGTTCCTTCATATAACTATGCTATAGTTAACGGGCAACTTACCTGCGAGCCATGGGACAGCACAAAAAAGACTGGCGGAGTTCTGGCTGCAATTATAGGAAGAACACTATCACTGAATGCAAATATTGATGTTACCGGTAAAGGTTTTAAAGGAGGGGCGATAGCCTCAGGGAAGGGAATTTGTGCCGGGACCAATTTAAAGTGGCTTAGAAATTATTATCCAGCAACCACAGACAGTGCCGGATTCAAAGGAGAAGGACTAGCATTATTAGTAGGTACAGACAGTCCACCATATCTGCCTGTCTATCCCGGTTTTGCTAAAGGTATGGCCGCCAATTTTACTGGTGGTGGAGGCGGAATTGGCAGATTTTCAGGCGGCGGTGGAGGATCAAATTATAGTGCCGGAGGCAGAGGTGGTCGCGAAAATTTGTGCAGCCCGCCCTCCGACGGAGGTATGGGGGGAAAATCGGTTATGCCTACTACTCTGAAAGGAGGTTATTTCCTTGGTGGCGGTGGCGGCGGATCAACATACACAACAGGAACTTCAGTTCCCGGAGGTAAGGGAGGCGGAATAATTTTCACTGTGATACATTGATGGGCAATGGCCACAGTATTCTTGCTGAGGGTGCCTTCCCGGGAACAGCGAGCGGAGAAGCTGGCGCAGGTGGTGGTGGCGGTGGTGGATCAATTGCTATATATAATCAGAGTTACTCTGATATTCTAGCTACATCTGCCCTAACATTATCAGCCAGAGGTGGAAAAGGAGGAAGTAATGCCGGAAATTCGGGAGAAGGAGGCGGTGGCAGCGGCGGTTACATTAATACAAGCAGTGTTACTCTTCCATCGAACGTAACAAGGATCGTTTTAGGTGGAGGTGGAGGTACAAGAGCTGGTACCTCAATCGGACCCAGCGGTTTCCCCGGTATTGATTCAACAACATTTACTCCACTTCTTAACGGATTCCTTTTCAATTCAATCCGTTCTTCAATTACCGGCGACCAGAGCGATTCCATCTGCTCCAATGTTATTCCTCCACCGATCACAGGTACAAATCCTGCTGGTTCCGGTGATTTTACTTTTATGTGGCAGAAAAGCGACCCGCATCCACAATTGCTGGAGCAATCCTTAAGGATTACACACCAACTGCAACGGAGGCAGATACTTTCTGGATCAGGAGGGTAGTGACTGACAATGGTGCAATCCCTCTGGTTATTATAGATACCAGCAAATGGGTCAAGATATTTGTCCAGCCTGCAATCACCGGCAACCTGGTCGGTAAGGACGCAACGATATGCTACAACCAGGATCCCCTGAGCCTTATACCGTTGAATACGGGCCCGTCCAAAGGAAATGGGAAATATAAGTACCAGTGGATCCAGAACAATAATGATGCTGACTGGTCCAGCCCTTCAGTAGCCACCGGAACATCTGATTTTACATCATATGATCCGGCAGCCCTGACAGCGACAACTTACTATAAACGAGTTGTAACCTCGGGCCGCTGTATAGATAAAAGCGCCACAGTAACCATTACGGTACTGCCTTCAATTACAGCAAATGTCACTGCCCGTCCTGATTCAGTTATTTGCGAAGGACAATTATTTAATTCTCTTGGAGCTTCTACACCAGCAGGAGGTTCGGGCAGTTATGTTTATCTCTGGCAGGACAGAACGGCATCAGGAACATGGACCAGCTCGCCAAATGTAAATACAGGAACCACCTATACTCCCGACACATCAAAATTTGCTATCGTTGAGCAAAGGTATTACAGGAGAGTCGTATTTTCAGGTCCTGACAGTGTATGCAGGAGCAACAGCTCTCCGATACTTATGACCAGGTACCATTTTATTGAAAACAATACAATTTCAAAGGACACAACGATCTGTTCAGGCTCAGTTCCGCCGGCATTTACGGGAAGCATACCGCAGAAAGGATCCGGCTTCTACACATATATGTGGCAGGACAGCTCAAAAGCTGCTTCATGGACAACAAAAGGAACGGTTATATCACCTCACGCTCCGCCGGCACTTTCCGATACCACCTGGTACAGGAGAATAGTAAATTCATCAAAATGCGCTGATACCAGCAAAACTCTGTTTATAAATGTACATAAACCGATAACAAACAATGTTGCATCGCTTATCTCTGCAGCCGGGACTGATACGACCATCTGCTCCGGCGCTATTCCTGATAAGATCAAAGGAAGTGTCCCAAAAGGAGGTACGGATATCCCCGGGGATTATGCTTACCAGTGGTCATATTCTACAGACAATGCCACATTTACTGATATAGCAACCTCGGCAACCGGTACTGACTACCAGCCTGTTGCCCTTACTGTCTCTACATGGTTCAGGAGGAGAGCGATCTCCGGAAAATGTTTTTCTGAGAGCAACACGATAAAGGTTACAGTTCTGCCTGTTATCACCAATAATGTCATTTCAAGTGACCAGACGATCTGTTACGGGACAACACCAGCCCAACTGGCAGGTACGTCGCTGACAGGCGGAGCAGGAGGAACCCCGACATGGAAATGGGAGCAGAGCACTGACGGGACAACATGGTTACCGGCAACAGGCACAAGCAACGGCCAGAACTATTCACCTCCATCACTGACCGATCCGATGAAATACAGGAGGATCATCCTTTCAGGTCAGTATGATTGTTGTATTGATACATCAGATATACTGCATATCGGGATACATCCCCTGCCAACCGGAGAAATTAAATCTGTTGCTGATACAACTATCTGCGGCGGTTCGAATGTGTTGTTAAAAATAAAGCTCACAGGAGCTTCAAAATGGAAGGTAATATATAAACAGAACTCAACCGAAAAAACAGTTAATAACATTGCATCTGCTGATACCGCACTTAAAGACATTCCTGTACCAACGAGCGGCATGTCGGCTTTCAACTATTCGCTCGTTTCAGTGACGGATAAGTACAATTGTATTGCCACCTCATTGACAGGTACAAGGAAGGCTGATGTCTACAAAATACCTGTAGCTGAAGCCGGTCCTGATGACGAAATATGCGGACCTGAATATACGCTTGCAGCCGTTCCAAGTGACGGGACAGGCAAATGGATATTCCCTTCCAGGGTGCTGGAATCGGCTGTGAACGACCCTGCATCAAAAATTAAGATTGATTCATCTTTCAATGACAATAAGGATGCATTTATAAAACTTAAATTTTACTGGGAAGAAACAAACTGGCAATGTGTCAATAAAGACTCCGTCACAATAACATTCCATAACCGCATTGATAATATAAGTGCAGGATGTGATACTTCTTTATATTCATTTGATTATGCTATGCAGCTAAATGCTTGCGCGCTGGAACTATATGAATCCGGTGAATGGAGTGTAATTTCCGGAACAGGCGATTTTAATCCGGTCGATGAAAGTTCGACTGATGTAACGAATTTATCAAAAGGTCTGAATACTTATAAATGGACTGTAACTAATGGTAAATGCCAGAGTGAAGCTGTTATCAACGTGGATGTTTTTGATCTGATGATCCCTGAGGGTTTTTCACCCAACAATGACCCTGAAAATTACAATAATACGTTTGAAATTACCGGATTGGACCTACGTAAGAAACCGGATTCCACACCTTATCAGATTGCAGAGCTTACTATTGTAAACAGTGCGGGAACTCAGGTCTTTACCACTACGAACAGGGATGACAGCGAATGGAAACACTGGGATGGCAAGAATTCAAAAGGAATAGACATGCCGGAAGGCACTTATTATTATATGCTTAAAATAATATCAACCGGAACTGATCTGGTGTACAAAAAGAGCGGATTCATAATATTGAAACGATATTAATAGATATAAAGAGGGAATCGGACTAAATATTTTCCGGGACGACAAAGAAAGAATGAGCAGGCTGAAGTATTTATTTATTATTCCATTATTTCTGATCACATGTGGAACTTATGGGCAAGGTGTTCCTGATTCCGCAAGGATAAGTCTTGGCTATCCTGTATACAGCCAGTACCTGCAGAACGGCCTGATGATTAATCCTGCCTATACCGGTTCACGGGAAGCCCTGAGTGCCATGTTATCGTACAGGATGCAATGGATGGGAACTCCTGGAGCTCCAGTCCTTCAGACGGTATCACTTCATTCTCCCATGAAGAACGAAAGGGTAGCTCTGGGTCTGAAGGCTCAGTTCATGCAGTATGGCGTTACCAAATCAACGAGTGTTTATGGTATTTATGCTTATCATATAAAGGTGGGAAACGGAAAGCTTTCATTCGGGCTGAAAGCAGGAGTGGACCTCTCAAATACTGATTATACGGGATTGCTTCTGACGAATTCCGGAGATCCTGTTTTCACATCTGACGATAAGCCTTTTGTACTCCCCAATGTTGGTGCGGGGATGTATTATTTCAGCAAGAGATTTTTTGCAGGATTCTCAGTCCCCTCGTTTCTCAGCTATAAAAGAACTGATCAGGGAACGACTCAGGCTTATCATTCTTTTAATGAATACGATATAATTTTATCAGCAGGCGGTCTTATGACATTCTCGCCATCCTTCAAATTCAAACCGTCAGTACTCGTCAATTACTCACTGCAGGAAACAAAGAAGCTTACTCAGCTTGATATTAATGGCAATTTCATTATAGCTGACCTGATATGGGTTGGTGGCTCATGGAGGACTTCAGAAGAAGTTATTGTAGGAATCCTTCAGGTTCAACCTACTCCCCAGCTGATGATAGGTCTGTCATATGATTATGCTGCAGGAAGGATGGATTCATATTCAAAAGGTTCAAGCGAATTCATTTTAAGATATGAGTTCGGGTATAAGGTAAGCGCCGCAAATCCGAGGTATTTTTAATTATATGTTGAAGAAGAGCCTCTATATTGACATTTTAGTCCTGATGCTTGCACCAGTCACAGTCCAGGCACAGCAACCCTCTGTATACCAGGTCAAAAGGATGTCATTCAATTCAGGACTGTTCAGCGAGATATCACCGGTAATGGTAAGGGATGGCATTGTTTTCTGCTCCGACCGTCGTACCAGCGGAGTAAAGGACAGAAAGAGCTTCGAAGGGCGCAGACTCTATACAATATTCATAACCCAAAGAAAAGACACTTCAGACTGGCAGAAACCGGAAGAAATAAAAAGCGAAAGAAGCTTTCTCTTCAATAACGGTCCCCTCTGTTTTTCACCTGATGGCAAAACAGCCTATTTCACTAGTGAAGTAGAGACAGGTAAAGTGACAAAGAAAAAGAACTTTATAAACCACAGCGGGATATTTATTGCAGATCTTTCAGGAAAAGAACTTGTTAACCTCCGTCCGTTCCCTTATAATAATCTGCTGTACGAAGTAGGTCATCCTTCAGTCAGCAATGACGGGAGGTTCCTCTTTTTTGCTTCCGATATGCCTGGAGGACAGGGAGGATCGGATCTTTATTATTGCGAATGGCTGAACGGACAATGGGGTGCGCCAGTAAATCTGGGATCAAAAGTTAATTCATCCGCTTCAGAAAACTATCCTTTCATGCATCCTTCGGGAAGATTATATTTTTCGTCAAATCGCCCCGGCGGGAAAGGACGTATGGATGTTTATTACATTATGCTGACACTTGGAAGCTGGGACACTCCTTCACTTGTTCCGGAGCCGATAAACTCGCCGTCTGATGATTTTGCCTTCGTGGCTGATGAGAACCTTCAAACAGGTTATTTCTCGTCAAACCGCGGCAGAAGTGATGATATTTACCAGTTTGCTTCTACAATAATAAGGAAATCATCATGTGATACACTTATTGAAAACAATTACTGCTACGAATTCCTTGAAGAGAACGCAGTAAAGTGGGATACTCTTCCTTTTCGCTATGAGTGGAAATTCGGCGACGGTGGAAGAGGAATCGGTTCGACTGTCGAGCATTGTTATCCCGGTCCGGGTCAGTATCTTGTGCAGCTTGATGTGGTCAACCTCATCACCAAGGAAGTCATGTACAATGAGAAAACCTATAATTTGCTGATCACAGATGTTGAACAGCCGTATATTTCATCGCCTGAGCAGGGCGTTGTTGGACAAAGGATGAGGCTCAGCGCCGACAGTACAAATCTGCCGGGCTGGAATATCGACAGGTATTACTGGAATTTCGGAGATGAGACAATAGCAATTGGCAAGGAAGTTGATAAGACGTACATAAGACCCGGGACTTATAACATTCAGATGATTGTATCGACTGTAGCGGAACCGGGCGGTGTTGTGAGAGAAGCGTGCATCTGTAAAAATATTATAATAATACGCTGATCCCGGAAATGAAAATGCTAATTTTGAAGCTTGATGAAACTGAATAAAACAATATATACTCTGATCCTTTCTTTCTGCCTGTCAGGATTTTTTATCAGCCCGGAATTATCCGGGCAGCCGGTACCAGGCAAAGATGAGAACATAACATTCCTGTGCACTTTCGGGAAAATGGGTGAAATTTCGTGGGGAGACGATGATTTTTACAATGTCTGGTTTTTTGCCATCCCAAGGGATTTTAATCAGCAGTTCTATATTCGGGTATTTGATCCGGATACAGGTGGAGAGAATGATGAAATACAGGGTGAGTTCAATACAAGATGTATGTTTTCAGTATATGGAGGAAAGGGTGTTGATCCTGACAGAAATGAGGAATCGAAGGGGCTGCTGAACACAAAGAATTATAAGGGAGGCAACCTGCTGGCTTCAAGGGTTTTCGGCAGCGAACCCAGGTATGACAACAAATATTTCTCTTTCGGGCCGTTCAATCCCAGCGCTGGTGATTTCAATTCAAAATGGGGCTATATTTTTAAGATTGTCTGTGAAGGAATAAGCGGAGATGATGGTAATCTTTACCGTTTTTTTCTGAGCCGCGATCCTGAAAATAATATTCCCATTGAAGGCGCCAATGCATTTACATATGAATATACATTCAGGATGTGGAACGATTTCAAAAGCGTTGCTCATATTTATCCGTATGTTGATACAGGTGTGGTATATATAAAGTTGAGTAATTTTGACTGGGACAGGGACGGACATATCCTTGTTGTTTCAAGGTATAAACAGGGTATTGATGCCCCGATCTCCAATGAGGCTGACTGGGCCGAAACAAGAATTGCAATTGAACCTCAAGAGGTAGGATCTTCACTCGACTTTCAGTTTCATAAGAGACAGGGAGAACTGGTGAAAAATAATAATGTTGTGGTTACCCTTGAAAACCAGAGAGGTGATGCCCTGCAGTTCTTCAGTTCACCGATAGGCGGAGTGCCGGTTTACCAGACAAGCATAGCAATCAGGAAAATAAAGCCTAAATAAATAACCTGAAGCTTTTATGAGATTCAGACCATACACGAAGATCTTAGTCACCGCCGGGTGCTTTTTTTTATTCTCATGCCTGAGCTATGGTCAGACCTACAGGTTCAAAAATTATGGACCGGACAGCAATATCCCGAACAGTTTCATTTATACACTTAACCAGGACCATAACGGATATCTCTGGGTTGGTACCGGAGCAGGACTAGCAAAATTTGACGGTTTCGACTTTCATAATATCATATTTCCCGATTCCTCAGTTGGCCGCTATCCTACAACAAGCCTCAGGGACATGAAGGGGATCCTGTGGTTTGGATGTAATGATGGGGCAGTTTATTATACCCTGGAAAACAGCCTGAGATCCCTTGATATATCCAATACCAGACAAATTATTGCTCTCCTGGAAGGACCGGATGGATTAATTTATATAATCCCGCAGGGAGGATCAATATTCAGGATAGATCCCGGAAAGCCTGAAAAAGTAACAACTATTGATATACCCGAAGATCTTGTTATTTTCTCAGCATCGTTTACTCAATCAGGCGACATTCTGTTAGGTACACAGGAGAACATTCAGAAATGCCGGATTGACAACGAATCACTGACTGTTCTGGGCTCCGTTGAGGGATTTGATTATTCCAGCATTCTCGTAATTCATAAATTAAAGGAGAAGGACAACTATATAATAGGAACGGACGGCAACGGACTATTCCATCTTGTTCTATCAGAGGGTGGAGATATACTGACACGCTTCAGCGGTCATCCTGAACTCGATTACCTGACCGTTCAGTCAATAAGCATGGATTCCGATAATTATCTCTGGATATCAACAAATGAAACCGGAATAATACAAATACTGCTCTCTGCAGAAGGTAAAACAATAGAGTCTATCAGATTCTTCAATGAGGATTCCGGACTTCAGGGTAACAATGTAAAGCTGGTATTCCAGGATATTGAAGGAAATTACTGGATCGGGTTATTCGGTGACGGACTTTCCCTGCTTAATTCCTATGCTTTCAGTTTTTATTCGCTCGGCCTCACACCTGGAACAAATGATATAATTTATGTTAACAAGCTTAATGATGATTATTTCCTTGGGACACCAACAGGTTTCTACCTGTTTGACTTAAACAACAACAAGGTGAAATCGTTCACTAACCTTTTAAATAGTACTGGGAAAAATGGAATATCATCATATTTTGTTGATCCTGAGGGAAATATCTGGATCGGAACCTCAGGAGGAGGCCTTTTTGTAAGAAATGCCTCCGGAAACTTAAGACAGTTTTACCGCACAGGCGATTCAGGGAAAGATTATGTAACAGATATCGTCGTCGATAGGAAATATATCTGGATGGGAACACTTAACGGTGTTGAATTGCTTGACAGAAACACCAGATCAATATTAAGTGAATTTAATATTAACAACGGCTTGCCGCATAACAGTATTAATAAGCTCTTCCTTACAAGGGAAGGGAACGTGGCAGTTGCAACAAAAACCGACAGGTTGTACCTAATAAATCCTGTAGCAGGCATAAAATCAGGAAAGGCAATATTGTACGGAACTGTCATGAATGAGATTACATCGTTCTGTCAGAGCAGTGATGGAAGTATTTGGGCAGCAACCAAGGGGAACGGTGTTTTTGAGTTTTACGGTGATTCTGTAAGATCCTTTTCAAGATCCGATCTGCTGATGTCGGATTATTGCTACAGCATACTGGTTGATTCCATTAACAGAATATGGGTAGGACATGATGCGGGTTTCTCAAGATATAACCGTAACAACAGGATAATGAGAACCTATGGAACCGATTTTGCAAGGGGAGGCAAATGCAATCCGGGAGGGATGTATGAATCACCTGATGGCAAAGTCCTGATAGGTACAAACCAGGGACTGATAATCTACGACAGGCTGAAGGATAAGAGAATTAATACGGCTCCTTTTAATAATGTTAATTATTTAACAATAAATGATATAAGGTATCCCTACAGACCTTCCTATTCGTTCCCATACAGCAAGAGATACAGTGTACGGGTACATTATGTCGGGATTAACTTCAGCGATCCGGATAAGGTGTATTACCAGACAAGGCTTGTCAATTATGACAATGACTGGTCAAAAGTGACGACTGAACGGGAAGTCCCTTATTCTCTGAGTGACGGCCGGTATAAGTTCAACCTTATTTCAGTCAATGAAAGCGGATTATCACAGGATACACCAATAACTTTTGACATAAGCATCAAAAAGCCATTCTGGAGAACCTGGTGGTTCATCCTCTTATCAATTGCGGCAATAACAGGGATAATAATTCTTATTATCAGGGAGCGTGAAAAATCCCATAAGAAGATACAGGCATACCTTGAGAGAGAACTTGACGCAAGAACCGCAGTGGTGGTAAAACAGAAGACCGAAATCGAGCTTCAGAATATTGAAATCACTGACAGCATTAACTATGCAAAAAGGATTCAGACAAGCATATTGCCTGATTTTAACAAGCTGAAGGAAACATTCAGAGAGGCATTTATACTGTTCCGTCCGCGTGATATTGTAAGCGGTGACTTTTACTGGTTTGAAAAGTTTGATGATGAAAAATTCATTCTTGTATGCGCTGACTCAACGGGTCATGGAGTTCCTGGCGCTTTCATGTCAATGATAGGGTCAACTCTTTTACAGGATATAGTATCAAGACAGAGAATATCACAACCTTCCCAGGTGCTGGCCATGCTTGATAAACAGATCTTTTCAACCCTTAACCAGAATGTAGAGCTGGGTGTATCAAATGACGGCATGGACCTGGTGATAATTGAAATAAATGTAAAAACAAGGTACATAAGATTTGCATCTGCAATGCGTCCGGTAATTCTTGTTTTGGGTGGAGAGCCTTATTATGTTAAAGGTAACAGGCTTTCGGTAGGAGGGGAATCTGTTATTGAAAAATACTATGATGACCAGGAATATTACCTGGGCGAGGGTGATACAATATACCTGTTCTCTGACGGTCTTCCAGATCAGTTTGGAGGCACCGACGGGAAAAAGATGAAAATAGCCAGATTAAAGAAGCTCATAGAAGATGTCGGAGATCTGTCAATGGATGGTCAGAAAGAAGTGATTACTAAATTCTATGATGAATGGAAAGGTATTCATGACCAGGTAGATGATATCCTGCTTATCGGAATCAGGCTTTAATTCAATTTCTGTCAATAAATACCATTAACGGACAGCTGGATCTCAGTTGTTGCTGCTGTATTGCTGAAGTTTTCAGCCCGGTCCTTCAGGTAAAAATCATACATGATTGTGTCATTATGCTCTTTCTCATAGAAAAGATAAATAAAGGTAACGGCTATAGTTCCTTTCAGGATCTTATTCTGACCTTCTCTTTCCATGAAGGGTATCCTGTATGAAGAGGGCTTAATCGGATCATTATCCGGGACCTGGGTTATAACTCCGTCAGTTTTCCTGTAAAGGGTAAAGAATAGATTTGTGGTATCAAGTCCGGTCTCTTCCGGTGACTCCATTCCCACGTTCCCATCGCCGTCTTCAAAATAAAATTTAAGTCTTCCTCCCTTACAGTCATTTCCGAGAATATCAGTAGTATCAAAGACAGTAAAGTTCCTGAATTCAATGGATGGCTCAGGGGGCAGGTGCTGTATCTTGGTGCAGGATGCTGATACTGCTAAAATTATAAGTGGCATTAAGAACCTGACTGTTCTCATGATTTCCCGTATAATATCCTGTTTTTACACAAAAACCACACCAAATTTGGTTATTTTTTTCTGAAAAACACTCTTACTGGTATCCCTGTAAAATCAAAATTCTCCCTGATCCTGTTCTCAATGAACCTTCTATAGGGCTCTTTTATATATTGCGGAAGGTTGCAGAATAATGCAAATGAGGGAGTCCTTCCCGGCAGCTGGGTTATATATTTTATTTTTACATACTTGCCTTTCAGCGCGGGAGGAGGAGTGTTCCTGATAATTTCAAGCATAACCTCATTCAGTTCAGATGTCGGGACCTTCCTGTTCCTGTTGGTGTTAACAGTTTCAATCACATCAAGTACCTTGTGTATACGCTGCTTGTTGATTGCAGAAATAAACAGGATATCATAGTCAATGAACGGAGCCGTCTTGCTTTTTATTTCCTTTTCCAGCAGTTTTGAAGTATTGGTATCTTTTTCAACAAGATCCCATTTATTGACAAGTATTATCAATCCCTTGTTGTTCTTCAGGATAAGCGACATTATATTCAGGTCCTGCGATTCAATTCCCCTTGTTCCGTCAATCAGAAGAAGGCAGATATCTGAATTTTCTATTGTCCTTACTGCCCTCATCACAGAATAAAACTCAATGTCCTCTCTGACTTTTGATTTCTTTCTCAGTCCTGCAGTATCAACAAGGAAAAAATCGTGATGGTATTTATTATACCTCGTAAAAATTGAGTCGCGGGTCGTTCCCGGCAGAGGGGTGACAATATTTCTTTCTTCACCGAGAAGAGAGTTGACAAGCGACGACTTGCCCACATTTGGCCTTCCTACAATAGCTATGCGGGGGAGCTCTGGTAAAATATCAGGAGCCGGTCCCGGAAGATTCTTCACAACGGCATCAAGGAGATCGCCGGTACCGCTTCCGTTAATAGAGCTGACGTTGAAAAAATCACCAAGACCAAGAGCGTAAAACTCACTGGCATCAAACAATCTTTCGGCATTATCGACCTTATTTACTACCAGGATAACCTTCTTCCCTGATTTTCTCAGGAGTCCTGCAACAGAGTTATCGAGCTCATGAATGCCTGTTGTGACGTCAACCATGAAGAGGATAAGATCAGATTCTTCAATTGCCAGCAGGACCTGCTTGTTGATCTCCTCCTCAAAGATATCATCGGAATTCATTACATAACCGCCGGTATCGATTACAGAAAAATCAATGCCGTTCCAGTTGCAGATGCCATAGTTGCGGTCGCGTGTGACGCCGCTCACCTCATCAACAATTGCTTCTCTCGATTCAACCAACCTGTTGAACAATGTTGATTTTCCAACATTCGGTCTTCCTATTATTGCTACTATTCTGCTCATTTCATGGTGGATCAGCGGTATCCGAATCTTTTAAGCATTGCAGGCTTATCGCGCCAGTCTTTCGCCACCTTCACGTACAATTCGAGAAATATCTTTTTTCCGAAAAAACTTTCCATATCATGCCTTGCCTCTGTACCTACTTTTTTAAGCATTGCCCCTTTGTGTCCTATCAGAATTCCTTTCTGACTTTCACGTATAACATGGATCAAAGCCCTGATCCTGATTATATTTGATTCGTCCTTAAAGCTTTCAATTTCTATTTCAACGGAATAAGGAACCTCTTTCTTATAATTTTTCAGGATTTTTTCCCGCAGGATCTCTGAAGCAAAAAATCGTTCGTATTTATCAGTAAGCTGATCTTTGGGGAAATATGGCTCGCCCTCGGGCAGCTTGCTGAGTATTGCATTCAAAAGGGTATCAAGGTTGAATCTCTTGAGTGCCGAAACAGGTATTACCGGCGATCCCGGAAAAGATTCTTTCCATGATGAGGTTATTTTTTCAAGCTCCTCCTGATCTGAAAGATCAATTTTATTAACGGTAATAATTACAGGAATGCCTGACTCTTTAATCTTTTCGGTATATTGCTTTTCAGCAGATGGTTTTTCTTTAACATCTGTAACATAAAGGATTATATCTGCATCGGTCATGGCAGATTTTACAAAGCTCATCATGGCTTCCTGGAGCTTGTACTGAGGGTCTATTATACCCGGCGTATCGGAATATACTATTTGAAAATCATCACCGTTAACGATCCCCATGATACGGTGACGCGTGGTTTGTGCCTTTGATGTGATTATTGAAAGCTTCTCCCCGACGAGAGCATTCATTAAAGTTGATTTTCCGACATTGGGATTACCAAGTATATTGACAAAACCTGACCTGTGATTCATAATGTGCTGTTAATAAATGCCCCGTTTTAGCATTGATATCTCCTTCTGATTCAGGAACCTCCATTTACCCCTTTGCAGGTTTTTCTTTGTAAGCCCTGCAAAATATACCCTGTCAAGCTTTTTGACCTTGTAGCCAAGCGACTCAAACATTCTTCTGACAACCCTGTTCTGTCCTGAGTGAAGCTCAATCCCGATCTGTGTCCGGTCTTCAGAATCAGCATAGGAGACTGCATCTGCAACCACAAGCTCCTCGTCAATCCTGATACCTTCTGAAAGACGGTAAAGATCATCAGGCGATACCTTTTTATCAAGAAAGACATGATATATTTTCCTTCGCTTGTATTTCGGATGAGTTAGCTTACCTGTAAGATCACCGTCATTAGTCAGGAGAAGGACTCCCGTGGTGGACTTATCCAGTCTTCCGACCGGGTAGACTCTTTCCCTGCAGGCATCTCCGATAAGGTCAAGGACTGTGAACTCAGCATGCGGATCCTCAACTGTTGTAACATAACCTTTAGGTTTATTCATCAGGATATATACCTTTTTCTCCGCAGACAGGCTTTTCCCTTTGTATTTTACTTCATCATTATATGTGACTTTTGTTCCAAGGTCTGTAACCTTTTTTCCGTTAATGGTAATAAATCCCTGCCGGATGAGCTCATCAGCCTCCCTTCGGGAGCAGACCCCGCTGTTGGCAATAAACCTGTTAAGCCTTATCAGTTCAGGTTCTTTTTTTCCAGTTCTGTTGTCGTTCATTTTACCATTTTAACAGGCTGCAAAGGTACGATTATTTGGCAATCTATATTTTGATGTTTTTTTCGCACCTTTGTGGTTCTGATAAAGAGTTAAATGACTTTAATTAAATCAATTTCAGGCATAAGAGGAACGATCGGCGGTAAGCCAGGCGAGAGTCTGACCCCGGTCGATATAATAAAGTTCACTGCTGCTTTCGGTGCGCGCATAAAAATAAGAAACGCCGGGAGACCGGTATCTGTTGTAGTAGGCCGTGATGCCAGGAAATCAGGACCTATGGTCAGCAGTCTGGTAATAACCACTTTACGAAGCATGGGTATAAATGTCACTGACCTTGGGCTGGCAACTACTCCGACGGTTGAGCTGGCAGTGACAGGTACGGGAGCAAGCGGTGGCATCATTATAACGGCAAGCCATAATCCGGCACAATGGAATGCTTTGAAGCTCCTGAATGAAAAGGGAGAATTCCTTTCTGCCGCTGACGGTGAAGAGGTGTTGAAGATGGCAGCATCAGAGAAGTTTGAGTTTGTTCCATCAGGCAATGAGGGATCACTTATTAATGATGATTCATGGAATCAAAGACATATTGACCAGGTGCTTGCTCTCGATGTTGTAGATACCGATGCAATAAGGAAAGCCAGGCTTACCGTTGCCATCGATTGTATCAATTCAGTGGGCGGTATAATTGTTCCTCAGCTGCTGAAAGCACTGGGTGTGGAAAAAGTGACCGGACTGAATCTTATCCCTGACGGGAATTTTGCTCATAATCCGGAACCTCTTCCTGAGAATCTTACTGAGATCTCTGATCATGTCAAAAGGGAAAAAGCTGATCTCGGCTTTGTTGTTGATCCTGATGTTGACAGGCTGGCAGTTATCTGTGAGGATGGCTCTATGTTCGGAGAAGAATACACTCTTGTTGCAGTTTCCGATTATATCCTCAGCAGCACTCCGGGCAGTACAGTTTCAAATGTATCCTCTACAAGAGCATTGAAGGATATAACGGAAAAACATGGCTGCAGCTATTTTTCATCTGCCGTGGGAGAGGTAAATGTGGTTGAGGAGATGAAAAAAAGAAGATCAGTTATCGGAGGTGAAGGGAACGGAGGAGTTATTTATCCTGCCCTGCACTATGGACGTGATGCACTTGCAGGCATAGCTCTTTTCCTTTCACATCTTTCAAAAAGCAGGATGAAATGTTCCGGCCTCCGGAGACTATATCCAGACTACATAATTGCAAAAAAGAAACTGGCGCTTGATCCGGGCAGAGATTTCAATCTTATTCTTGATGCTGTCAGAAAAGAGTTCAGTGATAAGGAGATAGATGAAAGGGATGGAATGAGAATTGAATATCCTTTCGGGTGGGTTCAGATCCGGAAGTCGAACACAGAGCCCATAATGAGGATATATGCCGAGGGAAGAACGCTGCAGGAGGCGGAGGATATGGCAGGAAAGATCATTTTAATTGTTAATAAACTCTAAAAGGCCTTCATTTTTTTTTCGTGTCTGGAATAAACACACCTTAAAAGATGTCTTTAATGATGTAATAGCAGATATCATTGATGTTAAATATTGTTAATGAATACAATTGGGACATCTCTTTTAGATAATTTTGCGACGATTTTTTGAATAATCATATAAGTAATATTTACTATGAAGAAACCACTCATCATTACAGCTATTGTTGCAGTTGTAGCGATTATTCTCATAATTGTGATCAGCAAGGCAGGCTCAAAGAAAGATCTGGCAAATCTTTATGTTGAGGCCCAGAGAGGACAGTTTGATATAGTTGTTAACACCACAGGCGAATTGCAGGCTGAAAATTCAACTGATATAATCGGTCCTGATTTTGCCCAGAGCAGGATGATCAGGGCAATGGATATCAAGATCACTGACATGGTGCCCGAAGGTACTGAGGTAAAGGAAGGAGATTATATTGCTACTCTTGACAGAACATCCTTTGACAACAGTCTGAAGGATGAGCTTGAAAGGCTAACGACATATGAAACCAACCTTGAGGTCAAGATCCTTGATACAGCTGTTTCTCTGAGCAACCTGAGAGATAATATCAAAAACCTGAGGTTTGCTGTTGAAGAAGCAAATATTACTCTTCAGGAATCGAAATATGAGCCTCCGACAACTATCCGGCAGGCAGAAATTAACCTTGATAAGGCAAACCGTTCACTTGAGCAGTCTATAAGGGGTTATGAGCTTAAGGTTGAACAGGCCCGTTCAGATATGAGGACCATTAAAACCCAGCTGGCCGAACAGCGTCAGAGGGTTGCTGACCTGCAGTCTGTACTTTCAAAATTTATTATTAATGCTCCATCATCAGGGATGGTTATCTATAAAAGAGACAGAACAGGAGCAAAGAGAAAAGTGGGATCATCAATAAGCCCATGGGATAATGTTGTTGCTACTTTACCCGACATGACAAGCATGATATCAAAAACTTATGTGAACGAGATTGATGTAAGCAAGGTTAAAACCGATCAGAAAGTCGATATTTTAGTAGATGCATTTCCTGAAAAGAAATATACCGGTACAGTAACAAGTGTTGCCAATATCGGGGAACAGCTTCCTAATGCTGATGCCAAGGTATTTGAGGTGCTCGTTAAAGTAGATGGTTCAGACCTTATCCTCAGGCCATCAATGACAACAGGCAATAAGATCATCACCAAGTCGATCAGTGATGTCACATATGTTCCGCTTGAGAGTGTTATGACCGGAAGCGATTCAATTCCTTTCGTTTATCTGAAAAATGGAACAAAACAGATAGTTGTGCTTGGCGAGTCAAATGAGAATAATGTTGTTGTGGAACAAGGCCTTGAGCCGGGTGCCCAGATCTATCTGAACAGCCCGGAAGAGCCAGAGAAATTTAACAAGCTGGCAGGAGAGGAGCTGATTACGATTATCAAGCAAAAAGAAAAGGATAAAAGAGAAGCTGAAAAGAGAGCCAACATGGAAGCGCAGAGAGGTTTTGGCAGGGGCCCGGCAGGGATGGAAATGACACCTGAAATGATGCAGCAGTTCCAGAATATGAGAGGCAGTGGACAACCGGGACAGGGAAGGCAGATGGATACAGCAGCCATGCGCAGGTTCCGGCAGATGAGAGGTAATATGCCGCAGGGACAGGGGCAACCGCAGCAAACGCCGCAGACTCAGCAGACACCCCAGACAACACCTAATAGATAATTTAAACAGCGAATACGATGTTCAAATTCTTCTTCAGATATTTTCACGACATAGAGATTGCTGTTGAATCAATTGTATCCAACAAGCTTAAATCAATGCTTACAGCGCTTGGCATCATTTTCGGAGTTGCTGCAGTTATCGCAATGCTTGCTATAGGCAAAGGAGCAAAGCAGGAGATCATGGAGCAGATGAAAATGGTTGGTGTCAACAACATCCTGATAAATCCTATTATACAGGACCAGACATCTTCAAGCGATGAAGGTGAAAAGCAGACAAAGAAGTTCTCAAGAGGCTTAAGCATGCTGGATGTCGATGCAATCCGTGAGACAATTCCTTCAGTAAAGAGAATAAGCCCTGAGATCTCATTTAACTCGACAGCCATGATGAACGGTGTAAAATACACCGCAAAGCTGGTAGGAGTTTCAAATGATTATTTCTACCTGTACAACCTGCCGCTGACATCCGGTACATTTTTCAATGCTTACCAGGAAGAGAACGGGATACAGGTATGTATAATCGGAGCCAACATCAGGGCAAAATTCTTCAGCCAGGTTGATCCGATAGGCCAATATATAAAATTCAATGGTATCTGGCTTAAGGTGATAGGTGTGCTTCAGAAGACGACTGTCAGCCTTACAGGCTTCGAAGAAAAGGGAGTGAACGTGTACAACGACAATATTTATATACCTATTCAGACCATGCTTCTCAGGTATCAGAACAGAGCCCTGGTAAATACGAAACTTGTCTCGGAAGCATCTTCAAACGTCATGGTAATGGGAGGTCCTGGCATGGGAATGGCAAGAATTGTTATGAGTGGCTCAGATGCCAGCTCTGATGCAGAGACCAACTATAATCAGCTTGACAGGATTGTTGTACAGGTTATCGAAACAGAACAGATTACTCCCACAACCGAGATTCTTAGCCGCATGCTTATGCGCCGTCATACCAACGTAAAGGATTTTGAAATCACAGTGCCGGAATTGCTATTAAAGCAGCAGCAGAGGACAAAAGACATTTTCAATATTGTTCTCGGGGCTATTGCCAGCATCTCGCTGATAGTAGGAGGGATTGGTATTATGAACATCATGTTCGCTTCAGTCATGGAGAGGATAAAAGAAATTGGAACCAGGATGGCTATTGGGGCAAAGAAAATGGATATAGTTGTACAATTTCTTGCTGAAGCAGTCCTGATAAGCGTGACCGGCGGTTTCATTGGAATATTCCTTGGAGTCATCATGGCCAAGCTGATTGAGCAGATAGCCGGAATTATGACCATAGTGTCATTCTTTTCGGTATTTATTGCTTTCGGTGTATCAGCAGCAGTAGGCGTGATCTTTGGATATTCACCAGCAAAACGAGCATCAGAAAGAGATCCGATAGAATCATTAAGATATGAATAAAATACTAATAATGAAGAAACTATTTGTACTTCCGATCATCGCATCTTTCTTTTTTTCAATACAGATATCCAGTGCACAGGAAATAAAGAAGCTTACATTTGAAGAAGTAATCAAGCTTGCTGAGGAGCAATCTCCCAATGCCCTGATAGCAAAGCACAGGTTCCGTGCGAGCTACTGGCAATACAGGACATTCATTGCCCAGTACAGGCCTTCGCTTACTCTGACAGGGTCGACGCCCGACTATAGTACAGCCTTCAGCAGGGTCTGGAATTCAGTGACAGACCAGTGGGATTATGTCTCAACAAACATCCTGCAGACAATCGGGTCTCTTTCGCTGATGCAGAACATAGGGCTTACAGGTGGTACAATATCACTCCAGTCAGACCTGACTCTTGAAAATGACCTTGAGACTGACAAGAACAGGTTTATTACAGCACCGATAAGCGTAAGGCTTATGCAACCATTGTTCAGGTACAATGAGCTGAAATGGGAGAAGAAAACAGAGCCATTGAAATATGAATCAGCTAAAAAGACTTTTCTTGAGAATATAGAAACCGTTCATACTATGGCTGTTCAGAACTTCTTTTCTCTTGCTCTTGCGCAGATCAACAAGCAGATAGCTGAAATGAATTATCTGAATGCCGATACTTTATGGAGAATGGCACAGGGACGCTATAACCTCGGAACAATAGCTGAAGATGAACTTCTCCAGATGCAGCTCTCCTGGCTTAACTCAGAAACATCAAGGAAACAGGCCGAGATGAACCTCAGGGATAGGGAAATCCGGTTGAGATCGTTCCTCGGATTCAACGAGAGTGTCAGGATTCAGCTTGTCCTTCCTTCTGACATCCCTGACCTTCAGGTAGATGCTCAGCAAGTTCTTGAGCTGGCACACTCAAATAACCCGGAGATAATTGATCAGCAGCTGACGTTGCTCACTGCGCAGAGCGCAATGGCGCAGGCTAAGGCAGAAAAGGGGCTTAATGCCAATCTTACAGCTTCTTTCGGATTGAGGGACCAGGATCCTGTTTTTGCCCAGGCATATTCAGAATCGGGTCAGCAGCAGACTGTAAGACTTGGGATAACCTTACCGATACTTGACTGGGGGCTTGGAAAAGGAAGATACCGTATGGCACAGTCGAGCCTTGAGCTGGCACAGGTTCAATCGGAACAGGCACTTGTTGACTTTGATCAGAACCTTCTGCTCGATGTTGAACAATTCAACCTCCAGGCAGAACAGGTTGCAATCGCTGCCAAATCGGATACAGTGGCTGCAAAAATGTATGAAGTCACCAAGCAAAGATTCCTGATCGGCAAGATAACTGTGCTTGAATTAAATAATGCTGATACCAAA
This sequence comes from Bacteroidia bacterium, assembly GCA_026391215.1. Classification (GTDB taxonomy): domain Bacteria; phylum Bacteroidota; class Bacteroidia; order Bacteroidales; family VadinHA17; genus LD21. Next base: position 46,451 of record JAPLDX010000041.1, read on the forward strand.
AAAGACGAGAACAGACGAGCATATGTCATGGCGCTGCAGAACTACTGGAACTATTTCTTTAATATCCGGAGCATAGCCCTTTATGATTTCCTTAATAAGAAACCGCTGGAATCAGACTATGAAAACCTGGTAGAGTAGGGAGCAATATAATTAAGATATTAAGGCTGGATATTGGATATTCAGCCTTTTTTTATGTAAAAAATTAATATATTTGCGCCTCAATAATAAAGTTTCAGAAATAATTACGGATTAATTCAAAATAGATACAAATGCAGAACAAAGCAGTTATTATCATTCTTGCAATTGCATTGGGACTGGTTTCTATTTACCAGCTATCATTTTCTTTTGCAACCTATAAGGTCAAGAAGGATGCCAAAACTTTTGCACAGGGCGACCTGGTTAAGGAAAATCATTATATTGACTCTCTTTCAACTCTTACAAAGGAGGATTGGAGCTTTTTAGGCTACACTTTCAAGGAGTGTCAGAAAAGAGAGATCAACCTTGGTCTCGACCTTAAAGGAGGAATGGACGTTATTCTTGAGGTTTCAGTAGAGGATATTCTTAAGGCACTTTCCAATTACAGTACAGATAAAACATTTACCGATGCTATTGCCAGGGCAAAGCAGGAACAGCAGCGGAGCCAGCTGGATTTTCTTACTCTTTTCGGCAGAGCATTCCAGGAAATAGATCCCAATGCAAAACTGGCCGCAATATTCGGGACTGTAGATCTGAGGGACAGGGTTAACTTCAATTCCACGAATGAGGAGGTGATGAAGATTCTGGATGATGAGGTTACAAGCGCTATTGACAACTCATTCAATATTCTCAGCACCAGGATTGACAGGTTTGGAGTTGTCCAGCCCAATATCGCAAAGCTGGCCACAAAAGGACGTATCCTTATTTCTCTTCCGGGTCAGACAGATCCTCAAAGGGTTCGTGAATTGCTTCAGGGAACTGCAAACCTCGAATTCTGGGAAACATATGAAAACGGTGAAATAATAGGGTATCTGTCGGCTGCCAACAATCTGCTTAAAGAAATTCAGGATAATTCCAGGAAAACAGAGACTGCGGTTGACCAGACTATTCCGGAAATTGCTGTTACCGATACCACAACTAAGGAAGATCAAAGCCTGCTTGATCTTATAGAAAAAGATACAACCAAGGCAGAGACCGCAGGCACACTTGAAGAATTCACAGTACAGAATCCGTTATTTGGATTGCTTAATCCCAGGGTTACTGCCCAGGGAGAACCCCAGCCGTCAAGCATGGTCGGTCTGGCAAGCGGGAAAGACACGGCTAAAGTCAACAGTTATCTGAGAATGAATCAGGTAAAGGCTCTTTTCCCGCGAGACGTAAGATTCCTTTGGAGCCAGAATCCTTATAAATATGACGAGACAAAGACATATTATGAGCTGCATGCAATAAAGGTAACAACCCGTGATGGCCGTGCTCCGCTTGGTGGCGATGCGATAACCGGTGCAAGACCATCTTCAGGAATAACCGGATCGGAAGTCAAGGTTGATTTCTCAATGAATGCAGAAGGTGCAAAGACCTGGCAGAGAATGACACGTGAAAACATTGACAGGTGCATCGCATTGGTGCTTGATGGTTATGTACGGTCATACCCCAGGGTTCAGAATGAAATTACCGGCGGCAGCACTGAAATTACAGGTGATTTTACGATTGAAGAAGCTGATGACCTCGCTAATATTCTGAAATCAGGTAAACTGCCTGCTCCGGCAAAGATAATTTCTGATACCGTGATCGGACCGACTCTTGGTAAAGAAGCAATAAATGCAGGATTGGTCTCAATGGCAATATCATTTGTTATAGTCCTGCTCTATATGATATTCTATTATAGTAAAAGTGCCGGATCCATTGCAGACGTTGCACTGGTTGCAAACATATTCCTGCTTATGGGTGTAATGACATCTCTGGGTTCGGTTCTGACTTTACCGGGTATTGCCGGTATCGTTCTGACAATGGGTATGTCGGTAGACGCAAATGTGCTTATTTATGAAAGAATACGAGAGGAGCTCCGTGCGGGCAAGGGATATAAACTCGCAATTGCAGATGGATACAAAGGAGCTATGTCCGCTATCCTTGACTCTAATATAACGACCCTCTTGACAGGGATAGTCCTTTTTGTCTTTGGGAAGGGACCTATTAAAGGCTTTGCCACAACACTGGTAATTGGTATTTTTACCTCTCTTTTCTGTGCAATCTATATTACAAGGCTTATCTATGAAGGACTCCTTAAAAGGAACGCAAAACTCTCTTTTTCCATAAAAATAACAGCCAACATATTAAAAAATACACATGTCGATTTTATAGGGAAAAGAAAATATTTTTACGCGATCTCCATTTTAATTACACTTATTGGCATAGGGTCATTGTTTATCAGGGGAATCAATCAGGGTATCGATTTTACAGGAGGGCGCGCGTATGTTGTAAGATTTGATCAGCCAGTCAAAACTACTGATGTAGCTGACAGGCTGACCGGAGCTTTTGGTGAAGCCCCTCAGGTTGTGACGTTCGGCAGCGATAACCAGGTAAGAATAATTACCAGATACAGGATCAATGAAACTGGTGTTGATGACGAAGTTGAAACAACATTGTATAACGGACTTAAAGACATGGTAAGCCCGGATGTGACGAAAGAAAAATTTCTGTCTGATTACCGGAAAAGTTCTGAAATGATAGGACCGACAATTGCATCCGATTTTAAAAGAAGAGCTGTCATTGCAGTATTATTGTCCCTGGTAATTATGTTCCTGTATATATTTATACGGTTTAAAAACTGGCAGTACGGGCTTGGAGCCATGACTGCCCTTGCACATGATACAATGATCGTGATTGGTATTTATTCACTTCTGTGGGGTATCCTTCCATTCTCAATGGAGATAGACCAGTCATTCATTGCTGCGATCCTGACAGTTATCGGGTATTCTGTAAACGATACTGTCGTAGTATTTGACAGGCTGAGGGAATTTATTCCACTGCACCGAAAACGCCCATTTAATGAGGTAATTAACCTGGCAATGAATGATACTCTGAGCCGTACGATGAATACAGGTATGACATCAATCCTTGTGCTTATAGTAATGTTCTTCGCCGGAGGAGCAACAATCAGAGGATTCCTCTTTGCAATGATTATAGGTATTATTGTGGGAACCTATTCCTCAATATTCATAGCGAGCTCACTGGTGTATGACACAACCAGAAAAAAAGCATTGAAAACCTGATCTTCGACAGATATATTTTTGATCTTTATCAAGAAGGGACGTTGCATGCAGCGTCCCTTAATTTTGATATCAGTAATTGATTATCATTAAACTTTTCTAACTTTACATTCTGACGAAAACGACAGGATTTATGAGCGGACAGGAGATTTTTGTCATTATTGTTGTTGTCCTTCTTCTTTTTGGTGCTGATAAGCTTCCCGGGCTCGCAAAAGGACTGTCGAAGAGTATGCGGGAGTTTAAAAAAGCGACCGATGATATTAAGCGGGAGTTTGAGACAAGCACACAGGACATAAGGAAGGATTTTAACGATGTTACGCAAACAATAACAAAAGATGTAACCGATATGTCAGATAACCTGAACAGGGATGTGAATGAAGTATCCGGCAATATTCAGAAAGATATAAATGAAGTTACTGACAACATCAGGAAAGATGCAAATGATGTTTCTGATAACCTCAGGAAAGATGTAAATGAGGTTGCTGATAATATTAACAATGATTAGGACAGCAGGCATTACAAAATCATACGGAGATCTTAAAGTCCTGAAGGGAATAGATATTGAGATCAGGGATAAGGAGGTTGTCGCAATAGTTGGAGCAAGCGGTGCCGGCAAGACAACACTTTTGCAGATAATCGGAACCCTCGATAAGCCAGACAGCGGAACAATTTTTTATAATGGAACGGATATAAGCCGAATGAAAGGCCGGCCTCTGTCGTCTTTCAGGAACAGCAATATAGGTTTTGTTTTTCAGTTTCACCAGCTTCTCCCGGAATTCACAGCCCTTGAAAATGTTTGTATCCCTGCATTTATTGCCGGCAAAACCAAAGCTGAAGCTGAAGCAAAAGCTGCTGAGCTGCTGGGATTCCTGAATCTTAGCGACAGGCTTGAGCATAAACCATCAGAGCTGAGCGGTGGTGAGCAGCAGCGTGTTGCTGTTGCGCGCGCGCTTGTTAATAATCCTTCGGTAATACTGGCCGATGAGCCCTCCGGGAACCTCGATTCAGAAAATAAGAATGAACTTCACAAGCTTTTTTTCAGGCTTCGCGATACTTTCGGGCAAACCATCGTAATTGTTACACACGACAGACATCTGGCAGATATGTCAGACCGCATTTTGCAGATTAAGGACGGACTTATATTAAATGAGTCATAAACGATCATACAATGGTATTTCTGCCGGTGAAATAAAAATATTCCTTGAAGAAAAGTATCTTCAGTATAATAATCCCGGTTTCATTGCCTCCGATCCCATATCAATTCCACACTCATTTTACGAATTGCGTGACAGGGAAGTATCAGGGTTCCTCGTTGCTTCAATAGCCTGGGGCCGCCGTGACCTCATACTCAGAAGCGCCAGGAATCTGCTTGATATGATGGAGAATACGCCTTTTGATTTTATTATGTCTGCCGGGGACACCGGATTTAAAAGGCTTAATGGCTTTGTCCACCGGACTTTCAACGGAACCGACTGCAGGTATTTTATGACGGGGTTGAGGGAAATTTACAGATCCGCACACAGCATAGAAGATGTTATCCTCGAGGGAATGGGACCAGGCAAATCACTGCAGGAAGGACTGACATATCTTCGCAAACAGTTTTTTGCATTGCCACATCTTTCCAGGACAGAAAAGCATTTTGCAGATGTTCATTCAGGTGCCGCAGGGAAAAGACTTAATATGTTTTTGCGCTGGATGGTCAGAAGGGACAATCACGGAGTTGATTTTGGCATATGGAAAAGAATAGATCCGGCAATGCTTTACATTCCACTCGATCTTCATTCAGGCAATACCGCGCGGAAGCTGGGATTGCTTACAAGGAAGATCAATGACTGGAGAGCGGTTGAGGAATTAACGGCTGTCCTTCGTGAATTTGATCCTGCAGATCCGGTAAAATATGATTTTGCGCTCTTTGGCCTTGGTGTAAATGAAAAATTCTGATGTCAAGTAATTACTTCAGCTTCAAGCAATTCACTGTATACCAGGATAAATGTTCCTTTAAAGTCGGGACAGACGGAGTTCTTCTGGGCGCATACGCTGATCTGTCAGGGGTGAGGACTGTTCTCGACATAGGGACCGGGACCGGGCTGATTGCCCTTATGATTGCCCAGCGAAGTGAAACAGAGATTACTGCCATTGAACCGGATATCAGCTCATCCATGCAGACCCGGCAAAACATTGAAAACAGCAAATGGAGCAAAAGAATAAATATCAGAAATACTGACCTGCAGAATTATGATCCCGGAACATTGAAATTCGATCTGATAGTAACTAATCCTCCTTATTTCACTGATTCGTTAAGAAATCCCGATCCCGGGAAAGCAGCATCACGGCATAATGATAATCTGACTAATGTCGAACTGCTGAAGGGTGTCTCACGGCTTCTGGAGGAAAATGGAAGATTTCAGTTAATAATGCCATATGTTGAGGGCAATATTTTTATTGCAGAAGCGCAGGAATATGATTTCTTTTGCAATAGCATATTGAAGATCAAGCCATTGCCGACAAGCGAGATAAGGAGACTTATCCTTACATTTACCAGAAAGCGTCTGTTGGCTAAAGAAAAATTTCTCACCATTGAACATGGCAGGAGACATGAATTTACTGAGGATTATATTAATCTGACGAGGGATTTCTATTTGAATTTCTGAATCCCAGAAGACCCCCCGCCCCGCAAGCGGGGCACCCCCCTGAAGGGGGGCTAAATCCAAAAGTTACTGAAGCTTAGTTAAGTCCGGATTTTAAGCCCCCTTTAGGGGGCAGTCATGCTTCAGCGTGACGGGGGTCATTGAATCATCTCACTCTCCGGCAGACCGTATTCCTCTTTCATTTCAATACCGAGAGTTTTCAGCTCATCAATGACAGGATTATAGATCTGCGGCACAACAGGCCTGTAAACTCCTTTAAGGCTGATCTTGTTCTCGAGTATCATTTTCACTGCGATGGACGCCGGCAGAGCAACAGTTCTGGCAACTGCTGTATTGGTTGCGGGAGATCCGAAATCGAGCATAGATGATTTTATGACCTCCTTCTTCCCACTCTTGTATGATGCAAGAAAAACGTGCTGCATCATTACAACATCACGGTCTTTATCAGATAACGACATTTTGCTGATCATCCTGTCGGCAGTGATCTCAAAGGGAGAAGTTTTGTTATACTGCAATTTCTCATTACCGAAAAATCCCAGCCAGTCGAGTGACTGCATGGCCGGTGACCCATCCTGGACTCCCAGCTTTTGAGCTATATTCTTTTTAAGATCTGTATTGCTGAGACTGCTTCTTTCTGCGAGGAAATCCGAATAGCTCTTACCGGAATAATCAATTATTGCATCATCGAGCATATTAAGCTGTTTCATGGCATCAAGAGTCTCACACCATCCCTTAAATCTGAATGTTCCACGGTACATTGTTGATGCTTCGTGAATGCCGTATATATCGATATAGCTAATGGAATTTCTATTAGGATAAACTTCAAGGTCTCCAAGTCCAGGAAAATTATAGGTGAATCTGTCCTTGAAAAGGTTAATGGATTCAATATTCACCTGTTTGCCTTTCTTTAGATAAAGTGCACTATTCCTGCTTGCAAGGACAACTCCCTTTGGGCTCCAGGAAAACTTGTATTTCATCGGATTATCTGCAACTTCAGGTGCAGGGAGAGCTCCGCACAAAGAATAAAACTCTTCTACCTTGCCGTCATTTTCATGGATATGATCAATGATCTTCATTGCTGTCATATGATCAATACCAGGATCAAGCCCGATCTCATTAAGAAGTATTATTCCGGCCTTTTTTGCTGCTTCATCCAGGGACTGCATCTCAGGCTGGACATAAGATGTTGTAACAAGAGGTTTGCTGTATTTAATACAGGCTTTCGCCACGAGAGTGTGATACCTGTAGGGCAGGAAAGAAACTGCTATATCATGTTCATTTACAAGTTTTTCAAGTGTAATAGCATCTTCAGTTGACCACTTCAGGGAATGTCCGTTCGGATTACCTTTGATCATCCTGTCAGCTTTTTCTTTTGTAGTAGTTGCAACTGTTAAACCGAATCCGCGTTCCAGCAGAAATTCCACCATTGGCTTTACAACCAG
>JAPLDX010000128.1 GCA_026391215.1 Bacteroidia bacterium
TGCAGCGCTCCTGGCATCCTTTGCGTCACTCTTGAATGATCCCCCGCGTACCACATGCTCCTGCCCCTTTGCGGGACCTTGAGGATCTATTCCTGTTGAATCGGCGGAATAAAAATCGGTGGAATAAAAGTCAGAGCAGAATTCCGCAACATTACCCGGCATATTTTTCAGTCCGAAGGGATTTTCCCCGACGGATGATGGTTCGCCTGTTTTTGCTGAACTGTTCAGACTATAGATAACCTTTGATGCAATTATATCAGTATCAGGGCGAATGAGTCTTTTCAGGAATCCTTCAGAGGAATAATCTTTCGGATCACCACTGAAGAAGTAGGGTGTTTGAGTTCCTCCCCTGCAGGCAAATTCCCATTCAGCTTCAGTGGGCAAGCGGTATTTCTTGCCGGTCACCTGTGAAAGCCATTTGCAGTAAACGTTCGCCGCATGCCAGGACATTGTTATAGCAGGTCTGGAACCTTTACCCCATCCCTGGTCAGGGGCTCCCCACGGCGGGGTTGCTCCGCTTATGGCATCTGTCTTCTGACTGCTCACAACCTGTCCTTCAGTTCTTCCCTGCGAACCTGTCGCCCTGAAAAACGCCATATATTCATCCCAGGTCACCTCTGTTTTAGCGATCCAGAACCGCGAAACAGAAACTTCCCTGACAGGGCCTTCATCATTGTCTCGAAGAGGTTCGTCATCAGGACTTCCCATATTAAATTTTCCGCCAGGGAGGGCGATCATTTCAAATGAGACCCTGGTGCCGGGAATCATTTCGGTAAAGTCCTTGAAATCCGAGATTTTTGCGGGATCAGCAAAAGGTGCTTCGTTTGAGGTGATAGTAACTCCGAAGCTGGTATCATGCTCATGCAGCGCTGCATTCTTATCGTAATGACCTACATTGATGTGGCAGTTGATGCAATTCAACGGATCCTTGCTTGTTGTATAGAATAGATGGGCATTCCCTCCGTTGACCGAAAGTGTTACAGGGAACAGGTTCTGATGGCATTCTTTGCACGACTCCTCATATACAAAGCCTTTCGCATTTTCAATAAGCTTCTTTTTCCCCCAGTCAATCTTTGCACTATCCTTAATATAGTATCCGTATGCATCTTTAATTCCATGCTTTGCCTTTGCAGGGAAATAACCTTTGCCTTCAGGAGGAAGATGGCACTCGGTACAATGTACAATTGTCCCTGACTGATTATTGAAATGAGTTGAAAGCTTCCAGCTGCGGTCGGCTTCAGGATGAATATGACATGATATGCAATATTTGTCGGATGATGTCGATTTCATAAACTTACCGCCGGAAAAAGAAATCGCGATGCAGACAATTATGCCAAAAATAAAAAACCAGAATTTTGTTTTACGGCTGACGGAGTCCTTTCTGCGATAATTGTAATTCATATATTCCCCGGTAAATCAAAAACCTGTTAAAGTTAATTGATTGCCGGACTTTGTTCCAAATAATCAGGATAATTTTAAGACTTTTTAAGATTCCTTCAGAATCTCTTCGTGTATCCGTGACAGTAAGGAACCTTGCCGTTATTAAAATAATAATCCTGGTGGTAATCCTCAGCTTCAAAGAATTCTGATGCTTTTGTTACCACAGTAGCTATCCTGAGACCCTTTTCTTTTAAAATCCCAAGGTCCTTCTCAGCAATTCTTTTCTGTTCATCATTCATATAAAAAATCTCTGACCGGTATTGGTCGCCAAGATCAGGTCCCTGTCCTCCAACCTGGGTCGGATCATGTATTTCAAGAAAAAGTCTGAGTAGTTTTTCATAACTTGTTTTTTCAGGATCATAGATGATTCTAACTGCCTCAGCATGACCAGTTTTACCAGTGCATACCTCCTTATATGAAGGATTTTTTACATGACCCCCGGTATAACCAGAAGTGACGGTTATCACTCCCGGTTCCTTCTGCAGGAAATACTCCACACCCCAGAAGCATCCTCCTGCAAATATTGCTGTACCATATCTTCCTCCTAAAATTATGGCAGGTGTAAAATCAAGAGAAACTGAATTTACGCAATGACGTATGTTCTTCGGAGTCTGTTTTTCTCCGGTAAAGACATGTCCCAGGTGGGCCCCGCATGAAGCACAGGTAATCTCGGTCCTTATGCCGTCGGGATCAGGATATCTTTTTACAGCACCCTTGATTTCGTCATCGAAGCTTGGCCACCCGCAATCCGATTCAAATTTGCCTGAAGAATAGTAAAGGGCTGCTCCGCATTTCTTACACAGGTAAGTCCCTTTCTCCCTGTGATTTATGTATTTCCCCGTGAAAGGAGTTTCAGTGCCTTTGCTGTTAATTACGTATGACTCGGCTTTACTGAGATCATTGAATGGAAGTTTTTCCTGAGAGTACAGATTGTTGCTCATGGCAATAAAGATTGTTAACGCAGAATATATAAGTTTCCTGTTTTTCATAATCAATATCAGAATTATGAAAGAATAACAAATTTATGACAAAAATGTTATGATTTATTTCGGTTTTGAGATTTTAGACTAAAGGCTTCGTACATTTTTGATCTTCATGTACTCACCCCCTTCTTTTCCCCCCTCTACTTCGTAACTACCCTTTATACACATCTTTTTTAATACTCTGCTAATAAGTGGGAGATTCCGAATTATGCCTCCTTCGTCGGCATAATTCGGAATGATAGAATAACTGTTGTTAATAGAGTGGAAGAAGCGGCGATTCGCTCAGGTTAAATCGCCGCTTATGGATCATTCTGATGCGAATCGCCGCTTCTTCCACTAATATTTCATCCCATGGCTGTCATTCCGAACGAAGTGAGGAATCTCCTGAATATCAGCACCGTAACATCTTTTACAGGTGAGTATCTTTCTGGCATTTCTT
>JAPLDX010000135.1 GCA_026391215.1 Bacteroidia bacterium
GATTAGTAAATTCTTGACTGAATCCAAAGTACGGACAAGAATGAATACCATGAATAGATTCTTTAAGAAAAGTCAAGACGTATTTGGATATGGAATTTATACCATGACTAAACAAAACGCATCCTGACACGGACAAAAAAAAATAAATTCGTTATGGTTTTTGCATTTTATTCCCGATACCATGATAGGTATCTGGTAATTCTGTAACCGGCACTCCTTAAGGTCTCAGAGGGTTCAGCAATACACCATCCCTGCCTTGCTCCGCCGAAGCGGCTACGCGAAGGCGCAGATGTCGGGCTTTGCATCTAAACTGTTCATCAACTAAACACAGATACAATGTTAAAAAACTATCTTAAATCAGCAGTAAGATTTATTAGGCACAATAAAGTATTTGCAGGTATCAATTTACTTGGTCTTTCAATTGCTCTTGCTGCCTCGTTCATAATGTTGCTCTTTGTAATTAATGAACTCAGTTACAACCGTTGCCACAAAAACAGTAAAAGGGTATACAAAGTACTTAACTACTACGTCGATTTTAAAATGACACAGTCAGGAACTCCTTACGTTCTGGCCACAGCATTGAAAGATGAATTTCCACAGGTTGAGAAAGCTGTAAAAACAAGATATATGCGCGGATTCAGGTTGAAGTTAAAAGATCAATCTGTCATTGATGTTTATGATGCTATTGCAACAGATTCTGACATATTTGACATATTTACACTTCCGCTGATCAGCGGCTCTTCAGCTGAGAACTTGCTTGATGAACAGAATTCCATTGTACTCTCACGCTCTCTTGCAGAAAAGGTATTCCCCGGGCAAGATCCCATAGGGCAGGAGATCGTCGGAGTGGTAAACAATACTGAGCAGCTCTTTATGGTAAGGGGAGTATTCGAAGATCTGCCTCAGAATTCAACTTTCAGGACCACATGTTTACTGAACAGCAAGTGGACACTTGAATCCATCAACAAAACTTTTGGAATTACCAATGCTGATGTGAACTGGGAGATGAACTTCTGGAATACCTGGGTTCTTCTTTCAAAAGATAGTGATGTCAAAACACTTGAAAATCAATTCAGGGCGTTTGAGGTTAAGAATATAAGTGAAAAGCCCGTATATCAGTATTCACTTCAGAATCTGGGCAATGTTTACCTGGGTTCAGCAGACGTGGCAAATGCCGGAATTACAGGTAACAGAAACAATGTCAGACTCTTTTCTGCAATAGCATTTCTGATAATCCTTGTTGCAGCCATTAATTATATCATTCTCTCAACCGCAGTATCAACAGGCAGAAGGTTGGAAATAGGGATAAGAAAAACTTTTGGTGCCATTAACAGGAGCATCAAAAATCAACTGCTGAGCGAATCAATATTAATGGCTCTTATAGTATTGCCAGTTGCTCTTGTCCTGATGAGGATAGCTCTTCCGTATGCCGGGAAACTGTTTCAGACCAAACTGAGTATTCTAAGTTCAAACATTGGCATATATATCGGTGTTTATCTGGCTATGACAATAATTATCGGAGTTGTCTCCGGTTTATATACATCATCATATTTATCCGGACTTAAGGTCATGGATATACTTAAAAGCACCGCTCAGACCGGTAGAAAAAAACAGTTCTTCCGTTCCCTCCTTATTATTCTGCAACTTGTTATTTTCTGCTCATTTGTTTCAGGAACGCTGATCATACGTTCGCAGTATAAATATGCCCTTAACAAAGATCCGGGTTACTATAACAGGGATATCCTGTTAATTGATCTCGGGCGTGATTTCAAGGGCTATTCTGCTTATATCAATAGTATTAAATCAAATCCGAATGTGATCATGGCCGGAGGTGTCATGGAGGGGCTTCCAATGAGGGGATCGGGGACTTTTATGTATCCGAATTTCCAGGATAATACTTTGCAGGTAAAGGTAGAAGGACTGGCTGTTGATTATAACTTTGTTGAGACTATGGGTATCGAAGTACTTAGAGGCCGCGCATTCTCACGGGATTTTGGAAGCGACCTTGGGAAGTCGGTGATGCTCAATGAAACAGCTGTCAAACAGCTGAGTATAACCGATCCTATTGGTAAGCTGATCGGAGATCAGACAATTATCGGTATTGTAAAAGACTTCAATCTTCATTCTATACATTCCGATATTCCACCCCTTATGATTGATATGACAGATAAGTATATAATGCAGGTTGCAGTACATTACAAACCAGAGACTCTGGCCAGTATTCTTCCGATGCTCGAAGCTGAATGGAAGAAAGCTGCTCCGGACAGCCCATTCAGGTTCACAACAATGGAAGATCTGATTAAGGATATTTATTCTTCCGAAAGGAATTTAAGTACAATTGTTTCAATATTCGCGCTATTTACCCTGCTTATTGCTGCATTTGGATTATATGGACTGACACTTTTTATAGCACGGTCGAGAGTCAAGGAAATAGGTATCAAAAAGGCTTTTGGAAGTTCTGAACAATCAATTATTTTTTCATTCCTGAAAAATAACCTGATCCTGGTTCTTGCAGCTGCCCTGCTTTCTGTTCCTGTAACTCTCTATGTCATGACAAAGTGGTTAAATAATTTTGCATTTAAGACCAGTATAAACTGGTGGATATTCGTTATCTCATTTGCAGTAGCAGCACTTGTTGTTCTTTTTACGGTATATTTTCATTCATACAAAGCATCACGTATTAATCCGGTAGACGCTCTGAGGCATGAATAAAATGTCAGCCGTAGCATTCTATTAGTTTTATTTGCATTGGACAGCGAGGCTCTGGGATCTTGTTGACAAAAAAATTGCATCAAAAAAGATAATTAACCATATAAAACTATAACTTATTGCCAGCCCCCGGAAATCAGCTCCGGGGGCTTTTACTTTAAAACTCATTTAAGGAAATTCGTAACTTTGGCTAAAACCACCTCTGATGAATTATCTTGTCAAATGCACAAAATTTTTAAACCATTAGCTATCTCTTTATAGGTAAAGCAAATAACAATCTCTATGAAAAAATCTATTGTTTCCATTCTTTTATTTGTTTTGGTTTTCGTTCAGGCTTTCGGACAACCTTCAAGACAATTTTCTAAGAATGAGATTATTAGCGATATAGATTACCTTGTAAGTGACGTTGAAAACATTCATCTTAATCCATATCATTCTATCCGTAAAGAAAAATTTATGAAAAGGATTCAACTAATTAAAAACCATATACCCGACTCACTATCACAAATTGAAGTTTGGATTAGACTTAATGAGATACTAGCATCACTAAAAGAGGGGCATACTAATTTTCGTCCACCCGATTTGGGAGATTTTTTTAAATTCCCCTTTGCAATAAAAATCGATCGTGCAACAAAACAATTTATAATCTCTGACTCATATATCGATTCATTAAAAAAATATACAGGAACCAGAATAATATCCATAAATGGGATCTCAACAGACAGTTTGCTTAATATTTTTATGAAGAATACTGGTGGTGAAAATGAATCCTATAAAATATTTATGAATGAAATACATTTCGATTATGCAATATATTCTGTATTTCGTGCACCAGATTATTTCGATGTTGGTTTACAAATTGGTGAAACGACTGTTTATCACCGCTTTAGCAGTATAAATAATATAAAAATCAAACCAGAACCAGATTATACATTTAAAATAATCCATGACAATATAGGTCTGATCGATATGAATAGAATGAATTCTCTAAGAGATTTCAGAAAGTTCAGTAAATCAACATTTAAGACAATACATAGCAGGAATATTTTAAAACTAATAATAGATTTCAGAGGTAATCAAGGTGGTGATTCACAAATTGGAGATGAATTATTGAAATATCTTTCAAATGTTCCTTTCACTCAATGGGATAAAGCAATTGCAAAAGTGAGTTCTGTTACAAGAGAATTATATAATTATTCTTCAAAAAAGGATACCATAGTAGAAAAGGATTTGTCTAGTAATCTTACTCAACCATATCCCCAAAGAAAGAGATTTTCAGGAAAACTATTTGTATTAGTAGATGGAGGTACTTTCTCGAGTGCTGGATCAACAGTTTGGTGCATTGATCATTATAAACTGTGTACTTCAATTGGAGAAGAAACCAGTGGAATCGGGGTTCACTTTGGGAATATTATAAAAAGGAATCTGCCAAATACCGGGTTGACATATTATACTTCCCTAATGAAATGGTATTCAGTTGGGGCAAATGATAGCTCAACACACGGATTAATACCTGATCATGAAATAAAGCTGTCGATAGAAGATATTAAGAACCAAAAAGATCCAGTCTTAGATTTTGCTGTTAATTTAATAAATAGCAACTAACCATTCCCTTTTTCACGTGCTGTTAGTGTTCATTGAAACACACACCACCCTTTGGCAGCACTATTTGATTATAAGAATGATTAACTGCAAAAACCGGACATCTTGACCACATTTGGCCGGTCAGATTACAATTGAAATAAATAACATAATAACAAGCATTTAACACCGGCAAGAGATGATCAATTTACTCCGGCCATTGGTGGTCAAAGCCACTGGCTTTTCCAATTGAGTAATATTTCATAATTTTGATAAAATCAAATCCAAAATGAAATCCTCATTTATTAGCAGATTAATTCTTGTCTTGCTTATATTGATTTTTTCAAATTCATGTAAGAATGAAGAAGTCCCAACCGTAACAACTACTGAAATAACCGGTATCACAGATACTTCTGCTATTAGTGGAGGTACAATAACAAGTGAGGGCACAAGCATAATTCATACCAAGGGAGTCTGCTGGAGTACTGAAGAAGATCCAACTATAGTAAATGACACAACTGATAATGGTGCGGGTACACTTACTTTTACAAGTAATATTACTGGTTTGAATGTAGCTACAATGTATTATGTAAGAGCTTATGCATCAAACAGTGTTGGAACAGGATATGGAATGGCCAAGTCATTTACAACAGTAATCCTAGACATTGAAGGTCATGGTTATCATGAAGTAACGATTGGCACTCAAACGTGGTTAGTTGAGAATCTTAAAACCACCAAATATAATAATGGTGATGCAATACCATATGTCACAGACGACACAGAATGGAATACATTAACTTACGGTGGATACTGTAATTGCAATAATTCTTCTGGCCACGTAAACCCCTATGGACGTTTATATAATTGGTATGCGATAAGTGATAACCGTAATTTATGTCCAACAGGCTGGCATGTTCCAGAAGATTCGGAATGGACTACACTTATAAATTATTTGGGCGGTCAAGATATTGCTGGAGCAAAATTAAAAGAAAGAGGCACAACGCATTGGGATAGTCCCAATGCTGACGCAACTAACGAAAGTGGTTTTTCTGCCCTTCCTGGTGGTCATCGTTACACCACTGGAGGCTTCGCATATTTTGGTTATAATGGTACCTGGTGGAGTTCAACAGATGCAGGGTCCACAGTTGAAAATATAATCTTAACCAGTACTAACAGCACTGTACATTTAAATAATTTTCCCAAAAGTGAAGGGAGTTCTGTACGTTGCATTTTCTCTAACTCCTTGATATTCAACTGTGGGGGTTGAGGGATTCGAACCCCCGACCCTCTGCTTGTAAGGCAGATGCTCTGAACCAGCTGAGCTAAACCCCCTTCGTCCGCCAAAACCTTGGCGAAGGCGGATATTTTGCGACTGCAAATATAGCCTCATTTTTCATTTATGCAAAAAAAACTTAAAAGCTTCCGGATGCCTTTAAAACCACCGTGAGGTTATGATTTGGTCAAATAATGATATGCAGTAATCAAGCAAAACTGACCGTTGGTCAAAATCAATAACAGCAAAAATGGTATCACATGCCCATTTGCAGGGTTTTTAAGTGCAACAGAACAAGTGAGTTGCAGAAAGCAACCAAAATGGCTATTTAAAAGTCTTGTTAAAGTGTTCAAAACACGTGAAAAATAACGCGTTAGAGGTGTTTAAAAAATTCCTATATTCACCGCATAAAATTAATTGAGCAAATGAACTCTGCGGCTCGAAAGGGAGGACTATAAACTGCAGAGTCATATTTATTTGATATACTGACTGATAGAATTGTTTTGAAAAATTGAACCTGATCATATATGGAAAGCAATAAACCTGCAGGCCGAGCGATTTTAGCTTTATTCGGATCATATTCTGCTGATTCCCCTCATTGGGGAATTCGGGTTAAGAGTTACTCTTATTTAACAAAAAAGTCAATAATCTTTCTGTTAGTACTGTTTCAATTTGTTGTTTCCTTCGGCCAGGCAACAACAACTTTTACTCTTTCAATACCTCTTGGTCCTCCAACCAATTGGGATGCTGCAGCTTGGGTCATAACCGGGGATCCGACCGGTGCAACATATCCGGGTCAGACAGGCTATGCCGGGGAAAATCCTGGTGATATACATCATGTAGTAATTCAGAATACAGCAGCAGCAGGATTGAGAACTGTTGTTCTGAATTTAATTATTACCAGCCATATTGGAAATGTTGCCCTGAATAATGCTCCGGGAACACCAAAACTTAACATTGGAAATAATTCGCTTACAATGAGCGGGAACCTGACTGGTAATGGAACTTTTGAGTCCGGATCAGGAACATTGTTTATTGCTGGTGATAATACACACTCCGGTACATATACAGCCGGAACAGGTACGATGGATTATAATGGTTCAGGGGCTCAGTCAGTACGTGGCACAGGATATAATAACCTGACAATTTCCGGGTCTGGTACAAAAACAATGGCAGCTGCGTTGACTGTGAATGGTAATCTGGCAATAAGCGGATCAGCTATCCTTGCAACTTCCAGTTTCCAGATAACCGGGAATATGGTCGGGACCCTTACAATGACAGCCGGGACAGGCCTGACTCTGGGTAACAGTGCAGTGGCAACGGCTGTCCTGTTCCCTTCAAATTTCATGTCGACCAACATTACTCTTGATGCCACATCTACGGTTGTCTACCAGGCTAATATAAATCAGGCAGTTTCAAATGTTCCTGCTTATGGAAATCTGACTGTCACTACTAACGGTACTACAAAAACATACAGCGGCGACCTTACCGTAAACGGGGATCTTACTGTAAACGGAACAGCAATATTCACTGTGGGAGCTGCGGCAGTAACCTGGAATGTAAAGGGCAACCTGGCCGGAGCGGGCACATTAAGGATGAATGGTGTAGGATTGGCTCATGTGCTGAATCTTGCGGGTGCAACAAATACTATCGGGACCTTTACTACCGCAGCAGGCTCGGGAAGTGTGGTAAATTATACCCGTGCAGGTGACCAGCAGGTTTTTGTCAGTGCGCTGCGGCCCGTACACTGGCAGTTACAGGCAATTTATCCGGTGACGGCACAATTGATATGAGTCCCGGTGCATTTAATCATGCTTTGAATCTAAGTGGTGCGACAAATACTATAGGCACTCTTACCACTGATGCAGATGCAACAACTGTAACATATAACCGGGCAGGAGACCAGACTGTTTTCGCCAGTCCAAATTACAGGAACCTGACTGTCAGCGGTGGTGGAAATAAGGTAATCCAGGGAAATGTGACTGTAAGCAGGGTACTTACCTTAAACACGGGGATTGTACGTCTCAACGATTATGACCTTATCCTGACCCGTCCCGACAACGCGACAGTCCTGGGGGGAGCTGCATTCGGAGTGACAAACATGATTGAAACAAATGGTCTGGGACACCTGATCCGTTCCGGGACCCTTAATAATAATAACTATTTTAATATAACATACCCTGTTGGAAGTGGAAGTCCGGTTTATTATAATCCTTTTATTATTACCAATTTACCGGCAGGAGGTGTTGCCCCAAGAAGTCTTTCAGTCAGAACAACTCCAGTTAATCCGGGTATTCTTACCAACTCGATAAACAGGACCTGGGAGCTCGTTGCGTCAGGCATAACTACTCAAAGCACAACAGTGTTTTCCTTTGCATATAATAACGGCGAGATCGTTGGTGATCCGCTGTTATTCCAGCCATATACCAACAGCTCAGACCTGTGGGCTCTTGCAACATTACCTTCCGTCCCGGGATCAAACCCGGCAACATCTACAGGCAGTTCAACCATAACAGGGTCATGGACAGTAGGATCAGCAAATACATACTACTCCTACCAGACAGGATTCTGGGACCTGCCAAGCACATGGACATTTGATCCGGGTGGCACCACAGGCCCAGGCTCAACTGTGCCGTCCCAGAACGACAAGGTGGTGATCCTTTCCGGACGAACAGTAACCCTTCAGGCAAATGACATCACTCCAAACCTTGACATTACAATCAATAACGGAGGTATTATTGATCAGGGAACCTTCAGATTTGCAAACACGTTTAATGCATTAAGAGGTCCGGGTACTCTTAAGCTTTCATCGTCTGATTTCCCTGCAGCTGTTGTCAATACTTTTGTTACTACAGACGGAGGAACTACCGAATACAATCATAACGATATAATGTCCTCTGCTCAGACTGTCTATTATCATTTGTCTGTAAAAACTGCCGGAACTGTAACACTTATAAGCAATATCACTTTAAATGGCGACCTGAATGTTAAGCAGGGGACTTTCAGCATCAACAACGGAACTGCCAGAAGAATAAACCTTGTCATCAAAGGGAATCTGAATGTTGATAGCCCGGGGGCTATTATTACCGGTACAGGAGGAACCAACACAACGACCAACCCTCGTGGCTTAACAGGAAGCACGAGCGGATTCCTGAACTACTATGAACTTGAATCACACAGAATTCAGGTTTACGGAGATTTCACAAACAACGGATCCGTAAGATTCACCAACCTGACTTATCCTGTTTATAACAAGCTGGCTTCTAATGGTTTTGCCACTCTATATTTTAACGGTTCTTCTGATAGAACCATCACATGCAACGGGCAAACTATATTTTATAACCTGGTGGTTGACAAGGGATCTGGCCAGACCTATAAGCTTACGATTAATTCATCTGATTATTCCAATTTCAGGCTTTATGGCGCCAACATTGCTGAAGGAAGCACTACGCTCCCTGATGCGACAGATGCTAATCCGAATCTTAAGAAAGCACTGTGGATAAAAAACGGGACACTTGTTTTGAAGGGATTAACTGTAATTCCTTCACTCTCAGAAGGTGCTGTAAACACCTGGGTTACAAGTGATTTCATTATACCAGCAAACGGAGCGCTCATACTCGATGGCGCAGGCGCTATTGTACAATCAACTGCCGACAGCTATACTGAGATCAATGCTGCTTACGGGCTCGCCGGAGGTACAGATGTGCTTTATGGAATTAATCCTTCCGGAGGAAACAGCGGACTGATAATGCTTGGCAAGCTGCAGGTAAACAATGGATATCTCTCTACTCGCGAATCATCAGGATTGCTTTATTACAGTTACGCATCAGGGCAGTTTATCCAGAATGGCGGTAAGGTTGATACAAAACAGTTTCACAATCCTGAAGGAGGGACTAATTCTCTTGTATCATACCTTCAAACTGGTGGTGAAATGCTTATCCGGGGACGTTTTACTAACATTATTAACTACACGAGTCCCGATGATCTGATCGATGCTCAGGTAAACACAGCGAGAGCGTTGAACGGAGTGGATAATGCAAATCCGGGAATAGGCGCTTTCAGTATCTGCAACAATGCAGCCAACGGATTTTCGATGGGAGGGGGTATGCTTTCCATTCTTGATGTATGCAATCCAACAACTGCACTGGCATATGTAGTCAACTGTCCGGCTTCCAATATAAATGTCACAGGGGGAACTGTTAAGATAGTCCCTACTAATGGAAGCGTACTTGCTGATGCTGATTACCTTATTAGCACAACAGGACCAATTTCAGATTTAATTATTGATGAGCAGAGCGGAACATCTGTCGTAAGTCTGAATACCTATCCTCTGACCGTTCTTAATGATCTGACAATCACAGAAGGAGATTTCGTTGCGAGCAACCTGGATGTTACGGTTGGAGGAAATTTCTCAATTGCTTCAGGTACGACATATACCGCAGGCACCAATACCACGACATTCAATGGCAGCGGGGATCAGACATTTACTATAAACATTGCAGCCGCACAGACGCTTAACAATCTTACAATAACCAAACCAGCGGGAAAGAAGCTGACTTTTGCAGGTTCCCAGACAACTGTAAATGTAACAGGTGATTTCAGGCTTGTGGCAGGGATTATGAATGATAACGGCAATACTATCAATATTGCCGGGAATCTGTTTAATTCCGGAATTCACA
>JAPLDX010000091.1 GCA_026391215.1 Bacteroidia bacterium
AAGCATATTGCCAAGGATTGCTGCCGTATAATCTGATCCTTCCCTGCCAAGTGTCGTTGAATGTCCGTTAGTTGTACCGCCAATGAAACCCTGTGTTACATAAACCAGTGATTTTCTAAAATCAAAAACAGATTTGATCACAGTGAAGCTATCCTCCCATAGAATATTGGCATCCCTGTACCTTTCATCGGTCAGCAGGTAATCACGGATATCAATCCATTCAGCATTGATACCAGTTTTCTTAAGAAATTCAGCAATTATTATTGTCGACCATATTTCACCATATGAAACAATCTGGTCATATTCAAAATCATATCCTGATTGTGTTGCATCTTTCAGATACTTTTTAAGCCTTGCAAATGAGTCGTCTATTTTACTTTTTGCAGTATTTTCTGATATAAAAAGCTCCTCAGTAACGGATGCGTGATAACTGTATATATCATCAAGATGATCCTTATAATTTTTATCGCCTGCCAGCCATGTTTTCAGTACTTTTTCAAGTGCATTTGTCGTTTTCCCGAATGCCGAAACAACAATTACAAGGTTGTCATGTTCACCTGCAACTATTTTAGCGAGGTTGCTTATTCCTGCAGCATCCTTTACAGAGGCACCTCCGAATTTAAATACCTTCATAAAACAGAATTTGCGGTAAAATTAGGATTCCGGTTTAGAATTCAATTCTATTCTAATGGATTTTTTACCACAAAGAACACATAGATCACTCATACCTCAATGCTTCAATCGGATTTCTTGTTGCTGCCCGCCAGCTTTGCCAGCTGACAGTTATCAGAGCTATACCGATAGCAATTACTCCTGAAAGTACAAAAATCCACCAGCTGATTTCTGTCCTGTATGCGTAGTTTTGAAGCCATTTATTCATAACGTACCAGGCAACGGGAGCAGCAATCACAATTGCAATCACGACCCATTTCACAAAGTCTTTATTCAATAAACCCAGCACCTGGACTATTCTGGCGCCATTTGTTTTGCGGATCCCTATTTCCTTTGTGCGCCGGGTAATTGAATAAGCAGATAACCCTGATAAGCCGAGACAGGCAATGATTATTGCCAGTATAGAACTTGCAAGGAATAATCCGCTAAAACGCTGTTCTCCCAGGTATTGTTCATCATAGAAATCGTCCAGGAAAAAATAATTAAAAGGATTTCCCGGGTAGTGTTCAATCCATATCTTCTCTAATTCCGGGATAAGCTGATCTATACCAGCCATATTTACTTTAATGGTATAGAAAGTATTTGCAGGCTGATTGAAGAATGTAATTGGACTGGGCAGCTCTTTTAATGATTGCTGATTAAAATCATTGATAACAGCCTTTATGGATACTTCCTGGCTGCCTCCTCTCAGGATTTTTCCAACAGTGCTCTCTGCATCTTTAAAGTCATAATATGTAAGTGCTGATTCATTTAATATAATATTATTGGATTCCTCCATAAAGGCTGCACCAAAATTTCCCCCTGCCAGTATAGTCAGTCCATAAGTACTAAAGAACTGATTATCAACATAATAAGCATCTATTCTTTTTTCGGTATTACGTCCCTCAACAGGAATCCCAAAAACACGCGAGTTTTTGATTTCTGTCCCGGGCACATTAGATGAGGCTGTGATGTTACTGACCATAGACTGGGCTTTTATGTCATTTTTGAAAGATTCCAGGCTGTTCATGTATGATTCAAATGTGTTGGCCTTGATTATCCTGGGACCATCAATAACCAATAATCCTTCCTTATCAAAACCCAGATCATGATTGAGCATGAAATTAACCTGACGATAAATAGTAATTGTGCAAATGATCAGAATAACAGAAATTGTAAACTGGAAAACAACAAGAAAATTCTTAAGCCTGCTTATCCACACGGAACCTGTTGGATTTTTCCCTTTTAATACCAAGCTGGGAGTAAATCGTGAAATATATATTGCAGGCAATAATCCTGTGAATAAGGATCCTGCAACAAGCAATAGAACAAATAGGAGCAGTACAATCAGGTAATTGATCTGAAGCGGGCTTTGCATAACCTGCTTAAAGAAAGGAAGTAAGAGCAAGACGCTGGAAAGACTTACAACCAACGCAAGAAGGTTCAGTAACACTGACTCTGTCAGGAACTGGAAAATAAGGTCTTTCTTCAATGCTCCTGATACTTTGCGGATTCCTACTTCATGAGTTCTTTCTATTGAACGTGATGTCGCCAGATTGATATAATTTATAAAAGCAATCAATAATACAAGGCAGGCAATAATACCAAGTGAAACCACATTACGATAACTACCATTGACTTCTAATTCGTTACTGACAGATGAATGTAAATGAATGTCTGTAAGTTTTACCAATCTATATTCAAGCAGGAAGAAAGCTTCCTTCATAAATTTTCCGATGAAGGTTTCAGGTATCTGGGGCAACTTTGCCTGTAATGCTTCAGGATCTGCTCCAGGAGCCAGAAGAATATAAGAATATACCGTTTCACTCACCCAGTAACTATCCCAATATTGTGAGTTCTTTATTAGATTCTCATATGAAAGGAGAATATCAAACTTTAAATGAGAATTTCCAGGTATTGATTTTACGATTCCAGCCACCTCAAAATCACTTGCACCGTCAAGAGTGATCATTTTTCCCATCGGATTTTCGTCACCAAAATATTTCCGGGCGGTTTCTTCTGTAATTACAGCATGATTAATAGCAAGAAGGCTGGAATCAGCTTTCCCCTCTAACAGCGGAAATGAAAAGAGATCAAAAAAAGATGACTGTGCAAATAAGATATTTTTTTCCTTAAAGGTTTTATCCCCATATTTTACAAGACTTTCAGTTCGATAAAAACGTGTATAACCTTCAACTTCAGGGAACATATTCTTTATTTCCTTCCCAACGCCGGTTGATCCTGACGCAGAATGCTGTTCAAGAATACCTTCTTCGTATAAAAGATAATCAACCCTGTATATGTTATTGGCATTTTCATGAAACTTGTCGTACGAAGTCTCTGCTTTTATCCATAGCACAATAAGGATAAACGCAGTAATTCCGATGGTTAATCCTAAAAGGTTAATAAAAAAATACCCCTTGTTTAACATCAGGTTCCTGATGGTCAATTTTAAGTAGTTTCTGAACATGGTTTTCTTTAATGATTATTAAAGGTACCACCTTTTCTATTCATAGCGTAATGCTTCAACCGGATTTCTTGTCGCTGCCCGCCAGCTTTGCCAGCTGACTGTTGCCAGCGCAATAATAAGAGCCAGTAAACCAGCCAGGACAAAAATCCACCAGCTTAATTCAGTTTTGTAAATAAAGTTCTGAAGCCATTTGTGCATTACATACCATGCGACCGGAGATGCAATGAGAAATGCGACCACAACCCATATTATGAATTCCTTATTAAGTAAAATCAATATTTCTGAACCTTTTGCGCCGGACACTCGCCTTATTCCTATTTCCTTGGTACGACGGTCAATTGAAAACACAGCCATTCCAAGTATTCCAAGAATGGAAATTACTATTGCCAGGATTCCAAAAGCAAGTGTAATGTTTTTTAATCGTGTTTCAGCCTGGTATGTTTCGTCAAGCAGATCATCAAAAAATGAATAGGAAAGCTCCCTGTCGTCCCTGTTCTTTTTATATATGTCACGGATATAATTAAGAGTTTCAGTAGTATTCCCTGGTGCAATGCGTACATTCATCGTCTGAATGGCTTCAGGATTGTTTGACAAAACAACAGGTTCTATAGCATAATGCAATGATCTGAAATGAAAATCTTTAACTACTCCGACAATCACATTTGTCCCTGTTCTTTGCCCGATCGGATCTTCAAAGCCAAGCATCTTCTCAGCGGTTTCGTTTATTACTATCGGGATAGATACAGCATATTCTTTATCTTCTTTCTTGCTCTTTCTTGCTTTGTCGAATTCTTCCCAATAAGCATCGGAACTCATTTGCAAAAACTGACCTTTTTTTATTTCAAGCTTATATGTTTTTTCAAAGTCTTCATCAACAAAAAAATGATTGACCTGAAGCGTATCCATACTCCCCTGGTGACTCAAAGGAAGCCCGCTTTTGAATCCGCCATATATTGGTGCGGAGGTGCTTGCAGACACACTTAATATCCTTGGATTTCGAAGTAATTCCTCCTTAAATTCTTTATTGTCATACCATAAACCGGTAGGAATAACAACAACATTTTTATAATCAATACCAAGGTCCTTATTATGAATGTAGTTTAATTGCCTGATAAACAGTATAGTTGCAATAACAATGAAAATTGCTATTGTAAACTGAACTGTTACAAGCACCCTGATAAAATTACTTCTTGAACCTGATAATGAGCCTCTTCTGAAGATCCCAACCGGACTAAACGATGACAGATAAACTGCCGGATAAATGCCTGAAATAATACCTACCATCAGGGTCAGCAGGAACAGGTTAATAATCAGTCCAGGTCGAAAATTAAAGACCAGCTCTTTCGAGGAAATAGTGTTAAACCAGGGAAGAATGAACCATACAACAATGAGCGCTGCGATGGTTGCCGCAAAAGTTTGAATAACAGATTCGAGCATAAATTGTTTGAAGATGCTTATCCTGCTCCCGCCGTTTGTTTTCCTGATACCTATTTCAACAGAACGTTCCGAAGCCCTGGCTACAGATAAGGTCGAGAAGTTTAATGAAGCCATAAGAATTATGAGGAATGCAAGTCCTGAGAAGATCCATACATACTTATAACTTCCCGGATTCTTAGTATAATAATCATTTGAATAATCTGAATAGAGATGGATATCAGCAAGAGGCTGAAATACCAGCTTGTCGGTAAGCTTCGAATACCGGCTGATATGATTTGATATTGCCTTCAGAAACTGGCCATCTACCTGAGCATCCTTTCTGAGCTTGATATATACTCTCACAAAGCCCCTGTCTCCCCAGTTATTTGAATAAAGTGAATGACGATTGTTTTTATCTGATTGTATAAATCCAAAATCAATATGACTTTGTTCAGGGATGCGGATAACACCACTTACCTTGTACACTTCCCGGCCGAATTTATCACTGATCACTGTTTTCCCTGAAGCAGATTCATTTCCGAATAATCTTTTTGCTGTCTTTTCCGAAAGAACGATGTTATCGGGATTTGTAAAAGCTCCCTCAGAAGAACCTTCCAAAAACCTGAATCCTCCGAAAACCTTAAAAAAGTCTTCATTGGTCCAGCACATCCTGGCTTCAATTTTATCTCCTCCTGATTCCAGTTTCAATGGAGAGTCTTCTGAACTGTAATCTATATATGTAGCAGCCTCTATCTGATCATAATCCATTTTCATAGTTTCAGCTACAGGACGATAACACATGGGCGATTTTATTATTTCCTTTCCTTGTTTCGATAAAGTAAGTACACGGAATATCCTCCGGAAATCGGGATGGAACTTATCATAGCTGAATTCGTTATAAACCCACAGGTATATTAAAAGACTGGCTGCGATACCAATAGTAAAGCCCGTAAAAGTGATTATTGAATAGACAGGTTTCCGGGACATATTACGTAATACTATTTTTAAATAGTTACTCATTGGCATCACATTTATTTGATTATCATAAGTATATCTTCATTGTCCGCGACTGAAACCGCCAGCTTTTCCAGTTCTTCTTTTTTTTCTGAGGGGGCTCGAGAAAGCTTAAATTCATTCGATTTTATCCGTTCCTTCAGTTCACTTCCCTTCATAGGGAACATAATCTCACCATTTTGACTTATCATATATGACAGGGGCCACACCGGGACTCCGCCATCAATATTATTTTCCAGAATTTCAGGGGAATAATTTAAAGGATCACCTTTAATGATTGTTAACAGGCGGTTCAGTTTTGAATAGATAGCATGATAGATTTTAACCGTTTTGTTTTTTCTGGTATCAGGACAATCATAATCATCTTTTGTGAAAGTCAGGAAGATATAATTCTCTGTCTCAGCCCAATCTTCCGGAATGATTCTTCCTGTAAGGTCAAAGCCGGGATCAACACCTTCCTGCCTTGAGACTTTATATTCACCAAGTTCAAGCACATAAACAGGTATCATACGATTTGGCGGACTAATCCTGAAAACCGTATCGTTGAAAGCGGGACGATAGAAAAACCTTCCACCCGATTCATAATTTGTGCCGCCATCGGTGCCCCTCTGCATAATTTTTGTATAGTTAACCAGCTTTTCAAGGCGGGTAAATTCTGATAATGTATCTCCAAGGTTGTTAAGAACAATCAGCATGTTTTCACCACGAGCGGGAAGGATATATGAATCATGATCGAGCAAATAAGTACCTAAATCCATAAAAAAACCTTCAGGTGAACCGCCGAACATCCCCTGGTGTTTTCGGGGAGGTGGCGGAACAGTGTTCCCATGATTCAGATCAATAGCAATTTCACCCAAGCCGGAAATCTGATCCGGATTTTCAGGATCAAATTTGTATTCAGGCTTCAGCTGAACAGAGGAACAGTCATATTTCATTAAATATTTCTGCCCGGTAATATTATTACTGTAATAATAAAACAAATTGTCGCCGTCAGCCTGAACAGAAAATCCTCCACCCTTCAGATAATAATCGTTCCGGAATAGTAACCTGTCCGCATCAACCATTACTCCGCTCATTTCATTTTTTACAATTGAACGCAGGTATTTGCCTGATTTTGAATACAGATGAATCCCATACAGATTAAGAGCAACTATATAGTTGTCCATAATGTAATATTTGAATTTCAGATCCTTTGGTATTGTTGAATCAGGGACAGGTTCTATTCTTACATATGAGATCGTTGAGGCTACATCCGATAATTTTATTTCACTTATATTGTTCAGGCTCCCGGCAATATCAATATTTAAAGGTGTATGTTTTGGATCAACAGATCTGTCTTCTTTAAAATGAAGTCCATTCGAAAGCCTGTTCAATGAATCTGATAATTGTTTTTCCCGGGCAGCTTTCTCTGTCTCATTTTTTTCCTGAAGAAGGATTTGATTTACCAGTTCCTGTTCATTGGTTTGAAGACGGTTACGGTGACATGACAGATTTATGATCAGTACCAGAAAGATTATTGATATTATTAATGAGTTTCTCATTTTACGATCATAATAACCATATCTGTATTTTTCAATCCTGATGCCATTGAAAGATGCTTTCTCCGGTTTTCATCAGAAATAGCTGCTGCCTTAAATTCTTCAGAGTTTACGAAATCCTTTATTATTTTCCCGGAAATAAGTTTCATCATTTCTCCATCAGGAGTTATAAAATCAGGCCAGAAACGCATACCTCCATCTATATCGTTTACTATTCCTTCAGGGTATAAAGTAAAACCGGGCTGATGCAACATTTTCCCCCATTTCTTATCAAACAGGACATTATAGAACCTTACTGCATTCTTTTTTATATTATCAGGGGAATCATTATTCTGTGTGTATCTGATAAACAAAAAATTTGTTGTCTCATGAAGCGACATTAACATCAATTTCTGAGACAGGTCAAAATCAGGATCTAATGCATCACTGAAACTGACAGTAAGTTCACCAAAACTAATCACATAAACAGGTAGTAACCTTTCAGGCTCAATCAGCCTGAAGACAGTGTCATTATATTCAGGTTTAATGGTCAGTAATCCTTCAGATTGATAGGTTATCAGATCAACAGGACGCCGATACACGCTCTTTGTAAAATCTACAATCCGCTCATAATCAGTAAATTTACATATAGTATCGCCTGAGTTGTTATATGTGATAAGCATTGTTCCGGATTTACCTGAATTCCATTTGCTGTTTATGCCTGCCCAGGAATCAGGACCAATACCAAATATTCTTTCAGGTTGATCAATGGGAAAATTGCCTGAAGTTATTAAAGTATCGCCAGGAATGCTTTGTTGCCCTGGTATTTCAGCCTGAGATTGAACAGGAGTACTTTTACCGGTACCAATTTTGTATTTCATTACCTGTCCTGTTCCGGCAGTTCCGTCATGGAATTCATAATAAAGATCCCCATTTGTAAGATTAACGGGAATATGAGGCGGCACTCCAAAGAAATCATTCCCTCCATAGGAAACCATTTTACCGTAAAAATTTATTCCGGTTTTGTTTTCCCAGATTGTTTCCTGATATATACCCTGCATATTATATCTTATCACTCCGTACAATCCCTGGAAAATAATCTGTTCATCATCAGACCTTATCGTGGACATAAGTTCATCCCGGTAAAAAAAATGATCATAAAGAAGGATCGTATCCGGAGGCGTTTCGAGTTTCACATATCTTATTTCAGAAGCCACATCTGAAAGCTTTAATGCACGGGAGCTGTTTAGTGTTCCGGGAATATCAATCCGTAAGGGCGGATTCTGAGTATCTGGTAACCGGTTTTCTTTTTTTCGCAGTCCGTATGAACTTTTCTTACCATAATTATCAGGATCATTGTTAAGGTTATTCTTCTCTTTCTCAGCTTTAGCCTTCTCACTGATCATAATCTCTTCAGCAAGTTCTTTTTCATTTGTCTTTAGCCTATTGTGCCGACAGGAATTGCTAAAGAACATAATTACTCCCATCAGCATCAATATTAAAGGACTTCTCATTTTCAAATTATATCATTTTCAAATACTTATTCGTATCGTAATGCTTCAACAGGGTTTCTTGTTGCTGCCCGCCAGCTTTGCCAGCTGACTGTTAATAATGCTATTAACAGGGTGATTAAGACGGCTATGGCAAAAATCCACCAGCTCAGTTCTGTCCTGTAGGCAAAATTCTTCAACCATAAATGCATTACATACCATGTAACCGGGGTGGCAACAATAAATCCGATAACAATCCATATTACATAATCTCTGTTAAGCATTATTA
Organism: Bacteroidia bacterium; assembly: GCA_026391215.1. GTDB lineage: Bacteria > Bacteroidota > Bacteroidia > Bacteroidales > VadinHA17 > LD21. The sequence continues at coordinate 8,848 of JAPLDX010000091.1, forward strand.
ATAGTTCATTTATCCTGGCCCCGTTGACTTTACGGATACCAATCTCCTTTGTTCGGGTGACTGACATCATCATTACCAGGCCAAAAAGTGATAGACTGACAATAATAATTGCCATTATACTGAATAAGATGAAACACTTGAAAAGCTGAATATGAGATTTGTACTGGGCATTAAAGAACTCATCGAGGAAATAATATTCAAAATACTGACCCTCGAAATACTTCCTGAATTCTGAAGTTACATTCAAAACAATCTCATGTATGTTTTTACTATGAATTTTTATGAATATAAAATAACCACCCTGGTCGCAATTATAAATGGTTGGCTTTATTTCCTGGTCGAGTGAATTCTGAAAATATCCATCTATCACTCCTACTATTTCTCCTATTTCCTGCTGTGGATCAGAATCCAGGTCAATAAGTGTTTTACCTATAATATTTTTATAATCATCTTCCCCAAAAGCGAGGGCAGCTTCTTTATTCAAAATCAGATGCCGCGGACCTCCAGTCCAGTTATTTTCATCACTGAAAAATTGCCGACCTGCAAGAAGCCTGACATTGAAAAACTGAAAAAAATCCGGAGCCACATCTGCCTGGAAGAACTGGTAATCCAGCCGGTCTTTCCCTTTTATTGAAATTCCTCCTTTGACCCAGGTGTTTTTTTCTCCGGGGGAAATTGTTGAAAATGTAAAATCCGTTATTCCCGGAATTTTTAGCAGACTCTCCTGGAAAGAAGTCTGTGAGGAATTAAATTCACGGGCAACCGGTCTTCTTACAACAAGTACCTGATCTATATCCATCGTAAAAGCATCCCGTTGCATGTAGCTTATCTGTTTCATAACCACTATCGTACTTCCGATAAGAATAATGGTGATAATGAATTGTACCACAAGGAGAAATTTTCGGGAGCGCTTTTTATTCTTCAGGATAAAGTCTTTCTTGATAAATGAGACAGGTGAAACATTTAAAGTCCTGATACCCAGTAAAAATCCCACTCCAAGACTCAGGAATATCAATAAACATGACGGAAGTAACCATGTATTAACCTGAAAAGCTGTTGCCAGCGTAAAATCGAGGTCTAATAAATTTCTAAAAAATGGAAAAAAGAGAAACAATAGTAAAAAGGCTAAAAAAAGGCTGAGTAAACCTGTCAGAACAGCTTCAGTTGTGAATTCGCCAATGATATTCCTGTTTGTGGCTCCATTTACGATCCTTATCCCTATTCCATTTATTCGTCTTGCTGTAATTGAAGAGTACAGATTTAGGTAGTTAAGGCCGGCGCTGAGAAGTATTAATAAGGCAATTGCCAGTAATATGGATAAGTATTTATTGTTCCCATTGGTTTCATGCTCAAAACGGTAATTGGAATGCAGATGGATACCCGTAATCGGTTGAAGGTGAAACTCGATGGGAAAATCTATTGTAACTCCCCTAGAAATAAAATTCTCCTTAGCCAGGGTTGTGATTTCCTCTGCAATTTTCACAGGATCGGCTCCTTCCTTTAGAAGGAAATAAGTATTAGTATTATTACAGCTATAACAATAAGAATTGTTGGTAATAGTCGATAAAGAAATAACCAGGTCAAACTTCAGATGGGAGTTTTTGGGTACATCTTTTATCACGCCCTGAACAAGCACTGGTTTTCTTCCGGGATTCACTCCATAAATTGTTTTACCCACAGGATTTTCGTTCCCAAAGTATTTCCTGGCAAGCGATTCAGTTATGACTGTAACATCAGGTTGGCGAAGAAAGGTTTTTTTGTCACCGGATATAACAGAATGAGAGAAAAGATCGAAGAATGAACTATCGGCAAAAAGAGTCCCTTCCTCTTTATACATCTCCTCGCCTGCCTCAATGTACTGAGTCACTTTCTTGCAACGACAGAAATTTTCGATCTCCGGGATTTTCTCCAATGCAATTTGCCCGACATAATAATTATTCCCGACACTTTTATCCAGGCCGGTCTTATAATATCTGTATAAGACCAGACGTTGCAAACGCCCTGCATTTTCAAAGAATCTATCATAGCTCTTTTCAAACCTGATATATTGAAAGATAAGCAGTACAGCCATCATTCCAATTGCCAGACCAAGTATATTAATGAAGCTTATGCCCTTATTTTTCAGGATATCTCTGAAAGCCAGCCGGATGTTCTTAAAGATCATATACTATTTCAAATTATCAAATTTCTAATGGCAACGTATATTGAATTATTCATAGCGTAATGCTTCAACCGGATTCCTTATTGCTGCCCGCCAGCTCTGCCAGCTCACAGTTAGTAGTGCGATTAAAAGTGCCAGCAAGCCTGAAAGGACAAAGATCCACCATTTCATTTCTGTCCTGTAAGCAAAGTTCTCCAGCCATTTGTGCATGGCATACCATGCCACCGGGACAGCAATTAAATAGGCTATTAAAACCAGGATTAAAAAATCTCTGTTCAGCAAGAGAAGTATTTCAGAGACTTTTGCACCGTTTATCTTTCTTACACCTATCTCTTTGGTCCGGCGTTCCGAGGAAAAAATAGCCAGCCCAAGAATTCCGATACATGAAATTATAATGGCGAGAATGGCAAAAAGACTGATTGTGCGGGCGAAATATTCCTCCGACCTGTACATTGAATCAAACCATTCATCATAAAACTGGTATTTCAGAGGATACCCTGGTAAGATTTCCTGCCAGATATCTCTTATGAAATCCATTCCTGGCCCCGTTCCGTTTGCAGAGAACCTTATATTCAATGCCGATGGCATACTTTTGGATGTAAACATAATGCAGACAGGTCCTATGGTCTTGTGAAGGGAACTATAATGAAAATCATTTACAACTCCGACAATATCAAATCCTCCAAAATTGTTAAACCGTTTATTTTCAAGGTCCTCAAATTCAAAATGTTTGTAAGCAGCTTCATTAATCATACATACTTTATCGATATCACCTGGCAGGAGATTCCTCCCCCTGATCACTTTCAGCCCGAATGTTTCTATAAATGCAGTATCGACCATGAGGCATGGCACATTGATATTCTTACTTGTATTCTCCATGTTGGATCCCATGCTCATTCTGATTTCCCCCGGGACACCTGATGAAACTGATAACCTTTTAATGTAAGGTGACTTTTTTAACTCATCCAATAAAACAAATGCTTTTTGAATATTATTTTCACCGATGAACGGGAGATCGAGCCGGAGTAATTGTTCTTCATTAAATCCCGGATTTTTGTTTTTTACATACTGAATTTGTCTCTGTACAATCAATACGCAAAAAATCAAGACAATTGAAATAGTGAATTGAAAGATTATAAGAGAATTGCGTATATAGTTTTTCTTAGCCGGTGAAAAAGCGGAACCGCTCAAAATCTTTACAGGTGAAATCCTTGTCAAAAATATTGCAGGTCCTGTACCGCTGATTAACCCAATAAAAAGGATTGCTGCAGGTATGATAATAATATATGGGAATCTGAATAAAAGATTTATATCAACAGCTGAATTAAATAGTTTCTGGTAGAACGGGATAAGGAACCATAATAACAGGATCCCAAAAATGCAGGCTGAAAAAATGACAATGACTGATTCTGTCAGATAATGATAAATGACATTATCCCGGCTTGCGCCGAATACTTTCCTTATTCCTGTATCTTTATTCCGCCTGGTTTGCTGTGCTACAGTCAGATTTATATAATTAATCACGGCAAGCGTTAAAATAATCAATGCGATTAACGTTAATAAATTCAATAAACCGGGATTACCTTTTTTTGTATCACTCCCAGTTGTTGGATCGTGAAGATAAATATCCTTCAGCTTCAGAAAACCTACCTGTTCGGCATAAGGCTTCAGCATACCGATATTCTCATTTATCTTCTCAGACAGATGTTCGGGAATCACATTCTCTTCAAGCTGAAGATAGATCTGGAACGGCCACCAGTATGTGCTTGAGTCCCTTGAATCACCAATCCACTGGTTAAATTTGAACCTGCTGTTTTCAGCATTCACAAGCAGCCCGGCGCTTAAGCTTGAATTTTCTGGAAAATCCCTGATAATTCCTGATATGGTTACCGGTAAAATGCCCAGGATCAGAATATCTTTCCCAAGGGGCGATTCTGCTCCGAATAATTTCCTTGCAGTTGTCTCAGTGATTATTGCGGAATTAATGCCGGCAAAAACCGGAGATGGCGGCTGAGAAACAAATGAAACTGTAAAGACCTCGAAAAAACTGTTGTCAACAGAGATAATATCATCCAGATAATAGCCCTTTTCTCCACATTTGACCTCTACCGGATGACCGGAACGTAATGCCAGACAGGTGTTTTGTATCTCAGGATAGTTTTTTGCCAGTATATCTTTTACACGATAATCGATCTGGCTTGAATTATCCTTTGTATTTATGAGTCTTACGATCTGATCTGTATTCCCGTTGTACCGGTCATAGGAATATTCATTTATCACGAAAAGTGAAATAGCCAGGCATATTGAGATCGCAAATGCAAAACCTGCAATATTGATTATTGAAAATTTCTTATTAGCAGTGATATTCCGTAAAGCTATTCTTAAGTAATACCAGTACATTTTTTTCTTTTTATTTATTCATATCTTAATGCCTCCACCGGATTCCTCGTTGCTGCCCTCCAGCTTATACAACTTACTGTTAATAATGTTATTCCAAATATGGTTATCCCTGATAAAGCGAAAATCCACAAGCTTATTCCTGCCTTAAATGCAAAATCCTTCATCCAATGCATCATTACAACCAACGAAACCGGAATTGCAGCAGCAAAAGCCGCGAAAACCCATTTTAAAAAATCCATATTCAGAAGTACTAATATTTCAGAGACTCTGGCGCCATTTATTTTTCGTATTCCGATTTCCTTTACTCGTCTGAGAATCGAAATTGAGGTCAGGCCTACAAGTCCCATCAGAGCAAGGATAATTGAGATTATTGTCGTGGTGAACAGCATTTTATTAATTTTCGACTCCTGAAGATACATGCGGTTAAACGAATCATCAACAAACTCATATTCAAGGTTATATAGAGGATCGACAGTTTTAATTGCCTGAGAAATATATTCCAGACCCTCATGGATGAACGATGGATTTAATCGGACATAAATAATTCCCCTTTTCAGGTCATTAAAGGTTATAACAAGAGGGCCTACCTTATTATGCAATGAAGCAAAATTGAAATCTTTAACTACACCCAAAACATAGCCTGTATCATTCATTACCATCATCTGGCCAACTGCATCACCCTGAAAACCCAAAGCTTTTATTGCTGTTTCATTAATAATAAAATTCTTTTTATCAGTTGGAAATGAATTGTCAAAATCACGGCCATAAAGAATGGTAATATCAAATGTTTTTATGAAGTCCTGCGTAGTCCGGGTTTGGTTAACCAGTATCTCTTCACTCTGCCGGGTACCGGTACGACTGGCATACTGTCCACTCATAGTCTCGTCAGTTATTGACTGAGCAAGGCATACATTCAATATCCCATTTTTTTGAAGCAGTTTATCCCTGATGACATTATAGTTATTAAACACATTTTTATTGAGTCCATTTATTGCAACGACGTATTCCTTATTAAATCCGAGATCCTTGTTTTTCACATAATTCATCTGCCGGTAGAAGATAAGCATACATGATACAAGAAGGGTCACAATAAAAAACTGTGATAAAACCAATCCTTTGATAAAGGGACTTATATGGCCTCCTTTTGAAGAAACACCTTTAAACATTCTGTCAACTGAAAAGCGCGATAAATATAAAGCAGGGTAAATACCCGAGACTATTCCTATAATAGTACTGAGAAGAATGAATCCTGCGAGAAGTCCGGGGTTGAACAGTTCGGAAACAGAAATATTTCCTCCGGTAAATTTGTTGAAATATGACAAGGTGAAGCTCGTAAAATAAAAGGCAAACAGCAATGAGAATAAAGCTATAAATCCCGCTTCTCCCATATATTGTTTAATCATATCAAAACGCGAGGCGCCTGACACCTTTCTTACACCTGCTTCCTTAATACGTGTCTCTGCACTGACAGTAAACAGGTTTACAAAATTAATTACGGCTATAATAAGTATAAATATTATCAGGCCCGTTGCAAGATAAATGTTTTGAATATTGCCGTGCGGGACATCCCAGATAATATTGTCGGAGTGGAGTTCAATATCAGTAAGAGACTGGGTGATCCCTTCTAATTTCCTTTCGGAGTCTTTCCAGAAATCAGCAGCAAGGGCGCTGTATGAATCACATATTTTTTTCAATGTAATTTCTTTATCGATATTCTTCCTGAGAAGTACATATGTATAAAATTCCCCTCCGGAGTGCTTTACCAGGTTGTCAAGAGAAGGATCATTAAATCCGCATAACATGTCAAACTTCAAATGAGAGTTAGCCCTGACATCGTCAAGAACTCCACCGACAGACAAGTCTTTCCCCGCGATTTTAATGGATTTCCCTATTACGTCAATAGTGCTAAAAACCTTTATGGAAAGCGACTTGCAGATCATTATGCTCTTTGAATCTTGTAACACTTCTGAAGGATTACCACTCAGAACTTTAAATGAAAAGAGATCGAAAAATGTTGAATCGGCAGAAAGAAGGTGGTTTTTTGTAAACCGGTTATTTTCATATTCAATATCAACAATACCATTATCATAGATCCTCAGGCATGACTCCACCTCCGGGATATTCTTTAAATAATATGGTAACTGACCCTGACATAAGGCAATTAACGTGGGATCCTGACCTGGAGAGAAGTCTTTTCCGAGTATCCTGTAAATACGATCATGTTTCTGATGAAAATGATCATAGCTAAGCTCATTTTTCACAAATAAAGTCATGTGGATTATAAGAGTCATAGCCACTGACAATCCCAGAACACAAATAATTGCGGTCAGCTTATTATTGAAAAAGAATCTGAATCCTGAAATTAGAAACCTTCTTAACATACCATATTATTATACTGTTTCCGCATTTCGGTTCTACTCGTACCTTAGCGCCTCCACCGGATTCCTTGTTGCTGCCTTCCAGCTTTGCCTAAAACCACCCCTAAATCCCCCAGGGGGGACTTTGAATTCTGCTGCTTGTCTCATTTTCTATCTTTTTATGACTGGTTCTATTTTGTTTTCAACTTCTGAGTTTGTAATCCGGATAACTTTAATAAAATACTTCTCCATTTCTGCTGAACGGCCATCATCATAGTCTTTCCCATAGTAGCTTTTCATAAGGTGTCGTATTCTCCCTGAGAATTCTGGCAGCTTCGAAAGTCTCAGGTTTTGCTCCGTAATACATCGATTTTTCAATTTCTTCCATTTGTCATCTTTTTTTTACTAATTAAGCCCCCCCTGGGGGGTTTGGGGGTCGGTCACTCATACCTTAGCGCCTCCACCGGATTCCTTGTTGCTGCCTTCCAGCTTTGCAAGCTTACTGTCACTATCGCAATAGCCAGAGCCAGTAATCCGGCCAGTGCAAAGATCCACCAGCTCAATTCTGTTTGGTAAGCATAGTTCTGGAGCCATTTATGCATGACATACCAGGCTACAGGCATTGCAATGATAAAGGCAATAACCAATAATTTTATTAAATCTCTGTTTAGCATGATCATGACTTCCGTCACATTAGCACCGTTTATTTTACGGATACCGATTTCCTTCACACGGCGCTGGCAGGAAAAAAGCGACATAGCTAAAATTCCAAGGCAACAAATAATAATTGCGCTACCGGCAAACAAGGAGAAAGTCCGTTGGAACCGGAGCTCCGACTGATACATGTTTCCGACTGCCTGGTCAAAAAAGCTTACTTCAACAGGGAAAGACGATGAAAGTTCTGAAGCCGTTGTTTTTATATCCTGAATCACATTGTTCAGGGATTTAAAACTGGTTGTCCGGATTTTTACAAGGCAATATGAAGCATATGACTCATTTCTTATTGCCAGTGATACAATCGGCTGGCTGACAGACTTATAATGAAAATCTTTTACTACTCCTATAATCTCAAAATTGCGTTTACCCATTATAAACCTGCCTCCTAAAGGATTAGTGATGTTATGCTCACGCAGGAACGTTTCGTTGACTAGAATTTTTTCTTTATCTGTAGAGAAATCATCTGAATAAAAACGACCAGAGACTAAATGCAATCCCATAATTTCAAAAAACACAGCATCGGCACTGAATGTGTCAAAATTCAGTCGTTTCTTTTCCCCGTTCAGTTCCATGTCGGCTCCCCATTGTGAGATGTCCTTCCCGGGATAATACTGCGTAAAGGAAACTACATTGACAGCCGGTTTCTCCAAAAGCAGTTTTTTTAGTACATCTTTCTTCTGATCTATCTGTGGAGTCAGTTTTATCCCGATTATATTTTCCTGGTTTATACCCAGATTTGTGGAACCGAACCTGACCTGTTTTTGTACCAGCATTGTAAATGCAATAAGTACGATAGCAATGACAAATTGCATAGTTACAAGCAGTCCGCGGAACGAGAAATTGGTTTTATCCGGGCTTACAGTATTCTTTAAGTTATCAATAGGTCTTGAGGAGGAGAGTCTTAAAGCCGGAATAATGCTTAAAATCAAACTAAGAAAAAGGATGCCAGATAAGGAAAGAATTATGAAACCTGGAGAATAGGTTAAATTTTGACTATAGTGTATCCCGGTATATTCACTTATTAAAGGTTTAACTGAATTCACAATTTCAATGGCAATTATAAGAGCGACCAGGAAGAAAATGAATGACTCGAATAGCACATTTATAAGTATTGTTGACCGTTTAGCTCCAAGGATCTTCAGAACACCGGTTTGTTTGATCCTGTCCAGCCATTGAGATGATGATATATTGATGAAATTTATAAGGGCAATCACCAGAACCAGGCCGGCTACCATTAGCAGGAGCATGACTTTCATTTTGTCCCCGCTTACAAGGTAATCATTGCCATAAAGCATGAATTTTGAAAAATAGACTTTTCTCAGTGGAACCAGCTTTGCGCTTTTATAATCCTCACGGAAGTCTTCCGGGATTATGTTCAGAATGGTTTTTTCTGTTTCACCGGGATTGGCTTTGTTGCTTAAAAGAATAAAGGTTTGGAAATCACACCATCCCCATTCCGTGAACTCCCCTCCTTCACCCTGAACAATTTTTTGGGTGGCCATTGAAGCAACTGCACTAACTGAAAGGCAGGAATTAGCTTTTGGCTCTTTAATTACTGCGCTTACTGTAAGTTCCTGGTTGTTGTTTAGCTTAATAATTTCCCCAATAGCTTTTTCCTGACCAAAAAGTTTTTCCGCCAGTGTTTCTGTTATAACAACAGTCAATGGTGCTTTCAGGGCAGACTCAGGATCCCCGTAAATGGCATTGTAGGTAAAGAATTTAAAAAAATCTTCATCAGCAAACAACAAGTCGGAAGTGACAGGTTCTCTGCCTTCAGCCTGAAATACAGGAGCTTCCCATGTGCCTGCAATCCTGATAGATGATTCAACTCCCGGCACCTTAATGTCGATATTCTCCTTCAGGACCCCGGGCGTATAGATCCGGTCATCTGATGGCAGGTATAAATAGACCTTGTCACCATTCTCATGGAAACTGTCAGTGGTAAGTTCACTGTAACAGTAAGTAGATAAAATAATCACCAGAGCCAGACTTATTGTCAATCCCAACAAATTGATCAGATTGGTTACAGGTTTCCGTATAAAATTCCGGATTATGGTTTTAAACAGATATTTCACAATATTCTTTTATTAGTTATTAGTGTTTTATTCATATCTTAATGCTTCAACCGGATTTCTTGTCGCTGCCCGCCAGCACTGCAAGAAAACCACCCCTAAATCCCCCAAGGGGGACTTTCAATTCTCCTATTAACTTCATATTCAATTCTTTTAACAACAGATTCCATATTATTTTCAACTTCTGAATTTGTAAATCTGATTACTTTGATAAAATACTTCTCCATTTCTGCCGATCTGCCATCATCATAATCCTTCTTTTGATAATGGATTTCACCATCAATTTCTACTACTAACCTTGCATCATGACAATAGAAATCAGCAATGAAAATGTCAATCGGATGTTGCCTGCGAAACCTGAGACCACAAATCTGTTTAAGTTTTAGCTTCTCCCAAAGCATTTTTTCATGGAATGTCATATTCTTCCTGAGAATCCTGGCCGCTTCCATTGTATCGGGTTTTGCTCCGTAATACATCAATTTCTCAAGCTCTTCCATTCCATTTAGTCTATTAGCAAGCCCCCCCTCGGGGGGGTTAGGGGGTCTATTCATTTCATTCATATCTTAATGCTTCAACCGGGTTCCTGCTTGCAGCTCTCCAGCACTGCCAACTGACAGTCAGCAATGCAATTCCGAGTGCAAGTGCTCCGGCAAGCGCAAAAATCCACCAGCTAAGCGTGGTTTTGAAGGCGAAACTGCGCAGATACATTTTCATTAAAAAATAAGACAGCGGAACAGCTATAATAAATGCCATTATTATCCACCTTACAATATTCCAGTAAAGCAATCTTATAATTTCAGTAATTGTTGCTCCATGCACTTTTCGCACACCGATTTCCTTTGTTTTCTGCCGTGACACAAAATGAATAATTCCAAACGTCCCCAGACAGGAAAGGATTATCGAAAAAATTGCAAACAGACGAATGACATATGCTGAATGCATTTCGGATTTATAAAGCGAATCGAGCCATTCATCGTAGAACTGATAATCAAAGACAAACTCAGGGCATACTTCGTTCCATATTTTCTTGATATTGTTTAATACACCGGGGTAATCTCCAGGGAGTATTCTGCAGGTTAGAAAACTTACTCCAAAATCATCGGAACATTCAAATATTGTCGGTGCAACCGGCTGGTTCAGTTTTTCAACGTTAATATCCTTTATCACACCGACAACATCAAGCGAGTTTTTTGCTATTTCTGAAGGATTTGCACCTCCGAAAGCCTGTTCGGGTGTCGGGATACCTCTCACCACTTTACCTTCAATTGATTTCCATCCGGTAAGCCTGAATGCCGATTCATTCAATATCACCGATTTCTTCCAGTCCCGTTCTTCAAATCCCCTTCCCTGAAGGAATTCAGCATCATAGACTTTAAAAAAGTCGGGATCAACAGTAAAACTTGGAACGTTGCCGTTATATCCATATTTTCTGATTGTGTCCCCCCACAAGCCCCACAAAGCAATGCGTCCGGGAACACCATGTGAAACGGTACACGATTTTATATAAGGATTGTTAAATAATTCCTTTTTTATTACCGGAAGTTTATCTTTTATTTCCCAGGGAACTTTAATAATGACAAGCTGTTCTTTTGAAAATCCCAGGTCTTTATTCGCTAAAAGATTATTCTGACGGGTCATAATAACCAGTGACACAATCATTACGATCGAAATCAAATACTGTACTACGGAAAGTCCGCTTTTCATTTGCAGTTTACCTGTTACAGCAGAATTACCGAATATTGAAGCCGGTTTAAACCTGGAAACAATGATTGCAGGATAAAATCCGGCCAGCACTCCTACTATTATAACTCCCACTATAACTAATAAGATATTCGGAAAATGAAGCGCTGCAAAAACAGGGAAATCCTTTTGAATTAATGAAGTAAAAGGTTTTTCCAGAAGGAAGGATAAGTATATTCCAAATATAAAGGCAATAAAACTTACAACAACAGCTTCGAAAATAAATTGCCAGAATATATCCTGCCTTCCTGCACCGTTCACCTTTTTTATACCTATCTCTTTAATGCGGGTAAGATGGTTGGAAGTAAACAGGATCACAAAGTTCAGAATCGAAATAACCAGAATTAATATTGTTACAACACTAAATAGCAGAATAGATTGAAGGTCGGCATGAAGTGTTTTGCTCGTGCCGCCCATAGTTAACGGACTCAGGTATGATTTCTTAAAAGGCAGTAATCTAAAAGATTGTTTCATATAATGATCCTGCGAATAATCCCGCGTAATCTTTTCCTCAAGCTTTACAGGATCGCTTTTATCGTTTAACAGGAAGAAAAATCGGGAATAGAAAATACCGCTTCTCCATTCTCCACCGAAATCATTTACATTTTCCCATGTGATGACTGCCTGTGGCTGAATACTTGATTTTTCAGGCAGGTCGTCGAATACGGCGCTGATTGTGAAGTTCTTGCTGTGCTGGAGGTTTATTGTTTTTCCCATGGGATCGGAATCTCCGAAAATAGTTCTGGCCAGAGAAGTGCTGATAGCAAGACTTTTATTGTCAGGCAATGGATCTTCTGTAGTTCCGCTGCGGATGTTCACAGAAAACATTTTAAAAAAATCGTTATCTGTCTTAACAACGCTGGTAACTGCAAAGGGAACCTTATCAAGGACAATTTCCATGGATTCGTTGTCATACCGGCATATTTTTTCTATTTCAGGATATTTGTCCCTTAATTCCCTGACAAGATCACCTCTGAATGTTGTGATTCCGCTTTCGACGCATAAACGATAAATCCGGTTGATTTCAGGAAATGATTTATCATAACCTGTTTCATTAAAAACGTAGGAAGCCAGAAGCAAAGCAATAGCCAGGCTAAATGCAAATCCCGTAATTATTACAAATCCGAATACCGGATTTCTTAAAAGATTTTTGATGGTGATTTTTAAATAATAATTCATGGCATTTAATTCATTCATACCTTAGTGCCTCAACCGGGTTATTCGTTGCTGCCCTCCAGCTTTGCAGGCTTACTGTCAGTAAGGTGATTCCCAGAATAATTAATCCTGCCTCAGCAAAGATCCACCAGCTTAAATTTGTCTTGTATGCAAAACTCTCCAGCCATTTATTCATAGTATACCCGGCAACCGGTATGGCTATTATAAATGCTATTACAATCCACTTAAAAAAATCCTTATTCAGCAGAATCATTACTTCAGAAACTCTGGCACCATTGACTTTTCGTATACCTATTTCTTTGATCCTTTTTCTGATAGAGAACTCTGCAAGTCCGATTATCCCCAGACATGAGATCATTATTGCCAGGATTGCAAATAAACGGATTGCCGCAGCAAGCTTCTCTTCACTCTTGTACATCGAGTCGAGCCATTCATCATAAAACTGATAACTTAATTCATGACCGGGACAAACCTCTCTCCATGTTTTGGTCAGCAAGTCGATTGTTCCGGGAATATTTTCCGGAGTTACCCTTAAGGTAAGATGTGATATCCCCCATTCGGATGATATTATAATAGCCATAGGATTTATCGGAGTGTACAGGTCGGCAAAATGAAAATCCTTTACGACACCAATTATTTCAAAGCCGTGATATTTTTCTCCTTCATAAGTGTCCCAGCCGGCTGTTTTAAATGCCGTTTCGTTGATATAACACACTTTATTAAGATCAGACGGCAATAATTCACGTCCGCTGATCAAAGGAATCCTGAATACTTTTAAAAACGCAGTATCTGTAGTCAGTTCGTACATTGTATTCTCCGGTTTGCCTGGCATAGCCCATGATGAATATGTATAAATACTTCCGGGTGAACCGTGTGAAAAACATACATTTTTAACTAAGGGATCAGATAACAGTTTATCTCTGATAATTCCTGCTTTTTCTGACAACCGCCAGTGGACATCCACCCTCAATAATTGATCAGTATCGAATCCATAATTCTTCGTTCTCACATAATCAATCTGTTTTGATAATACAATCAGGGCAATTATAAGAGTAACTGAAACTGCATTCTGGAATATGTTTAGTAATGCCCTCAGACTGAATGATCTGTGCCTGGCGGCTTTCTGTTTCATCAGGATCGTAAGAGGTCTTAGCCGGGAAATTGACAATGCAGGATAAACACCTGACAGAAATGATACTACCAGTACTCCAATAAGAAGCCAAATCAGCCAAAAAGGCCTGAACAGGATATTCAGGTCAATCTTATTTCCAAGAAATTTCTCAAAAAACGGAACCAAGAATGAAGAAAGCAATAACGCACATAACAGGGAGATAAAACAAACAAAAAACGCTTCGAGGATAAACTGCATAAATATCTGCTGTCTGCCGGCTCCTACTGTTTTTTTGATTCCGATCTCCCGGAACCGGTCTGAATGGTTTGCAGTTGTAAGATTAATATAGTTGAATACCGCCAGGAGGATGATGATTAAGCTGATCAAAGAAAACAGCTTTATCAGCTTCAGGTTTGCATGAAAGGTTTGACTTTTGTCTATTCCCTGGGTAAAATAAGACGAAGCAAAAGGGATAAGGTTAATTTTCTCTATTTTATACCCGGCTTTAAACTGTATTGATTTAATATCAGTATTCATTAATTCTTCCAGACCGGAAATATTCCCTGCACTTCTTACAAGAATGAATAACCTGAAATAATTCACTTCGTTTCCCATTCCATCGCTCCATCCTTCATATTTGATTTTGATTTTTGAATTTGTAAAAAAATCGCCTCTTATGCTTGAATAAGAATTGAAGTCTTTTACAACTCCGCTGACAGTCAGAGGAGTTTGATATTCTGCAATAAATGTTTTACCCACCGGATCTGCATCACCAAAAATTTTGCGTGCAAAGCTTTCAGTAAGAACAATATCATTCAGATTGATTAAGGAAGTGCCAATACTGCCAATTAAAAACTGCGTAGAGAAAATATTAAAAAAAGACGTGTCAGTCACAATCATTTGCCCGGTGAAGGGTTTGTTATCAAAGGTTAAGGTTGTACCATAGTTATTGTAGCGGCAGGCGTCTTCAATTGCAGGATATTCTTCCAGAAAGAATTCACGGAAATCTTCCCTCACAGACGCTCTGTTATCATTGGCAAACACCCTGTAAACACGGTTTATATTCGGATAATCCTTATCATAGCTGAATTCCCCGATAATAAAAGCAATGATTACTAATGCCATTGAAATACTGATGGAAAAACCGGTAATAGTAATTATAGAGGTGACCTTGTTCTTAAAGAGGCTCCGGATTATGATCCTTATTCTTGTCATTTTTCCTTTTTCTGTATTATTCTTGTTATCAAAAGCTAAAATGATGCCATGCTTGTTTGTCGCTGATATATAATCTATTAGATATTTAGTATTATAGAATGCGTAAATATTTTTTACGTTTTTGCGTAAAATATTTTTACGTTTCCTTGACTTTCCTTTTCCTAATGTTTACCTTAACCGAATAATTTATAAGCTCACATGCCTGTTCAGAAAGGAACCATTCTTGTTGTTGATGATAATAAAAGCATTCTCAGCACACTGGAGATCCTGCTTACGCCTGAATTCGGGGAAGTCACACCCATTTACAATCCGAACCAGATCCTGCCCGAACTGAAGAAGAAAGATTATAATCTTGTTATTCTTGATATGAATTTTGTGGCTGGTGTAAATACCGGTAATGAAGGTATTTACTGGCTGGGGAAAATCAGGGAGACATATCCTGAGATTTCGGTCGTGATGATCACGGCTTATGGTGATATAGATACTGCTGTCAGAGCTTTGAAAGCAGGAGCTTCTGATTTTGTCCTCAAGCCCTGGGATAATGAGAAACTCCTGGCAACTCTTAAGCTGGCAATCCAGCTCAACTTATCGAAAAAAGAGGTAAGTCAGCTTAAGGAAAGGGAGTCAGAGCTTAAGAAAGAGATCAACCGTGAACAGCGGGATATTATCGGATCATCATCGCAGATCATCAATGTTATAAATCTTGCAAGGAAGGTGGCAAAGACTGACGCTAATGTTCTGATCACCGGTGAGAACGGTACAGGCAAAGAGCTTATAGCTTTTGAAATCCACAGGTTATCGGGCAGGGCAAAAGAATTGCTGGTTAGTGTGGATATGGGTTCATTGACCGAAACTCTTTTTGAAAGTGAGCTATTCGGTCATGTAAAAGGTGCATTTACCGATGCCCATGAAAACAGGCAGGGCAAGTTCGAGATCGCCCACAAGGGCACTCTTTTCCTTGATGAGATAGGAAACCTTTCATTCCATCTTCAGGCTAAGCTGCTGGCAGCCATCGAGAACAGGCAGATCACACGGATAGGTTCAAACCAGCTCATCCCTACAGATATAAGACTTATTTGTGCCACAAACAAGAACCTTGAAAACATGGTAAAAGAGGGATTATTCAGGGAAGATCTTTTCTACCGCATAAACACAATCCAGATTGAACTGCCTCCTTTGAGGGAAAGGGGGACTGACATAATAACTCTTGCTGAATTCTTTCTCAGAAGATTTACACAGAAATACAGCAAACCGGAGCTTAAAATAAATCAGCAGGCTCTTGATAAGCTAATGAGCTACTCCTGGCCCGGTAATATAAGGGAATTACAGAACACTATAGAAAAAGCTGTTATTCTCAGCGAAACAAGTGTTATAAAACCTGATGACCTTTATCTGAGGCCTGCCACAGAGATAAAAAGCTTCGATTTCATTGCCACTCTTGAAGAAATGGAAGAAAAGATGATGCAGCTTGCCCTGGAGAAAAATAATGGCAACTTCACAGCCGCAGCAGAACAGCTCGGGATAACAAGACAAACCTTATATAACAGACTTAAGAAAAACAAGCAAGATGATAAGTAAACGGCTCTATATTAATATTATAATAAGTGTATCGCTTATTGCTTCACTTTCTATTCTGCTGGGATACCTGATCTTTTCGGAACAATCCGCACGCTTTTCAATTATCTGTTCCATTACGATCATAATACTGACAATCAGCCTGATATCCTATCTGAACAGGACAAACAGGAACATAAGATTCTTTTTTGATTCCGTTAAAAATGATGATTCAAACCTTTCCTTTCCCGTCGATAACAAAAAGGGAAATCTCAGGGAACTGCACCAGAGCATGAATAATGTCAACCTGCAGATACAAAGTCTGAAAATAGAGAACAGGCAGCAGGAACAATATTTTCAGAAAATACTTGAATTACTGGCTACAGGGATAATTACATTCAATAACAAAGGATTCATCCATCATGCAAATTCAGCAGCAAAAAGACTCCTGACAACTGAAGTACTTACACATTTGCAACAGATGGAACGAATTGACAAGGAGCTGTTCTGGACAATAAAGAACCTTAAGCCTTATGAAAGACATCTGGTAGCTGTTAATACAAAACAGGGAGAAATACAATTGCTGCTGAAATCATCATCATTTGGATCAGATGAAAATGAGCTTACAATATTATCTATCCAGGACATTAAGCATGAACTGGATGAGAAGGAGGTTGATTCGTGGATGAGGCTGATCAGGGTTCTGATGCATGAAATAATGAATTCAATCACACCAATAACATCATTGTCAGAATCTCTTTCAAATATCTACCAGTCAGAAAAAAAACCTGTTATGCCACAGGATATAACGGAAAAAACCATTGCAACCACTTTGCAGGGGCTTAATGTAATAAAAGAACAGGGTAAAGGTCTTATGGAGTTTGTTGAATCATACCGTAAGCTAACATGTATACCGAAACCCGAGATGAAGCTGTTTAGAGTTTCGGAACTTTTTTCGAGAGTAAAGATCCTTGCCGGTTCTCTTGAGAAAGGTGAAAATAAGAATATCTCTTTCATATATGATGATCCCGGTCTTGAGATCTTTGCTGATGAGAACCTTGTATCTCTGGTACTGATCAACCTGATAAAAAATGCAATGGAAGCCAACGAAAATAATCCTGATTGCAAGATAGAGATTACCGCAGGAAGAGATTTAAATGACCATAAGGAGATATGTGTCTCTGATAACGGTCCGGGGGTCAGTAAAGAGAATCTTGAAGAGATCTTTATTCCTTTCTTTACAACAAGAGAAAAAGGATCAGGAATCGGGTTAAGTGTCTCAAAGCAGATAATGGGAGCCCATGGAGGAACTCTGAAGGTGCGGTCAATTCCTGACAAGGAAACGGTATTCTGCATGAGTTTTCAAAATTGAAATGATTTCAGGCAAATAGATGTTAAATTTGCCGCCAAATTCCGTCACATGAAAGAAAATGAATTGGCCGCCCTTTTTGACAGCCATCCTGTTCTCACAGGATTGACGGAATCATTAGGCACATCCGGGGTGGAAAGGATCAGCGTTGAAGGCTTGTCAGGATCTTCAAAATCAATAGCTGTTGCCAGGATCTTCCTGAAGACCCAGTATACACATATAGTAATTATTCCTGAAAAGGAAGATGCGGCGTACTTTTATAATGATCTCGTTTCGCTGACCGGAGAAGATTCGGTGTTCTTCTTCCCATCAACATACAAGCGATCCGTTCAATATGAACAAACAGAACCTGCAAATATTGTTCTCCGGACAGAGGTTCTGAATCACCTGGCTTCAGGAAAAAGAAAAGGGATAATCGTCACCTATCCTGAATCGGTAATGGAAAAAGTAATAAGCCGGAGAAACCTCAAGAAAAACACTTTCAATATTACTAAAGGGGATAAGCTTTCACTTGAATTCCTTGAGGAGGTCCTGCATGAATATAATTTTAAACGGGTTGATTTTGTTTACGAACCCGGACAGTATGCAATAAGAGGTAGTATTGCTGATGTCTTCTCCTATTCAGCTGATCTTCCTTACAGGATTGATTTTTTTGGTGAAGAGGTCGATTCTATCAGAACCTTTAATACAGACGACCAGTTATCCCTGAATATACAGAAACAAATATCCGTAATTCCCAATATCCAGGATATTTCAATAGAAGAATTAAGTGATTCATTTACCGATTTTCTGACTCCCTCATCAGTAATATGGATTGAGGATGCAGTATACATAAGGGAAAAAATAAACAGTATCTATAATCAGACAGTCCAGCGGGAAGAGTCGGGACAGATTGCCGGGAAAATGGATCTAATTATGACAGGGACCCGGTTCCTGGATGAATGTGAAAAATTCAGGATTGTTGAATTCGGAAAGACAACACTCCATGAAACGGCATTACAATTTACCTTTCATACTGAACCTCAGCCTGTATTCAACAAGAACTTTGAGCTTCTCTCCGAAAAGCTGGTATCGAA
This sequence comes from Bacteroidia bacterium, assembly GCA_026391215.1. Classification (GTDB taxonomy): domain Bacteria; phylum Bacteroidota; class Bacteroidia; order Bacteroidales; family VadinHA17; genus LD21. Next base: position 27,796 of record JAPLDX010000091.1, read on the forward strand.
TAACATTAGCAGTTATGTTACTTTTTTGATCTCTGAGAGTCAGTCACAGATCGATAGGCTAAGGGATATTTTTGCAGAAATAAATCCTGATGTGAATTTCAATGCCCTGTTGCTTAACCTTCACGGAGGCTTCACTGACCATGACCTGAAAATATCGGTATTTACTGATCATCAGATATTTGACAGGTACCACAAATTCAGGATAAGAGGTTATTTCACCAGGAAAGAAAGCATTTCTGTAAAAGAGCTTACAGGATTGAATCCGGGAGATTATGTTGTGCATGTTGACCATGGCATAGGAAAATTCGGGGGTCTTGAAAAAATTGAGGTGAACGGGAAGATCCAGGAGGCTATCAAGCTGGTTTACAGGGATAATGATACTCTTTATGTCGGTATTCATTCGCTCCACAGGATATCCAAATACAAAGGGAAAGAGAGCTCAGAACCAAAGATATACAAGCTTGGATCAGGTGCCTGGCAGAAGCTTAAGCAAAGCACCAAGAGCAGGGTTAAAGACATTGCAAAGGACCTGATAAAACTATATGCGGAGAGGATGTCATCAGGCGGATATGCATTTTCACCTGACTCATACCTGCAGCGGGAGCTTGAAGCATCTTTTATTTATGAAGATACTCCTGATCAGCTTACTGCAACTCGTGCAATAAAGGAGGATATGGAGGCTTCGCACCCGATGGACCGCCTGGTCTGCGGGGATGTAGGCTTCGGTAAAACTGAGGTTGCTGTAAGGGCAGCATTCAAGTCGGCTTCTGACAGCAAGCAGACTGCAATCCTGGTGCCAACAACTATCCTGGCCCTTCAGCATTACAAGACATTTTCTTCACGTCTGAAAAATTTCCCATGTACAGTAGAATACTTTACCCGCCATAAAAAACCTGCAGAACAGAAAAGGATCATATCTCAGCTGGCAGAAGGGAAAATAGATGTTATCATCGGAACACACAAGCTTGTCGGACCGGGTATTAGTTTCAAGGATCTTGGATTGCTGATAATTGATGAAGAACAGCGGTTTGGAGTCTCGGTAAAAGAAAAGCTGAAAAAGCTGAAGACAAACGTTGATACGCTCACCCTTACAGCCACTCCAATTCCGCGCACCTTACAATTTTCACTTATGGGGGCCCGGGATCTTTCAATAATAAATACGCCTCCGCCAAACAGAATGCCTATTGTTACTGAATTACATGGATTTAACGAGGAAATAATCAGGGAAGGCATTGAATATGAGGTATCAAGGAACGGACAGGTCTTCATTATTCATAACCGGGTTGAAAACATAAAGGAGGTACAGGCAAAGATCCAGCGTATTTGTCCAAATGTTAAAACCGCAGTTGTTCATGGCAAAATGTCCGGAATGGATATTGAAAATGTTATGTTCGATTTTATCCAGGGTGATTATGATGTGCTGATTGCCACAACTATCATTGAATCAGGACTTGATATTCCTAATGCCAATACCATCTTCATTAATGAGGCTCATCATTTCGGTTTGTCAGAGCTGCATCAACTTAGAGGAAGGGTTGGAAGATCAAATAAAAAAGCATTCTGTTATCTGCTGGCGCCTCCGATGGATTCACTTACGCATGAAGCCAGACGAAGACTAAAAGCCATAGAAGAATTTGCTGAGCTTGGAAGCGGATTCAATATTGCCATGCAGGATCTTGATATAAGGGGATCAGGAAATCTTCTTGGCGGGGAACAGAGCGGATTCATTGCCGATGTGGGCTTTGAGACATATCAGAGAATATTGAATGAAGCTATGGCAGAAATAAGAGAGACTGAAATGGCAGACTCCGGTATCAGCGGCAAAAAAGATGAAAAATTTCAACCGGAACAAAAGGATAAATCATATGTTTCTGATTTTCAGATTGATACTGATCTGGAAATAATGTTCCCTGATGAATATGTTTCAAGCATTTCAGAAAGGATAAGGTTATACAGGGAACTGAATGAGATTGAGAATGAAGATCTGCTGAAGAAATTTGAGACCAGGCTTACTGACAGATTCGGTCCTGTTCCACAGACAGCAATGGAGCTGCTTGATATTGTCAGGCTTAAATGGATTGCTGTCAAACTTGGCATTGAGAAAATATTGCTTAAGAATAATCTCCTGATAGCCTATTTTATCTCAGATCCAAAATCATCTTTTTACAGGAGCCAGCTGTTTGTATCAATAATGAATTATGTCAACCGGCACCAGAAGCAGATGAGTGTCAAACAGAAGGAGTCAAAGCTGAGCGTTACTGTCACAGGGATCAGCTCTGTCAAATCTGCAATTCAGATACTGAATGGTATAACGGAGAGTATTGATGCTACTAATTAAATAACACGTACTCACCCCCCATCCCCCTCTCTACTACGTAAAGAGGGGGCGATAACATACAATATATCAATGCTTTCCCCCTCTTTGCTTCAGCAGAGAGGGGGAAAAGAAGGGGGTGAGTACATGAAGTATCTTAGACACTTTTAACTTCTTTTTCTTACCTTTGTATTTTATTCATATTGCTATGAACCTGATATTTGACATTGGCAACACCAGCACCAAGATGGCTTTGTTTGAGGGGAGAAAAAAGGTGACCTCTCTCCGGACCAAACAGTTCAACTGCGAAAAGTTGCAGAAAATCTTTGAATCCTATCTTAAGAAAATTGATAAGGCAATAATCTCTTCAGTAAGAGATACTCCTGATTTTATTATTGATCTGGCAACAATGGGAATACCATATGTTCATATTCTTACTTACCAATCGAAACTTCCTTTCAAAATTGAATATGAAACACCGGAGACGCTGGGGCCTGACAGGATTGCAGCTGTAGCAGGTGCATTCTCATTATTCCCTGGAAAGAAAGTGCTTATCATTGATACAGGAAGTGCTGTCACATATGAGTATCTGTCCGGAAAGACCTATAAAGGTGGAAACATATCGCCTGGCTTAAGTATGAGATTCCGGGCTTTACATAAGTTCACAAGAAAGCTGCCACTGGCTTCCACTACAGAAAAATATTCTCCAATTGGCAGGAATACTCATGAAGCTATAACCGCCGGTGTAATCAATGGGATGATTTATGAAATAAATGAGTATATTCGCACGTTTAAAAATAAGCATACCGGCATTAAAGTGATTCTTACGGGCGGAGACGCAGGTTACTTAAAAGACAGAATTAATCATAAAGTCACTTATATGCCTGATATTGTGATTGATGGGTTAAACTATATTTTGGAGTACAATGCAAAATAAACTGGCGTCATTAATAATAGTTTTCACATATTTACTTTCATTCTCTGTATCCGGACAAAAACTTATCAATTCGCCCTATTCACGTTTTAATATCGGATCTCTTGAACCAGCCGGATCCTTCAGGAGCATTGGCATGGGAGGTGTCGGAACAGCAGTGAGGGACAACAGCTCTGTTTACTTCTTAAATCCTGCATCATACAGCAGCATTGATACGATTTCATTTATTTTTGATTTTGGCCTTGATTACGGAATAAATTATCTGACTGAAGGCTCAAACCATCATTTCTCTGATGATATGAACTTTGACCATCTCCTGCTGGGATTCCCGGTGATAAAAGGGCTGGGCATTGCCGCCGGTTTAGTCCCTTTCAGCAATGGCTATTATAAAATAACTGAATCAGTCCTTAAAGGAGATCCGGGATATGATGCCATTACAGGTGAGTACATCTCTGCCCATACCGGTGAGGGTGGCTTTACAAAACTATTTCTGGGTTCAGGCGTGAACATCACAAAATACTTTTCTGCAGGAATCAATATGAACGTGATTTTCGGTAATATCAGGAGATTAAATGAAATCGATTTTACAGATTATTATGGTATGTTCCATAATAATACTACTGAGAAGCTTCAACTGACCGGAATAAATCTTGAGTATGGGGCACAGGCTATTGCACCTTTCAAAAATGGCTTTTATATTAATGCAGGCATGTCTTTCAGTACAGGAAAACATTATAATTCCAGATATGAGAAAGTAGGTTTTCTGTTTACTGCTTACAGTTCAGTAGATACATTGTTCAATTTTGCAGATTCAACGCGCGCTTATCTTCCGGGAGATATGAGGATGGGTATCTCCTTCGGCAAAAAAAACAAGTTTACGGCCGGATTTGATTATTCCGAATCAAAATGGTCCAAAGCAGTTATTTCGAGCACCGGAGGATATTTCAGCAATACTCGTTCATACAGGTTCGGGGCGGAATATATACCTGATAAATTCTCCAACTACAGCTACCTGAAGCAGATTGAATATCGTATAGGAGGACATATTGAAGATAGTTACCTGGTCATCAACGGTGAGCAGGTCAAAGAGTATGGTGTAAGCTGCGGTTTCGGATTGCCATTGAGGCGTACTTATTCTAAAGTCAATTTTTTCTTTGATTATTCTAAGAAATACGGTTCTGGTATTTCAGGACTACATACAGAAAATATTTTTACTGTGGGTGCAAGTCTGAACCTGTATGATCACTGGTTCCTGAAACGCAAATATGATTGATCCGGTTAAATCATACAGAAATACAAAATTATCCTGCCTGCTATTGGCAGCTGTTCTCTTGAACTCATGTCAGGGGAAAGTTGAAAAGATTGTTGATTTTGAAATACTATCGCTTCCCTCACTTACCGGAAAGAATATAAATACTGTATTCACCGATTCGGGTAAAGTTCAGCTGGTAATGTCCGCACCAATAATGGAAAAGTGGGATAATTATGAATCTCCTTTTTCGGAATTCAGGCTGGGGATGAAAATCGCATTTCATGACGGACACAAAGAGCCTATTGCCACCGCATCATCAAAATATGCAAAATTTTTTGTCGAGGAGAACCTGTGGGAGCTGGACGATTCAGTGGTAATCGTTAATGAATCAGGCGACAAGCTTGAAACCGAACAACTGTTCTGGAACCAGGATAAAAACCTTGTATATACAGACAGGTTTGTCAAAATTACAAATGAGGACCAGACGGTAATGGGCACCGGATTTGAATCAGATCCCCAGCTTACCAGGAGAAGAATAAAGAATGTTACCGCAACAATATATCTTCAAGATGAATAAAAGATTCCTGCTTATTTTTGAGATAATATGGATCATCACCGGAATATTGTGCATTGTAGCCGGAATAATGTACATTATTAGAGACAGCGGTAATAAATTTTACTTATTCCCCATATTGGCTCTCATCTCTTTTGTCTTTGCCTGGCTCAGGCACAGGGAGCGAAAAAAAGATTAACTTTGCTGTATGAGCGGAATACTGGTCATACTCATAGCAATCTTATTTTGTGCATTTTTCTCGGGTATGGAGATAGCATATATCTCTTCAAATAAATTACGGCTGGAGCTTGACATTAAACAGGGTGACTTCAATTCCGGAATCCTGAAATTTTTTGCAAAAAATCCTGGTCAGTATATTGCTACCATGCTTGTGGGTAATAATGTCGCCCTGGTTATTTATGGTATTTTCTTTTCAAGATTATTGAATCCTGTCCTTATTCCTCTTTTTGGTTCTGATCTTCTGGTACTAATTGTTAACACAATAATTTCAACAGCCGTCATCCTTTTTGTAGCAGAATTTCTTCCTAAAACGACAGTTATTCTTGCTCCTAATTCCTTTCTGAAAACATTAAGCCTGCCAACTCTGGTTTTCTTCTGGTTGTTCTACCCTGTCAGTAAGTTTGCCCTTCTGGCCTCAAATCTGCTGATAAGAATATTTTCTAAGAATAAGCCGGTCTCAAGGCCTCATGAAAACATTGTCTTCAGCAAAGTTGATCTCGACCATTTTGTAAGTCAGAGCAGAGAGAGGGATGAGTCAGCAGCGCCGCAGCACCACAACATAAAAATATTTCAGAATGCTCTTGATTTCTCCTCGGTAAAGCTTAGGGAATGCATGGTACCAAGGACCGAGATTGAGGCTGTTGAGTGTAACAGTTCAATTGCTGATTTAAAAGAGAGGTTCATTGAAACCCAGCACTCCAGGATCCTGGTATTTCAGGAATCGATTGATAATATAATCGGCTATTTTGATCTTAAAGACATCTTCAGAAATCCTCCTGATATCAAATCGAGTATCAGGAAGCTGGCAATTGTTCCTGAGACAATGGCCGCTAACAAGCTTCTGAAAGTATTTGTTGATGAGAAGAAGAACGTGGCTCTTGTGGTTGATGAATTCGGAGGCACTTCAGGTATAGTGACCATTGAAGATGTGCTTGAGGAAATAGTCGGAGATATTGAAGATGAACATGATACACAGGAGCTAATAGAAAAAGTCATCAGCAGGAATGAATATATTTTTTCCGGGCGCCTTGAAATAGATTACCTGAATGAAAAATATCACCTCCGCCTGCCGGAAGAAGATGATTATGAAACACTGGCAGGAATGATATTATACTTCCACGGTAGTATTCCAGGGAATAATGATATTATAAGGATAAAGAATCTTGTGTTCAGGATCCTGAAAGTATCATCAACCAGGGTTGAGCTTATAAATATAAAGGTGGAATAAAGAACCTCTCCCTAAATCCCTCCCCCAGGAGGGAGGGACTTAATATACTAATATGATATTGTGACTATCCAGGCTCCGGGTTCGTTTATTGTTAGCCGGAGTTCACAGCTGATCATTGCAGTATACCAGGCATTCGGTGCTGTAAATGTGATCTTTCCCCAGAACGGGAATTCTACCTGTTCATACCCTGTAAAATCTGAGTTGGTTCTTTCTGAACCCGAACTGGATTGCATAAACAAGTTATTCATTGAATAGCTTTCTCCTCCGGCTCTGGAAAACTTATACTTTACATAAGGCCTGTCTCCTACTTTAAAGCAGCTCACCCTGCCGATACCGGTTCTGTATTCGATTAAATAAGGAGGAGGTGTCTTTTTCCCCAGGAATTTATCATTCTTCCATTCTCCCATCAGCACTGAATCTTTGTCGTGGTACTTAAATTCATATCTTCCATTCCCATGTCTGAGTCCATTCTTCCACTCCCCGGTGTAAATTGCACCATTGCTCCAGAGGTATGTACCTTCGCCTTCAGGCAATCCCTCAACAAATTCACCCTTATAAAAGTCCTCACCAGTTGCTTCACCTGACCCATCTGCAAGTCCTGCCTTACAATCACCTGTGTACGTACCTTTAAGACCAGGCAGCAGAACCTGACAGATTGTCTGTGCACTCAGGTCACCGGCAAATAAAAACGCCGTCATCAATCCTGTAAACAAAATTGTCCTTTTCATAGCTTTAAATTAATCCTTATACAAAGCTACATTATTTTAAAAAAAGAAGAGAGCCTTTTGAGCTCTCTTCTGATATTAGTTAAACTTAAATACTAATGAACATCTGTTTCAGTAGGGATAGGATTCTTCCTGGTGTTCCACCAGATCTGGCTTGTAGTGCCACTTGTGCTGAACATACCTTCGTTTCCTGCCTCAACACTCTGAGCTGCTTTTGTAGCAACAAGATTATCAGTATTATAGGTTTCCTCACTTAATGCATACTGCAATCTGACCGGAAGTCCAAGGTTCGGATAATAAGCACCTTCAAGTTCAAATTCGAAGATCCTTTCCGGGAAACCGGTCCTTCTGATCTCGCTGTAAGCCTGTACGCCCTGTCCGAACATTGCTGCCCATTTCTGTTCGCATATCTTCTGGAATTTGTGAGCATCATCTCCTCCCCATGCTACGAGCGGGTGAGCAAGATAAGTGGCATAGTCAACCGGGTAGGTGGTTGTACCGACAGTGATGTCATAAGCATAACCCCATGATGGTGCAACAGTACTACCATCATTCAGTCCCCATCTTTCCATCGATGCCTTGATGCCGTTTTCATAAGCAGTCTGTGCAGCAGCGTCATTGCTTACGCGTTTGTAGTACTCGGCTTTAATGAATTCAACCTCATCATAGCACATTACATAAAGAGGGGCATACTCATCGAAAGCAACAGCTGTTCCGAGCGCAGAAATTTCGGGGAAAATAGCTGCAGTGATGCCGCGTCCATTCTGGAAACCAACGTAATCCAGCGGAGGGGTCTCAACTGAATTGGGTGTCGGCTGACCATAGATATGAAGTCTCGGGTCAACCCTTGCTTCCAGCCAGTCAACCATAGTCTCTGATATTGCCTGGTCTTTCCTGGCGTAGAGTGTGTTGAAAATAGGATTCTTGTATGGTTCTCCCGGATAATAAATTGCTGCATTATCATCATTCGAATCAAATACCGGATAGTTTGACGGATCAGCAAGTATCTTGCCTATTTCAGTATCAGCTGCAGCCCAGGCTGCTCCCCCGGCTGTGGTTGTAACATCAGTCTGTGCACCTGCCATATCATAAGTAAATGTCCATGGCGTTCCTGCTGCGCGGTTCAATAATCTCAGCTTAAGTGAGTTTGCAAATTTCTTCCATAATCCGGGGTCGCCGCCATAAAGAAGATCTCCCGAGCCAAAATTAATAGTTGTACTGCCAAGAAGAACATTAGCTTCTTCGAGTTTGGCAAGCAGGGCAGCATAAACGCTTTCCTGGGTGTCATACTTGGGATGAAGTGTTCCTTCAGCGCTGAAACCTTGCATGGCTTCGGTATAAGGAATATCTCCAAAGAGATCTGTCAGATACATGTAATTCCATACCTGCCAAACCTTGGCAGCTGCCAGGAGCCTGTCATTCTTATCCTTGATTGCTTTGGTTTCAACAATTGAAAGGTTCTTCAGTGCGCCTGTATAAGGAGCATTGAAATAACCTGACATATCACGGGGCATGTACCTGTCTTCGTCAATGTACTGGACTTTGCACCATTGCTGACACCATACACCAAGGTAGGTGTGCTGGATCCAGTCGCCCATTTCAAGGCCAACGCCAGTACGAATTGCATTAGTGAAGACGTTTATAGCAGGAACGTCAACAGGATTGTTCGGGTCCTTGTTCAGTTCCTCAAAACCTTTGGTACAGGATGCGAGCAAACCCACTACCAGGAACAATCCCAATATAATTCTTTTTGATTTTATAATATATTTCATAATTAGATGCATTTAAGGTTAGAAATCAAGCCTTATATTGAAACCATAAGATCTGGTTGAAGGAATAGTGTTGGATTCAGCACCAACAGAAGTATTACCTGCACCTGAACTTACTTCGGGGTCAATATCCTTGGTATTCTTAAACATTATCCACAGGTTACGTCCGATAAGTGAGAGGTTAAGGTTCTTAATTCCTACTTTATTCAGGAATCCTACGTTACTAAATGTATAACCGGCACCGACCTCACGCAGTTTGACAAAGCTTGCGTCAAATGTTGAAAGCTCATTCTTGCCATACCAGCCATACCAATAGCTGTTGGCGTTGGAATAAGTGGTATTTTCAACCGGATCTGTAACGATAGCTCCAGTAGCATCCAGGAATTGTACCTGTTCCTTCCCGTCTACTGTAATAATTCTGCCGTAAACGGTATTGGGAGCAAGAACACCTCCTCCGTCAGCAAGAGCATCTCTTACGTTCTTGCCATTTGCGTTGGTAGCTGCTGTTTCTTCAAGGATACCTGTATATACACCAAACATGTCGGTTACAGAGAATATAACGCCGCCTTTCCTGAAGTCTACAAGGAAGTTTAAGTTGAAATTCTTATAGGTAATTGAGTTGTTGATCCCTCCGAACCAGTCCGGATAAACATTACCGAGGTCTGTTCTGGCATTTGAACGGATATACCTGCCAGATGTACTTACCAGAGGCCTGCCTGAATAGATATAATGTGAAAGCAGTGTCTTCTCTTCATCATAATAAACCGGAGTTACATTTTCGCGAACTATTGCATATCCCCACAGTGTTCCGTATTCCTTGCCCGGGAAAGCATAAACCATTGCATTCCATCCAGCATTATAAAGGCTAAGGTATTTCATGTCTCCGTACAGTTCAACAACCTTATTCTCGTTCTTTGACCAGTTTAAGGTAATATCCCATGAGAAGTCAGGAGTCTGAACAGGAGTTGCTAGCAGCTGTAGTTCCACTCCCATGTTCTGCAGGTTACCGGCATTAATAGTCTTGTTTTCGAATCCTGTAGTACGAGAGATTGCAATATTCATGATCTGGTTGATGGTATTCTCCTGGTAAAAATTTGCATCCAGGGAGATCCTGTTCTGCAGGAGCTTAAGTTCCATACCTACTTCCTTTGAACGTTTCCTCTGTGGTTTAAGACCAAGCGGAGGAATCGTAGTTGTATAGTTCAGTGAAGGATTCCCGTCAAAAGGATTTGCTGCACCGAATACACCATTAAGTGCATAGGCATCTGCAGTACCACCTACTTCAGCATAACTAGCCCTGAGCTTCAGGAATGAAAGAACATTTGACTGAATACCCAAAGCTTCGGTAACAAGGAATGATAGTGATGCTGACGGATAGAAATATGAGTTATTATCTAATGGTAATGTTGATGACCAGTCATTTCTTCCGGTAAGATCAAGGAATATAAAGCTCTTATAACTCAGGTTGGCAGTTCCGAAAACACTCTGCAGTTCAGTATGTGTTTCAGCTAAAGCTGTTGTAGCTGCAGCAGCCGAGTTACTTACAGAGTAGAGGTCGGGGATGATAAGATCCGGGACTGTAGTCTGGTGAAACTGATAATTATAATGGTTATACTCACCGCCAAAGGATGCAAGGACGCCAAAATCACCGAAGTTTTTATTAAATTCAAACCTTGCATTGGCATTTATTTCCTGCCTGCGTCTTGAGTATGCAGTAAAACCACCAAGAGGATCTCCTCTTCCAACATCACCCTGAGCTGTTACTTCCATGATATCTTCAATTGACCAGTCGGTTCCGGCCATTGCCTTGAATGACAGCCAGTCGGTAAATTTCCATGAGAAATTCATGTTGCCTATCATCCTGTCCCTGTTCCTGGAATTGGTGTTTTTGTTAAGTGTCCAGTAAGGATTATTATGGTAGCTATGGTTCCAGTTTACCGGCAATCCGGTTTTCGGATCCAATTCATCCCAGTGTGCTTTGAGATATGCCATATCAACCTGGCGGCCGAACCACTGGCTGATTGACTGCATTGGGTTACCACCGTTATACCCGTTCTCTGCAATATTATTACTCTTATTGCTGATATATGATATGGAACCTCCCACATTAATGTTGTCTGTAACAGCCATTGAACTGTTCAGGTTAATAGTATTCTTCTTCAGGTCGGTATTGGGTAATATCCCTTTAACGTCCTGATTTGATAATGAGAGACGGAAGTTTGAACCTCCTTTTGCACCTGCGATAGCAAGGTTGGTGGTTCTTTTCAATCCGGTCTCAAAGAAGCTCTTAATGTTATCAGGATGAGCGATCCACGGAGTTGCTGTACGTGTATCAGTCTCCGCATCATACGGGCTATCAAACTGAGTGATCAGCCTTCCGTCAAGTCTCGGGCCCCAGCTTTCATCAACACCGTCATTGATACCGCCGTAATTGCCATCAACATATTCAAATTCATATATCCCGGCATTTGCATCAGCAGCAGATCCCTGACCATAAAGGTTCTGATATTTGGGGATTACAAGCGGATCTTCCCACATCATGTTCTCCTCGAAGGTTACACCCAGGCCTTTTCCCTGCTGTGATTTACCTGATTTTGTGGTAATGAGGACAACCCCGTTAACAGCTCTTGACCCGTAAAGGGCAGCTGCACTTGCACCTTTCAGAACACTGATATTCTCAACATCTGAGGGGTTGATATCGGAGGAAGCGTTACCATAGTCCTTCCCGCCATATGCACCGGGGTCAGAAGTGGAGTTGTTAATAGGAACTCCATCAACAACAAACAATGGCTGGTTGTTGCCGTTAGCCGAGAGTGAATTAACACCTCTGATAAGTATCCTTACACCTGAGGCTACACCACCATCGGAGTTGGATATCTGAACACCCGACAACTTACCCTGAAAGGCGTTTACAATGTTTGTAACTTTTGCTTTTTCAATGTTTTCGCCGCCAAGATCCTGTACTGCATAACCAAGAGCTTTCTTTTGTCTTGAAATACCCAGAGCGGTAACAACTACCTCCTCCAGTCCCAGGATATCAGATTCCATTATACCATCAATTACTGTCCTTCCTCCTATTACAACTTCCTGTTTTTTCATCCCGATATAGGAGAAAACAAGTGTGGTTGCGGTTTGAGGTACAGTAAGGGTATATTTTCCGTTTACGTCAGTAATGGTACCAATAGTGGTACCCTTTACCTGTACTGTTACACCTGGAATCGGACCCTCCCCTTCAATAGAGGAAGCTATCGTTCCAGTAATGACTACTGTTTGTGCCTGGAGTGTGTAAACACCCGCAAACGCAAACAACATAATCAACAGAAATAGTTTCTTCATACGAAATTAGTTTTAGGTTTAATTAACAAGGTAAAGGTAACATTTTATATAAAAAATAAAAATGTGAAAGGTTTTTTTTATATAATGCTGAAAAAAAGACATATCTGCATTATTGTCACATATATGTAACACGGACGAACCATAACAAATCATAAGCTTCTAAACTTTTTCTAAAAATTTAGAAGACATAAGGAATTACTAATGAGTAATCCCTTATAATTTCCATTCCCCATGATTGTTTTTTAATTCCTCTGCTGCAATGCATAATTCTTTGTATACATCATCACCCAGGGCTCTCATAAGGGGTTCCTTAAGAAATACATAGGCATATATTCCTTCTTCTTTCCCTCTCTCACATGCACTTGAACATATTGACAATTCTTCATAATTCACAGCACGGAAATCTGAGAATTGTTTTATCCTTACAGGGAACAAGTGACATGAAAGTGGCTTCTGAAAATCTATTTTCCCCTCTGACCAGGATTTTTCAATGCCGCACATGAAAATATTTTCTTTAAGGATTGTATAGGCGCACTCCTCATTGCCGATCAGAGGAGTTACCATTTCCTGATCATTATCATCCACGCTTGTGCCTTTTTCTTCGATTATCTTAACTCCCTCAGATCTCAGAAATGGCTTAACAGATGGCCAGATTTCGTTCAGAATCCTGACTTCCGATTTTAAAAGAGGAGCTCCCGAATCGCCATACCTGCAGCAGTTTCCAAGACACTGAAGCAGGTCGCATTTGAATCTTTTTTCAAGAACATCAAAGCTGAAAATTGTATCGCCGATACGGAGCATCAGTTATGATAACTATTTGATTTAAAGACTTCCCTTCATCCTCTGGCACCCCCCTGCCCCCCTGAAGGGGGGTCGAAACCCAAACTATTCTCCCTAAATACTGGAAGGGTTTATAGCCCCCCTTTAGGGGGATTGGGGGGTCATATGAGCACCTTACCTGTCATCTCTTTCGGGATAGGTATCCCCATTATTGTCAGTAATGTAGGAGCGACATCTGCAAGTATCCCTTCCTTTATTTTTTTATAATCATCACTTACCAGGATGCATGGCACGGGATTAAGTGAATGTGCGGTGTTGGGGGAACCATCCGGGTTGATAGCCATATCTGCATTGCCATGATCGGCAATGATCATGACATCATAACCCTTGCTCCGGGCAGCATTGACGACTGCTCCGGCACATTCATCAACAGTTACAACAGCTTTCATGATCGCGGGGTAAATCCCGGTATGCCCCACCATATCACCATTTGCAAAATTGAGGCAAATAAAATCGTACTTCTCAGAGTCAATTGCTTTTATAACCGCATCCCTTACCTGGTATGCGCTCATCTCCGGCTGAAGATCATATGTGGCGACCTTCGGTGACGGGATCAGTATCCTCTCTTCACCTGAAAACACTTCTTCCCTCCCTCCGGAAAAGAAAAATGTAACATGAGCATATTTTTCAGTTTCGGCGATCCGCAGTTGCTTCTTTCCTGAAAGCGCAAGAATTTCGCCGATGGTATTGTTGGCATTCTCTTTAGGATAAATGACATGAAGCCCTTTGAAAGTGGAATCATAAGGAGTCATTGTGCAGTAATATAAAGGCATCGTTTTCATCCCGGCTTCAGGCATATCCTTCTGGGTAAGTGCGATTGTAAGCTCTTTTGCCCTGTCGTTGCGGAAATTGAAGAAGACTATTACGTCGTCTTTCTTTATCGTTCCAACTGGCATATTTTTCCCATCGACAACAACTATCGGCTTCATGAATTCATCCGTAACACCGGCATCATAAGATTTCTTCATGGCATCAAGAATGTCAGTTGTTGGAGTTCCTTTCCCGCTGACAATCAGGTCATAACCATCCTTTATCCGCTCCCACCTCTTATCCCTGTCCATTGCATAGTATCTTCCGACAAACGATGCAACCCTGCCATTCGATTTCTTCAGATGATCAAGAAGATTTTTCATATATATGATCCCGCTGCGTGGATCAGTATCCCGGCCGTCTCCAAAACCATGGATGAAGACATCTTTTATTCCGTAATCCCCTGTCATATCGCACAAATAATAAAGGTGCTTGTCAAGGGAGTGAACGCCGCCATCGGAAAGAAGTCCAAGAAAATGGACCTGTTTTTTATTGTCGTGTGCATATGAAAATGCATCAGTAAGAACTTTATTTTTTCTTATCGCCCCGGTTTTACATTCCAAATTTATTTTTACCAGATCCTGGTATATGATTCTCCCTGCACCTATATTCAGGTGCCCGACTTCCGAATTACCCATTTGTCCATCAGGAAGACCGACATCTTCTCCGCATGCCAGAAGTCTTGAATGTGGAAATTTTTTGTTTATTAAATCCATATTAGGCGTCGGAGCAGAGCTGATCACATCTGATTTAGTTCCATCACCAATACCCCACCCGTCAAGTATCATAAGGAGAGTTTTCTTGTTCTTCATTTTAATTGTGCTATATATTTACTTAAACAAAAATCAAATATTGTAATTCAGGATTCCTGAACAGGGGGCAAATTTAGATAAAAAATAAATGATCTGATTACATCGGTGAGATTCCTCATTCCGCCTTCTTTGTCGGCTTCATTCGGAATGACAGCATCACTTTAAAAGGGAGGGGAGGAGCGGCAATTTGCCTCAGCAAATTGCCGCTCCCAATATTTATTTCGTTTCACACCCTTATACTCAGTCTCCTGAAACTACCAGCTTCCTGAAGCCAAGGTCAATGCCGCCTGAAGTTATCCTTACAAGATATAATCCTCCTTTCAGGTTAAGGTCATCAATAGTGAATTCAGATACCCCTGATCCGGCTTTGTATGAAGATATCACTACACCGCGCATATCATAAATCCGGATATCAGTTTCCTGTGTGAGCGGCACTTCAAAGCTTATTGTTAATTGTTTAACAGCAGGATTGGGGTATAAGATAAAGCCATTGCCTGATGCGCCTGGCGGATCTTCAATACCGACAACTATAGCTGGTTGAATAACTGAGGATGCCTGGAAAATCTCTTTGGTTATTGTATTCTGAATGAACGCAATAACCTCAAAGTCTGACCTATTCAATATCTTATCAAGCGTCCATGTCTGCTCTTCAATTGTTAAGCTATCTTTTCTTGTCCAGTTGCTTCGCAATAATATACCACCTGCATCAGGGATGAACTTCCGGAAAATATTCCTGAATTCCTTATTGTCCAGTGAATCTCTCTTTTCTGTAACTGCAATGAAAAGAGTCAGGTTCTCTGAATCGATATCCTCAAGTGCCTTTAACTTCCCATTAACTGTCAGTACTCCATCAAATACGCTGGTAGTGAGCGAGATGTTGAAAAGTGAACGAATAAGGCTTCGCTTTGTGACATTGTTGCTATCAATTTGTGTTATATCGCTGTCATATGCGTACATATACGCAAAATCTTTCTTTGTGCCGCCGTCAATAAAGGTGTACGGAGTCCTGGTCAATCCGTAGAACAGGATCCTTGCGCTTGCATCTCCCTGATTTGCATCATAATATGGATCGGTTCCTGGGAAGTTGGTATGATACTGTATATTAATTACATCTTCGCTTCTGTTCCTTGCAATTATGTTGACAAGATCATTAGCATCGTTGGTTGTCACATCATTGTTGGTATTGGTAAAATGTTCAAGTAGAATATTTCTGCTTCGTTCGCCTATCCAGATATCATCAAAAGCAATTCCTTCACCCTCTTTGTCCAGTTTTGAACCATCTGATCCATAAGCGATTCTGAAAATAACATCCGATTTGCCTTTGAGTCCGTCAAGTGTATGAATTGCCTCTACCCATTCATCATCAGGATTTCCTCTTAATGTCCAGCCCATCTGGCTTCCTCCCGGTTCTCCTCTTATTACTGCCGAATTATACCACTGAATACCGTCATCAATAGCGCCCACACTTTTCCATTCACCACTGTCGCCGATTCTGTACTGAAGAACAGCTCCGTCTATATCCCTGGTAAACATCCTCCATAGCCTGAGCTTAATAAGCGGTCTCTCGGTAGCGCTGAAGTCATAGCATGGCGATACAATTGAAGATGATTCCATCTTTGAACTATCAATATCGAAACCTGTAAACCAGGCATTTACACCGGAATATGCTGTGTTTATGGTGTTCCTGTCAGGTAGTCCGAACGACCAGTTATTGCCGCTCACTTCTCCTTTAACCCAGCCTCCGTTACCTGCTTCGAAGTTCTCAAAATAACCGTCTGAACGAATAGTAATTGCAGGTTTTATAAATATATCTTTTGTTACTGTATCAATACAGTTTTTATAGGTGGTCTTTACTATATATTGAAACTTCAGATATCCTGTATCGGATTTAAGATATTTTGCTTCCTTCACCTGAGTACTAAATGCAGAGAACTTATTGCCTTTATAGATCTTCCAGATCAGTGAATCAATCGGGGAAGTGGATATTGTTGCGTCCTGCAGAATAATTGAATCATTCGGATGCAGACAGTCACTCCTCCAATAAAAGTCAGCACCAGGTCTCCTTCCAAGATTAATTGTTGTGTCTAATGTTGCAGAACAACCGTTGACAGTAGTCGCTTTAAGTGAAATTTTTTGCAAACCGCTTGTTTTATAGAGATATCCGGGATTTTTTGTTGAATCCGGATATGGTACACCGGCATCAGTGAACTGCCAAAACCACGAATCCACGGTTTCAGCTGATTTGGTGTTGTTAATAAAATGCGTTGTATCCAAATCACTTTCAATGCATACATCAACAGGCAGGAAAGCCACCTCAGGAGCCGGATAGATCGTAATGGGAACTGTTGTGCTGGTGCTGCAACCTGTATTAATATTGGTATAGGTGTAAGATACTGAAGTGGCCCCTGACGCCTTTGTGGGATCGAGATAACTTCCGGACATAGGACCCGTGAAAGAACCACCATATATAGAGGGGATCAGATCATATGGCGTCACATTATCACAGATCTGTTCCCCGAAAGCGAGGTTCTTGATAACAACCTGTCCCAGACTGTCCACAATGATTGCTTTTGAAATGCTGTAATCAACACCATCCCATTTATATGAAAAGATCAGAGTATCAAGTCCTTCACCAGCTACAGGTACATTATAATCCGCATTTGTGGCACCAAATGTATAAACAAGAGTATTTTTAGTATTGGTAAAACCTGTTATCTGAACACCGGACATAGGAACGGGCAGATTAATTACTTTTACGTTATAGGTGGTGTCTTTATAACAGATCACAGAGGGTATATCAATAAAATTACCCTGGGCTATCCGGATTCTTGTTTTCAATCCAAGGCTGGCAGAACAACCGTTATCATCGGTAATACTGTATTTGATCTCATGCTCACCCAGCCCGGCGATATCAGGGAACATCTTATCACCTGAAATACCATTTCCGCTGAATGTTCCTCCCGTCTGTACAGGGATCAGCGCAACCGGTCCGCCATCAATGTTGTATGTAGAATTCAGAGGGAATAAGGGATCTGGTAACGGATTTATAATTACAGTGTCTCTCAGAACTGCGCTGTAACAGCCATTAGGAGACTTGTATTGATAAAATACAGGGTAGGATACTCCTGCAGTTCCCAGTGAAGGATCAGCATAAGCTGATGCAGGTTTGGTATCTGACAGAATATCCCCTGTCCATGTTGCTGTTCCTCCTATCGGATATACTCCTTCAACTGATATATATTCCTTAGGATCCTTCTGGCAATAGGCAAGATTAAGATTAAGTATATTGATCTCTGTTCCCACCGAGTCAATCTTGAATGGCTGGCTGATCTGGTAGAAGATACCCAGGTACTTATATGAAAAATAGATACTGTCCTTATCAATTCCTGGATGCATTCTGCCCGGATCAATAGCAATTGTGTCGCCGGATGTATAAATAATGCCATTGCTGTTGGTAAGTGTGAAAATACGATCTGTCGCTCCGGTTGGTACTCCAGTAACCGTAATGGTATCCTGCCCGCTGTCATGGCAATAAAGCGGATCAAAGCCGTCAAAGGAGGATACGTTTGGATAAACAGTAATAATTTTTGATGCTTGTTGTGAACAGGAAGAAGATGTATTCACAATATTAAGCAGATATGTAATAGTATACGGACTTCCTGAAGATCCGGCAGACGAGGGTGAAAAGATACTTCCGGTTACACCTGATCCTGAAAAAACACCACCAAGTACATTTGCAGATAATCTAACATCTGCTTCTGATACACTATAGTCTGTTTTGGGTATAAGAATTCTTGCAAGAGGATTGCTTTGCACGGCAGCTCCAACTATTGGAGTAAGGTTAGAAGATACAGGTGTCACCTCAAAAATAATCTCCTGGGTGTCGTCAATATCTGCTGCTACAAGAGTGTATTGAATATTTGTTCCTATAACGACACTTGTGCTGGTGTCAATATCTTTTCTGTACCATTTATAAGTGGAGATGCCTTCGGCTTTGGAGAAAGTGTAGCGATATTCTCCCCGTATAATATTTCCTTCAGCTCTGATACCTTCTATACAAACCTCATCAGCTACCGGGACTCCGGTCAGGTCCTCAACAAGTTCAGTAGCCGGACTTGTTATTACTGATCCGGCATATGGAGGACCAACTGTTGATACAGGAGTTATCTCGAAAGTAAGAGTTTTGTTTATATCAGCCGTTACAGGGACATAGGTTGTACCCGTTGCCCCGATTATTGGATCCGTACCATTTCTCAGCCATCTGTAAGTGCTTGCATTTGTTCCGCTGCTGCCATCAGTATAAGTGTACGTGGTTGTCAGATTATTACCAACTGAAGGATATCCAGAAATTGAAGCTCCGGAGACTGCCGGTATTGGTTTTACGACTACATTATAAGTGGTCGGACTAACTGCTGTACAACCATTTAGGTCAATATAATTTACGCTGACTGTCTGGTTCCCTGTTGTATTCCAATTAACAGAATAAGTATTGTCTGTGACTATTCCTATACCGCCTGCTGACATAGACCAGGAATATCCAGACATCCATGCCTCTGTTTCATATATGTTTCCAGCAGAAGTAATGCGTGGTGCAGAAGGACCAGTTATTGTCACAAGTGGAAGAGGGTTGACGGTTACTGGTCTTATTACCTGTGATGAAGTACCACAACCAATTGCAACTACCTGAATATTAACAGTTCCCGAATAGCCGTTTATCCATGTCATCAGACCTGTAGTAGCATTTATCGATCCTGCTGCAGCGTCGCTTAATGACCAGCTAAAACCTGTGCTGTTGGTGGCTGTTGTGGAATAAAAGGTCATTGTGGTTCCCGCTGTAAGCTCGCAAGTTGGTTCATTGCCTCCTGATACGGTAATAGCCGTTGGAGTTCCTACAGCAGGTGTTATATTTACTGTTCTGATCACCTGTGAGGAAGTACTGTTACAACCGGACGCAGTTACCTGTATATCGACACTTCCTGAAAATCCTTCAGTCCATATCATTACCCCCGTTGTAAGTCCAATTGAACCAGCTAAACCATTGCTTAATGACCAGTTAAAACCTGTGCTGTTGGCAGCTGTTGTTGCATAGGTGGTTGCGGTTGTTCCGTCGGTCAGCTGGCAGGTGGGTTCACTGCCTG
>JAPLDX010000032.1 GCA_026391215.1 Bacteroidia bacterium
ATATATCGACATTGGCATGGTTACTGCGTTTCCTGTTCCATATACCCAGGTACTCGAAAGAGTTATATGATCATTCATCCTGAAGGTTCCGACAAGCGATATGTCGTGCCTCCTGTCATATTTTGCATAGAATTTTCTTCCAAAATTCAGCGAGTCAAACTGCATCTGTGTCCATGAAAGTGTATAACCAATCCATCCCGAAAAACGTCCCGTTTTTTTGTGGACAAGAAATTCCAATCCGTACGACCATGCTTTCCCGGAAGTGATATTATCTTCCCAGCTGATATCCTCCTCCAGAGGATTTTCTTCGTCAAAATCCAGAAAAGTCGCACCTTCCTTATACCCAAGTACATTATTCATCGTTTTATAATACCCTTCAATGGAGAATGACATCTCAGGAACAGATATATCCTTTACCGCTCCCAGAGCAACCTGTCTGGATTGCTGTGGCTTGACCCTGTCGGTGGTTGGTACCCACAGGTCAGTAGGAAGACTTATTCCTGTCATCGATATCATGTGTATGTACTGATTCATTGAGGCATACGAAGCTTTCAGGGCAAAATCGTTTCTGAACCTCCATGCTGCTGAAAGCCTGGGCTCAAAATAATGGTATTGTTCTTTTTGAGCGAGGAAATGGCTGAAGCGGAGTCCTCCGTTAATTTTAATATTTTGTATTGGCTGCCAGGTATCTTCAATATATAATCCTGACTCAAGTCCGTTTACCTGGATTTCCTGTCTCCTGTTAATATCGATTGATTCATCTACTTCTATGAATACATGAGGTGTGAATCTGTGAGATATTACTATTCCTCCTGCCTTGATCCAGTGAGAAGGAGCAGGGATATAATCGATATCGTATTTCAGTGAGAGGTCCCTGATCCCGGAGTAATATTCAACGAAATAGTTTTCTCCTGCATCTTTGTCAATATACTTGTAAGTAACACCGAATTTGTAATCGCTGAATACCAGTGAAGTATTTGAAAAGAGCTTGCTGCTGAAGAGATGGTTCCAGCGAAGAGTGCCTGTCGCATTGCCCCACTGCAGGCCGGCTTTCTCATTATATTCCTGCTCAGGATCTTTATACTTAATAAAGAATTTATCCTTTCCAAAATATCCGCTTAAGTAGAGCTTGTTTTTTCTGCCGAAGTCGTAATTGATTTTTGCATTAAGGTCGTAGAAATAATAACCGGCATCTGTACCTTCTGCATCTTCCATTACCTTCATAATCGGCCTCAAAATAAAGTCTGCATAGGTCCTTCGTCCAGAAATAAGTATTGATGACTTGTCTTTAACAATGGGACCCTCAAGAGTCATTCTTGATGAAATAAGTCCGATCCCTCCTTCGCCATGCCACTCTTCCTTGTTACCTTCCTTCATGTTCATCTCAAGTACTGAGGAGAGGCGTCCTCCATATCGTGCCGGAAATCCTCCTTTCGTAAGTTCAATGCTCTTCAGTGCATCACCATTGAACAGGGAAAAGAATCCGAAAAGATGAGATACATTATAAACTATTGCGTCATCAAGGATAATAAGATTCTGATCCGGACCTCCACCTCTTACATACAATCCGCTGCTTCCTTCAGATCCCTTCTGGATACCGGGCATGAGCTGCAATACCTTCATGACATCCTTTTCGCCAAGAAGAGTCGCAACGTTTTTTATCTGGCTCACAGGGACCTTAATGCTGCTCATCCTCGCCGATTCGCTTAACTTTTCAGTTTGATCAGCAGTAACAGTGACTTCATTAAGTGAAACCCCGGATCGGAGATCTATATTCAATTCAATGTTTTTCCTGAGATCAAGAATTACGGTTTCAGGAGTAAAACCCACATATGAGAATACTAACCTGACCGAATCTGTCGGGGATAAGGTAATTGAAAAGAATCCATAATTATTCGTAACAGTACCAGTCTGAAGATCTGGCAGATATATATTAACACCGATAAGTGTTTCCCCGCTGACAGCCTCCTTAACATATCCGCTTATAGTAAAATGTTCAGGAGTTAGACTTAATACCTGAATACTGATTGTTAAAAAAACCGCAGACAGTAAAGACAATTTCATGATTTCTCCCCGGAAAAACTTATAAATATAACGTCGGAAATCTGAAAATTATATAACTTGCACTCATATTTTTATGATAGCAAAGCTTAAATACAGTTTCAACTGGCAGCGCCTCGGAAGACGACTATATAGTTGTTTAATGTTTTATTCCAGGTAAACTGCACCAGATCCTCAACCAGGGATCTGCATCACCAATTCCTTTTTTTCACTTTTTTCTTTTCCTTTTATCTTTTATCTTCTATTATGAAGGGTTTGATTTTCAACGTTAAGCGCTATTCAATCCATGACGGCCCGGGCATCAGGGTGACATTTTTTAT
>JAPLDX010000124.1 GCA_026391215.1 Bacteroidia bacterium
CATCCTGTTGACTATGTTTTCCTGGGAAGCTGCACCAATGGCAGGATTGAGGATCTCAGGGCATTTGCCAGCCTGGTTGAGGGAAGAAAAAAAGCACCGGGCATAACAGCATTGATCGTACCTGGATCAAAGAGTGTTGAATTTCAGGCTCGTGAAGAGGGGCTCGATAAGATACTTGAAGCTGCGGGTTTTGAGCTGCGTCAGCCGGGATGCTCATCGTGCCTCGCTATGAATGAAGACAAGATACCGGCAGGAAAATATGCTGTATCAACATCCAACAGAAACTTTGAAGGACGGCAGGGACCCGGTGCAAGAACGCTTCTGGCAAGTCCCCTCACGGCAGCAGCAGCTGCTGTAACGGGAAAAATAACCGATCCAAGGGAACTGTTAAATAATTAACACTGCAAATCAATACAATATGCAAAAAACCAAATTTGATATACTTGAGTCGACTTGTGTTCCGCTTCCTTTTGAAAATGTGGATACTGACCAGATTATACCTGCCAGGTTCCTGAGCGCAACATCACGTGAAGGTTTTGGTGAGAACCTGTTCCGTGACTGGCGATATGACAAGTCAGGTAACATAAATAAGGAATTCGTCCTGAATAATTTAAAGTATCAGGGTGAAGTGCTTGTTGCAGGCAAAAATTTCGGATGCGGATCAAGCCGTGAACATGCTGTCTGGGCAATCACCGGTCATGGATTCAAGGCAGTTGTTTCAAGCTTCTTTGCTGATATCTTCCGGAATAACTCGCTCAATAATGGCTTGCTTCCTGTTGTAGTACCGGAAAAATACCTTGATGATCTGCTGAAAACTGTTGCAGAGAATCCGGGAACGAGAATCAGAATTGATCTTGCCAGACAACAATTTTCAATTCTTCCCGGAGGTGAACCGGTGACATTTGAAATAAATCCTTATAAGAAAAAATGCCTCTTGAGAGGACTTGATGACATTGATTACCTTCTGATTATCAGAGATGTAATTAAAGCTTATGAACTAAGAAATGCTCTAAAATATGACAGTAGAAATAATGGATACAACCCTGAGGGACGGTGAGCAGACACAGGGTGTCTCCTATTCTCCTCTTGAAAAGCTTCAAATTGCCAGGCTGCTTCTGAAAGATCTCGGGGTAGATCGTATTGAGGTGGCTTCTGCCCGGGTTTCATCAGGCGAATTTGAAGCTATAAGACAAATTACCGGCTGGGCCCGCGAAAACAATTTTCATACGAAAGTTGAAGTGCTCGGCTTTGTCGACGGAGATGTTTCCCTGAACTGGATAAAAGATGCCGGAGGAAAAGTGATAAACCTTTTATGCAAAGGATCGCTCAGACATCTCGAAAAACAGCTGAGGAAAACACCTGAAAGACATGTCAGCGATATTAAGGAGATCATAAGAAAAGCTGAATTAAATGACATGCAGGTAAATATTTATCTTGAGGACTGGTCCAATGGTATGATCAGCTCTGAAAATTATGTCCTTTTCATGCTCGATTCCCTTAAGGATGAAAATGTGAAAAGATTCATGCTGCCGGATACCCTCGGTATTCTGAATCCTGAACAGACTTTTGCTTTCTGTAAAAAGATCGTTGACAGATACCCTTTGCTTCATTTTGATTTCCATGCTCATAATGATTATGATCTTGCTGTAGCCAATGTATTTTCTGCAGTAAAAGCAGGTATAAAAGGAGTCCACACTACGATAAACGGGCTTGGTGAACGGGCAGGCAACGCTCCTCTTTCAAGCGTGATAGGAGTGCTGCGCGACCAGCTTAATGCTGAGACTGGTATTAACGAATTTGAAATTACCAAGGTAAGCAGGATCGTTGAAACATTCAGCGGGATAAGGATTCCCGTGAACAAGCCTGTTATAGGCGAGAATGTCTTTACACAAACATCCGGTGTGCATGCCGATGGCGACAGCAAGGATAATCTGTATTATAATAACCTCCTCCCGGAAAGATTCGGAAGGAAGAGAAAATATGCCCTGGGAAAGCAGTCGGGGAAAGCTACGATAAGAAAGAACCTCGAAGAATATGGACTCTCCCTCAATCCTGAATCTGTTGAAAAAATTACCCGGCGTGTAATTGAACTTGGCGACAAGAAAGAGAGTGTTACAAATGCTGATCTTCCTTATATCATCGCCGATGTTCTTGGATCTGATACATCTGATTATAAGATCTTTATTAAAAACTATTCACTTTCACTCTCGTATGGATTAAAGCCTTTTGCCAGCGTTCAGATAGAAATTGACGGCAACCTCT
>JAPLDX010000065.1 GCA_026391215.1 Bacteroidia bacterium
GCCCTTGTCAGTGCCATAACCACCTATCGCAAAGCCCCCTTTCGGGCCTTTGTCTGTTGGGTTGTTATCAACATATATCCTCACGCTGTCGTTATTTACAACAAGCAGATCCTGTGGCTTTCCTTTTGCCGTGCCATAACCCCCTATAGCAAAGCCTCCCTTGACTCCTTTTGTCGTGTCAGCATCAGCATTGTCAACATATATCCTCACACTGTCATCACTGATGAAAAGGAAATCCTGAGGATCTGCTTTATCTGTACCATATCCTCCGATGGCAAATCCTCCCTTTACACCTTTGCCTGACTGATTTACATAAATCCTTACCGTATCAGGATTAACTATAAGATATGGTTGTGACGGCGCCTTGCCTGTGCTGAAACCTCCGATGGCAAAGCCTCCTTTCGGTCCCTTGTCACCATCAGATACATAGATCCGTACTCCTTCATTATACACAGCAAATACTGTCTGCCCTGTTTTATTCTTTACCTCAAATAAAGCTTCGGTGTTTGACGCTGTGGCTGGGGCTTTGACCTTTAAGTTCTTCAGGGGACCTCCAAGGCTGTCTGCCACCATGGCATAGGGTACTGACCACAGCGGTTCTATACCCATGACTGTACTGTTGATCTTAGTCCTGATATATAAAGGTGTCTTTGTCCAGTCTATAAGACTGAAATCACCTGTCTGGGTAAGTCCGCCTCCGACAACTATGTTAAACAATCCCTGGGTATTGGGATAGATATCATCATGCAATTCTTCCCATAACACAACCGGGATTTCCGTGTCATCAGTTGTTATAGCAATATAAATATCTATCGGGCCTTCAAGAGGTCCGTCTCCATCACGGGCAATGGCCTGGTAATTAAATCCCTGAGGGATCTGGCTCAGGGCGGAGGGCGCAGGGCAAAGAGTAAAAAGACACACGACATACGACACAAGCTTTGCCCACCGAAGCCAGGCGAAGGTGGGACATAAGGGGGAGAGTTTTGTTTTCATAGCTCAGGATCATAAAGATTTGAATATAGCTAAACTCCTTAATTAATTGTCGAATATTTTAATTTAATATTCAACATTTTGACGAACGGAGGAAAATATGTTATAAACGATTTACAATATACCCCCCTCCCGCAACGCGGGATCCCCCCCGAAGGGGGGCTAAATCCAGCCCTCATGCATATACTTATTACATACGGGTTTTAGGCCCCCTTCAGGGGGCAGGCCCACGACTTGCGTGGGCCGGGGGTTCTTAGACCGTTGCGAACTATTTTTCTTCTATCAGCTGCTGAACAAGTACTTCGAGTTTCTCAATTTGTCGCTGCTGATCCTGTATAGCCTTGACAAGTACCGGAACTAGTTTATTATAATTTATACCCCAGAGTTCATGAGATTCGTCTTCAGGTCTGCTTACAACCTCAGGCATAACATCATATACCTCCTGTGCTATCAATCCGATATTTTTTTCACCATCACCTAGAATAAGATCATCACCGCTAAATTCAGAAGTGTGCTGAATGTACTGTTTTGGTATGATCTTCATTATTTCATTCAGCCCGTAGGCCAGGTCCTCCTGTTCAGATTTTACCCGTGTATCTGAATAGGTATCCCAAGCATATCCTTTTGCCTTTTTAACTGGGTCGTTTGGAAGCTGCAGATAATAATTTGCATCAGGAGGAAGCATACCTATGGTGACCGGTTTGCCGAAATGGTTATACGTGGCGCCATAACCATATGCAAAATAAGTTCCATTTGACCAGATGGCTTCTAAGCCATTTATTCTCAACGCTATACCCGAAGATATTCCACTATTAAGGTTTGCTAGACCGGCAACATCAAGTTTATATGAAGCAGGGTTGATACCGATTCCGACATTTCCATTGTTATTGTCAATCCTCATTCGTTCAACAAAACTGGTGCTGAAGTCAGCCTGAGCTATACTTGTGGAATAACCAAACACAAGATCATTAGTGGGATCCGTAGTTAAAAACGCAACTCTGGTACCAGAAAGTGCAACCATACCTCCTCTCGACTGACCAGAATAATGTGCAATCAACGCAGCATTATTGCCCCATGCCTCAACAGAATATTGGGGGTCTTTTGTATAGATACCCACTTTCCCGTTAAATGCAAGTTTTTCAGATCCATCTGTAAAATCACCCCATATTAAAGGATTAGATGTTGAGTTCTGATCAATATACAATTTGTAATCGCCATCTTCATTCATTCCTGCAGCTCTTCCGATAAAAACGTTGCGACTGCCATGCGACTGACGGCCAGTCTGCCAACCGACATATGTATTTCCAAAACCCGCCACATTCGAATAGCCTGCATCATAGCCGAGGAATGTATTTTCATTTGGACCATTTGTAAGAAATCCGGCATAAGATCCGTAAAAAACGTTATGCGTACCTGCTGCCAGCGAGAATCCTGCCTTTTCCCCTACTAAAGTGTTCAGGTTGTTTGTGGTCAATCCGGCACCAGTAAGCAAGCCAATAGCAACATTTGAATTCCCTTCTGTAATATTATTTCCAGCCTGGTTACCTATCAGAATATTGTCAAAACCTGATGTTAATTTATTTCCCGTTTGTGAACCAATAATTACATTGTTATAACCTGAAGTTATTTTCCAACCTGCATTATAACCCAGAGCCACGTTATTTGCACCAGTCCCAAAGGATATCTCTGATGCCATACCTGCCTGGTACCCAATGTAAGTATTGTAAGATCCGCTGGTATAATTTCTTCCTGCTTTATATCCTATAAACGAGTTGAAACTCGAGTTACTTGCACGCCCTGCCTCAAAGCCCAGGAAAGTATTATAGGCACCTGTACTATTTTTGTAACCGCTCTCCCTTCCTATAAAAACATTGTAACTTCCTGCAGGGTCAGCGCCTCCGATATTATTAAAGCCCGTACGGTATCCCAGGAAAACATTACTGCTCCCGGTGGTATTTTTCATACCTGCCTGGTAACCCATAAAAGAGTTGTACTGACCGGCATTGGTTTTACCACTTCCTTTGCCCAGGAACACGTTGTAGGAGTTAGTGTTGTCATAACCAGCTGAATCACCAAGAAATACGTTACTGTTCCCGGAAGTGCCTGAGTATCCTGAAAAGTGACCTACAGCAACATTATTTGATCCGTCAGAATTTCCATAGCCTGCCATATATCCAAGAAACACATTATCTGAACCTGAGTAAATGTTAAGGCCGGCGCCATTACCAAGAAAAACATTATTGGTACTTGAATAGTTATGCCAGCCAGCCTGATTGCCGATCATAACATTGTTTGAAGCAGATGAATTACCTGCCAGTCCACCTCCGGATGCTTCAAAACCAAGATAAATATTGTTGCTCCCGTTATAATTTTGAAAGCCCGCCTTATTGCCTAAGAAAACATTATTATTCCCGGAAAAATTATAATAGCCTGCCAGGTTACCAAATATGAGATTGAATTGTCCACCTTCATTATTTACCCCTGCACTCTGGCCGAGGAAAACATTTGCTCCTCCAACGGTATTCTTTTTACCGGCATAAGCGCCTATAAAGACATTGTTGTCACCGGTTGTATTTGATGTTCCAGATTGAGATCCCATGAAAACATTATCATATCCTTCATAGTTAGCATAACCTGCAGAGTCTCCGATAAATACGTTATTCCATGAGTTGCCATTATTATATCCGGCTTTATAACCAAGGAAGACATTTTTATTTCCATTATAATTGTTGAAACCGGACTGGAAACCCAGAAAATTATTGAAACGCCCATAAGTATTGGAATATCCTGACTGACTTCCTACGAATACATTATAAGATGCAGTATCATTTGTGAAGCCGGCCAGATAACCCAGAAAAACATTCCTTGTTCCGCTTTTATTGCTTTTACCGGATTCATAACCCATCATTATATTATATTTCCCGGTTGTAATGTATTTCCCGACTGATTCTCCTATCAGGACATTTTGCTTCCCATGAGTAGCCAATTCACCTGCCATGCTGCCAATATAGACATTACCTCCTTCTGACAGGTGAGACCGGCCGGCTTTATAACCAATAAAAGTATTGTCGCTCCCGGTGTTTTTCCAACCAGCCTGATAACCCAGAAATGCATTATATTGTCCTGTATTAATTTTTCCGCTTCCTGTTCCCAGGAAAACATTATAACTATCTGTGTTATCATATCCTGCCGAATCACCCAGGAACACATTACTGGAACCTATTACTCCCGAATAGCCTGATACGTTTCCGATAGCTACATTATTTGATCCGGACTGATTGGAATTTCCAGCCTTAAAGCCTATGAAAACATTATTAATTCCATCCATATTTGCCTTCCCTGATTCAAAGCCCAGCATGACATTGTAGCTGCCTGTCGAAATATTGGCTCCGACTGACTGGCCTATCAGTACATTCTGTTCTCCATTAGTGGCTTTCTCTCCTGCCCTGCTGCCTATATATACATTCCCTCCTTGTGACTGGTTTGAACGGCCGGCTAAATAACCTATAAAAGTATTGTCATTTCCGGTATTTGTTAATCCAGCCTGATAACCCATGAATGAATTATATTGTCCTGTATTGATTTTACCGCTTCCCTTGCCAAGAAAAACATTAAAACTGTTTGTGTTGCCATATCCTGCCGAATCACCCAGGAATACATTACTGGAACCAGATGTTCCCAGATAGCCCGATAAGTTCCCAATCGTAACATTATTTGATCCGGTCAGATTCCCCGAACCTGCTTTGAATCCGAGAAAAACATTGTTGCTCCCGTCAGTGTTATTAAGACCGGTTTCATATCCTACAAATGAATTGTAAAGCCCATCGTTAATATTGGAACCACTTTTCTCTCCAATAAAATAGTTTTCGGGAGTCATATCCATGAAGTAAGATGCTTCTCCTTTCCCTGCAGATGTAAAACCACCTATTGCAAATCCTCCTTTGGGGGATTTAGCTTCAGTATTAACATAAACCCTTGTACTGTCGCGTGTTACACGCAGATACTCTTCATCTATACCTTTGGCCGTCCCATAACCGCCAATTGCAAATCCTCCCTTTACTCCTTTATCAGAAGGTTCCTTGTCCAGATAGATCCTCACACTGTCGTTGCTCACCATAAACAGATCCTGCGGCTTGCCTTTTGCTGTACCATAACCTCCGATAGCAAAGCCGCCTTTTACTCCCTTTGTAATATCAGTATCTGCATTGTCAATATATACCCTTACACTGTCGTCACTTACGAAAAGGAGATCCTGTGGATCTGACTTGTTTGTACCATATCCCCCTATGGCAAATCCCCCTTTTGCACCTTTACCTGATTGATCAATATAGATTCTTACCGTATCAGGTTTTACTATCAGATATGGTTGCGATGGCCCCTTTACCGTACCAAAACCTCCTACTGCAAACCCTCCTTTTGGACCCTTTGACCCATCATCTACATATATCCTTACTCCCTCATTATAAACTGCAAATACAATCTGGCCGTCCTTGTTCTTAACCTCAAACAATGATTCATCCATTACTTCTGTTGAACCTGCCACTTCCAGCTTGCTGAAAGGACCTTCAAGTTTTTCAGCTACCCTGGCAGTATCAGCCACTATTGCATGGTCAGCAACAATCGCATTTTCAGCTACCATGGAATAGGGTACTGACCATAATTTCGCATTACCCATATTTTTCCACGATCCCTGGTAATAGAGCTGGACTTTAAGAAATAACGGAGTTGCCGTCCAGTCTATATCCGAAAATTCTGCCGCTGCACCCGATAGCCTTGATCCTGTACCTACTACAAGTCCAAAAACACCGGATGCATTTGTTCTGACGGATGAATGAAGCTCCTCCCATACAATAGCCGGTGTGAGGGTATCGGAGAGGATAGCCATTTTCGCCTGTATTTCAGTATTTGCAACAGGAACTCCATTACTGTTCCGGGCTACTGCCTGGTAATTAAATCCCTGCGGGACCTGGCTCAGGGCGGAGGGCGAAGGGCTCAGGGCAAGAAGACACAAGACACAAGACACAAGACACAAGGGGGAGAGTTTTGGTTTCATGATCATATGGGTATTACGGTTTGACGGTACGATGGTGAGTCATAATAAGGTTGGAATCAAGAATAAAATAGAAAGTTAGTATAAAAAGGAGATGCAGTCAAATATTTTTGACGAGGGGAAGAGAAAATTCTATTAAAGTATGTTTATGAATGATGTACCCCCTTCCGGCTAAAGCCGGATCCCCCCTGAAGGGGAGCTAAATCCAGTTCTCAAACAAACTCCTGTAGAAAACAGGTTTTAAGCCCCCTCAAGGGGGCAGGCCTCGCTTCAGCGAGGCCGGGGGTCCTTTGAGCCGTTGCGCCTATTTATTCTTCAGCTCCTCCACTTCTTTTTTAAGCTCATCTATCTGCTTCTGCTGATCCTTGACAGCCTGAACAAGGATGGCAGTTAAAACACCATAATTAACCGCTTTGTATCCTTTTTCATCAGTTCTGACAGCGTCAGGGAACGCTTTTTCTAAATCCTGAGCTATTACTCCAATATACTTTGTGTCATCTGGTTCTTCTCCTTTTACGACATCTTTCTTATAATTATACTCTATGACAGCAAGATCCCTTACTTTGTCAATGACCCCATCACCATCTATAGACCTTACATTCTGCTTCAAACGAATATCAGAAGGTGTCCAAACTCCAGTGGCATACGCTGACCCTGAAATATATAATCTGTAGATGGATGATGGTGCCGAATTGATCCCTACATATGCGTTGAATCTGAGGTATTCATTATAAAAGTCACCGTAAATGAGAGCGCCGGTTGAGGAATAACCATAGTTATCGATATATAATTTATCAGATCCAGTTTCATAATATCCTGCCCAATGCCCAATGAAAACATTATTTGAACCGGTGGTGTTTGTATAACCTGCCGCGGGACCAATAATGGTATTATACTCCCCGGAAATATTATCATGACCCGACTCATGTCCGAAGAATGCATTTCCTTTTCCGGTTGTTGTGGCATAGCCAGCCATGTGTCCAACTATCGTATTGTAGTTATTAGTAATTACTTTCCCGGCAGCATTACCCACGATTGTGTTGTATGAGCCTGTTGCACTTGTACCTGCAATATTTCCCAGGTAAACGTTATGCTCGCCTGCCGTACTTGCATACCCGGCTTCTGAGCCTGCATAAAGATTATAACCTCCGGAAATATTTGAACTTCCTGCCAGGTTGCCGATAAAAGTGTTATAAGTCCCCGTTGTATTATCATACCCTGCATCGCTTCCGAGTATCACATTCTTTTCTCCTGTTGTTGTGGCCTGACCAGCATTATTTCCTATAAGAACATTATAATTGCCAAGATTATCATAACCGGCAAAGTTTCCCATGAAGACTCCGGCTTTTCCCATGTTATTGTACCCGGCATCAGTTCCGATAGCCACGTTGTAGCTTGCAGTGTCATTATAGTATCCGGCGCCCATACCAATGAAAATATTTTGTTTCCCTTTCAGATTGGTGTAACCTGACTCCTGTCCGAGAAAGACATTGAACCTGCCGTTATTATTATATCCTGCAAGGGTACCGATAGCCACGTTATATGATCCTGAACTTGTGGCTGTATGCTTTGCAAGTTCTCCTGCACCATTTCCAATAAAAACATTTGATACGCTTGTCTCATTTGATAATCCTGCATTCTTCCCGAGAAAGACATTATAGCTTCCTTCAGTATTATTAAAACCTGTCGAATCCCCCAAAAATGTATTAGCAGATCCTTCAGTTGTACTATAACCTGACATATAGCCTAGGAATAAGTTGTATAATCCAGTTGTAATTGACTTACCGCTGTTATGTCCGATGAAATAGTTCTTGGGAGTAAGCTGGAGAAAGCTTTCTGATCCGGCTTTGGCTGTACCGAATCCGCCGATTGCAAAGCCTCCCTTGGGACCTTTAACCGGATTCTGGTCCACATAAACCCTTACGCTGTCGCTTGTTACTGTCAGGAAATTCTGCGAAGTACCTTTATCAGTTCCGAAACCGCCGATGGCAAATCCGCCTTTAGGACCTTTTGCGACTCCGTCATCAACATATACCCTTACACCCTCATTATATACAGCAAAGACTGTCTGCCCGTTTTTATTCTTTACCCTGAATAAGGCAGAGTCAGGTGAAGTCTCAACACCTTTTATCACCAGCTTGGATTCCGATCCGACTATATTAGCTGCAATATAGTCAGAGTTTACCTTTAGCTGTGCGTCTATTTTATTATCTGCATCTTTCAGATTCGAAGCTATTTTGATATAATTCGATGATGAGTTTGCAGTGTAACTGCCATTATCATTCAATCCTGCACCTGTTTCTATCGCATTGGCTTCAGTTTTCAGATTAGTTATGTCCGTATTGAATCCAGAGGTGCTGGTTTCAACTGTTTTTATCTTCGAGTCGAGCAAATCATCTGCGTTTTTTAAACTTGTTGCTGATGAAATATAATCTGCTGACGTATTTGCAGTGTAACTGCCATTATCATTCAATCCTGCACCTGTTTCTAATGCAGAGGTGCTGGATTCAACTGTTTTTACCTTTGAGTCGAGCAAATCATCTGCATTCTTTAAACTTGTGGCTGCTGAAATATAATTCGCTGATGTATTCGATGAATAGCTTCCATTTGTATTTAAACCTCCTCCGGTTTTTATTGCATCAATTTCAGTTTGCAAACCTGTTATGCTCCCCCCGTTACCTGAAATCATTGAATATGGTACGGACCATAATTTTGAGGAACCCATATACTTCCATGCACCCTGGTAATAGATCTGGATTTTAAGATATAGAGGCGTTTTAGACCAGTCAATTACACTGAATGTCGCAGCTGATCCTGATTGTTTTATTCCGGTTCCGATGACGATACCGAATACCCCGGATGCATTCGTTTTGACCGATGAATGTAGCTCTTCCCATACTACAACAGGTGTTAGCGTATCGGAGAGAATACTCGCTTTTACCTGGAAGGTGGTCGATGCAATTGCCTGACCTGAGCTATTACGAGCTACAGCCTGGTAATTAAAGCCTTGCGGCACCTGAGAAGATAAAAGATAAAAGGAAAAAGACAAAAGAAGTGTAAGGAGGAGTTTTGTTTTCATATTTATATGAGTTTAGAATCCTTTTTATCAGAAAAATAATCCGTAAGTTATGCTAAAAATCAACAGAATCAAGTTTTTTTTGCCGAATGTCATGTACTCACCCCCTTCCTTCGCTCCGCTCAGGCATTCCCCCTCTCTGCTAAAGCAAAGAGGGTGAAGATTACCTTACAAAAACTGAGAAATAAATGAACTTGGTATCAGAATTTTAAGAATCTAAAATGCAGAATTAAAATATAGAAAAAGCACTTAGATTGATACCCATTTCCTTAGCCTAACTACCAGATAATAAATTATTTATTCAAATTAATCACCTCCCTCTTTGCTTTAGCAGAGAGGGGGGCGGGGGGGTGAGTACATTAAGATAATCTCCCCTTATAATCCTCATACCCGAACTCCCGGAGAAGTCTGAACTTCCCTTCCCTGGTCCATATTCCAATTGAAGGATGGTGTACTCCGTTGAAGGTGGTGGTTTTCACCATTGTATAATGGATCATATCGAGGAAGATGATCCTATCGCCTGGTTTTAGCTCTTTATCAAATGACCAGTCTCCCACAAAATCACCTGACAGGCAGGAGTTGCCTCCTAACCTGTATGTTGGTTTATCGTCAACGGGATCGGTGGCACCAATGATCTTTGGTTTATAAGGCATTTCAAGGCAGTCGGGCATGTGGGCAGTAAAGGATGCATCCAGAATGGCAGTCTTAATACCCTGATTTTCAACAATATCTTCAACCGTTGCAACCAGCTCTCCTGTTTCCCAGGCAAAAGCGCTGCCCGGCTCCAGGATCACATGCAGCCCTGTCCTTTCCCTGAAATCCCTGATTATTTTAATAAGATGTATAGTGTTATAATTCTTCCCTGTTATCAGATGTCCGCCGCCCATGTTTATCCATTTCAGTCCGGGAAAGAACCTGCCGAATTTAGCTTCAACAACCTTAAGCACCTTTTCAAGCGCATAGGAATCCGCTTCAAAAAGAACATGAAAATGGAGTCCTTCAATTCCTTCCGGCAATCCGTCAGCAAGATCTCCTGCTGTTATACCAAGCCGTGAACCCGGAGAGCAAGGATTATATAAGCTGTTACTGATCTCTGAAAACTCAGGATTGATCCTTAATCCAGGGGATATTTTTTTCGAATATATTTTGATAATATTCGAATATTTATTGAATTGTTTAAGTGAATTGAAAGTGATGTGTGAGCTGTATTTAAGAATGAAACTAAATTCATCCTCTTTATAAACCGGCGAATAGGTATGGGCAGGAGATCCTATTTCTTCAAAGCAGAGCCTTGCTTCATGAAGTGAACTTGCAGCTGCACCTGAGATATATTCCTTAAGGATATCAAAAACGCCCCACATGGCAAATCCCTTGAATGCAAGGATGATCTCAGCTCCTGATTCATCAGCGACACGTTTAATTAAAGAAAGATTATTTCTAAATCTTTCCTCATCAATCACATAGCATGGAGAGGGTATTTTATTATAATCGATCATTTTACACTTCCAGATCAACATTATGTAGTTCATTCCAGGGCAGACCCAGAATATTCAGTTGTTCCATGAAAGGATCAGGGTCAAACTCCTCAACATTGTACACACCCGGCTTCTTCCAAATTCCTTTAAGATACATCATAGTACCTATAGCAGCCGGGACGCCTGTGGTGTAGCTTACAGCCTGCGTTCCCGTTTCCTTATAGGCAGCTTCATGGCTGCAGTTATTATAAATATAGTATGTCCGTTCCTTTCCGTCTTTAATCCCCCTTATGCGGCAGCCTATTGATGTCCATCCCTTATAGTTCTCTCCCAGTTCCCCGGGATCCGGGAGTACTGCCTTCAGAAACTGTATGGGTATGATTTCCCTTCCGTCAAACATGACAGGTTCTATTCCTGCCATGCCAATATTCTGAATGACACGCAGGTGAGTAAGATACTCCTGTCCGAATGTCATCCAGAACCTGGCTCTTTTAAGGGTTGGGAAATTTTTAACAAGAGATTCAAGTTCTTCATGATAGATCAGATATGATTCCTTCGGACCTATTTCGGGATAATTCAAAGGCTTATGTATCTGGTGAGGTCTTGTCCATACCCAATTGCCGTTATCCCAGTATTTTCCCTTTTGTGTTACTTCACGGATATTAATTTCGGGATTGAAATTCGTTGCAAACGGCTTTCCGTGGTCTCCTGCATTACAGTCGACGATATCGAGGTAATGCATCTCATCAAAATGATGTTTGGCGGCATATGCTGTATAAACCGATGTAACGCCCGGATCAAAACCGCAGCCGAGGATTGCAGTGATCCCTGCCTTTCTATACCTCTCCTGGTATGCCCACTGCCAGCCGTATTCATATTTGGCCTCTTCAAGAGGTTCATAATTTGCCGTATCAAGATAGGCGACTCCGGTCTCAAGGCAGGCATCCATGATATGAAGGTCCTGGTACGGCAGCGCCACATTTACCACAATGTCAGGATTATACGATCTGATCAGCTTTACAAGCACAGGCACCTTATCAGCATCAATCTGTGCTGTCTGTACACGGTTTTTACCGATCTTGGCAGCGATGGCGTCGCACTTTAACTTTGTCCGGCTGGCCAGCATTATTTCACTGAATACCTCCGGTATGGAAGCCATTTTATGAACAGCAACCGTACTTACTCCCCCTGCTCCTATGACCAATACTTTTCCCATATGCACTGATTTAAACTAATAGTTCAATAACTGTGGTTTGCATCAAATATAAGATTAAAAAATGACCAATCAATGGTTATTTATCACTCAAAATTTAATACTCTTCAATTCATCCAGGGTTAATTTTTATAATATTAATTCTGATTATCTTTACGAGTTCTTAATGCCAGGTATGAAGCTTATCAATCCTTTAATTATTCTCAGGATCCTGAGTACAATTCTTCTGATTGAAAGCATCTGCTTTTTATTTTGCGTTCCTGTTGCCCTGATATACAGGGAACAATCAAATCCTTTCATCTGGTCATCAGTTATTACCGGACTTATTTATGCTCTGTTCCGGATCGTCAGCATGAAAACCGATATGGAAAAGATAACGAACAGGGACTCATACATGGCAGTTACCCTGTCATGGCTGGTTTTCACCCTGATGGGCTCCTTACCATATCTTCTAAGC
This sequence comes from Bacteroidia bacterium, assembly GCA_026391215.1. Taxonomy (GTDB): domain Bacteria; phylum Bacteroidota; class Bacteroidia; order Bacteroidales; family VadinHA17; genus LD21. The sequence goes on from JAPLDX010000065.1 coordinate 12,262, forward strand.
GGGACCATCCCTTCATTCATTAATGCATTTTTTGAATCAACGTCAGGATTCAGTACAACAGGAGCATCCATATTGACGGATGTGGAGACCCTTCCATATTCAATACTTTTCTGGCGAAGTTTTACGCACTGGATCGGCGGGCTTGGAATAATCGTACTGGTAATTATCATCCTTCCCTCACTCAAGATAGCGGGATATCAGCTATTCAGTCTGGAATCTTCACTTAAAGAAAAGATACATCCAAAAACAAAAGCTATCGGATTCAGGGTAATGTTCATTTACATTGGGCTTACGCTTGCCGAGATCCTTCTATTATGGATGGGTGATATGAATCTATTCGACAGTGCATGCCATTCATTCGGAACCATAGCTACAGGAGGCTTCTCAACAAAGAACAATAGTCTGCAATTCTATTCTGATTACAGCCAGTATGTTGTTATGATATTTATGTTCCTGGCGGGGACCAGTCAGGTTGTCTACTATTACCTGTTAAAATTAAATTTCAGGAAAGCAAGACAGAATGAAGAATTGTGGTTTTATATTTTAGTTGTATTTGTTGCGGGAGTATTTGCGACAATAATTCTCATTACAAGTTCAAATCGCTCTTTAGAAGAAGCATTCAGGGAGGGGTATTTTCAGGTTATTTCAATAATATCATGTACCGGATTTGCTTCCGCCGATTTTCTATTCTGGCCGGTATCAGGCTTATTGTTGATCTTTATCCTGATGTTTGCAGGCGGCATGACAGGATCAACAAGCGGCGGAATCAAGATGGCAAGGCATCTGATTGTCCTTAAGAACATTAAGCATGTTTTTGTCAGGATGAATCATCCTCAGGCCACCGCATCCATTAAACTGAATGGCAAAGTTGTGAACGAAAGCATAAACACTACAATAATCTCATTCGTTTTTCTTTATATTTTTCTTTTTATTACTGGTACCATAATCGTTGTAATAACAGGTGTGGATCCCATTACCTCAGCGACTTCAGTGGCAACATGTATGGCAGGGATAGGCCCGGGCTTAGGTACTGTCGGACCCATGAATAATTTTGCTCACATGCCTGATGTAAGCAAGATTGTGCTGAGTCTTCTCATGATCATAGGAAGGCTTGAGATCATAACGGCATTTGCTTTGTTTTCAAAATCGTTCTGGAGGCTTTAAAACGGTACACGGTACACGGCGCACGGCGTACGGCACACTGTATTAAGAGTTCAGCTACACGGTAAATAATTTTCTTGCTTCTTCAAGATTCTCAGGGGTTCCGACATTTACCCAGTAACCGCTGTCGTCTCTTAAAGTGAATATTTCATGGCTTGAAGCAAGCTGAAGATAGAGAGCTGTCATTGTGTAAACACCATTGCTCATATAGTCGAATATTTCAGGATTTATGATATGTCTTCCTGAAAAAGCTATCTCGGACAGATTCTCTGTTTCCTCACAGGCAATGATCCTTTCCCCCGTTGATTTATTGCACCATCCTTTCAATAAACCCTCCTTATCAACAAGCAGATACCTTGTCCCCTCGCGGTTCCTGACAGCAAGGGTTGCCAGTCCCTTCATTTTAAGATGGTACCGGTACAATGCAGTAAGATCCAGATTAGTCAGTGTATCAGCATTACATAAAAGAAAAGGGGCGCTGTCAAAAAATCTCCTGGCTTTATATAATCCTCCTCCGGTTTCGAGAAGCATATCCCGTTCATCCGAAACAGTGATCTTAAATCCATCCTTTCTAAGTCTTTCCGCCTCCTCCTCGACCATATCTGCAAGATGGTGGACATTTATTATGATGTCGTCAAATCCTGATGCTGTGCAACTCTCTACAGCCATACGGAGTAAGCTCTTTCCGTTTATATCAAGGAGAGCTTTGGGAATTGTTTCTGCGATTTTACCGAGCCGTGTGCCTTTTCCGGCTGCAAGGATCATTGCTTTCATTGGCAGAAAATTATTGAGGCTGTGAAGAGAGCTTTTTGAACAGCTGGGAATCCGGGATTGCCCTTACAGTACTATATAGCTCAGGCAGGGCAACATGGTTTTCAGCCTGGCTTATTATCTGTGTAAGCAGATGGACACCCGGCACTATGCTTTCCGTAAATGTAGGCTTCTGTTCATACAGTCCCCTGAATCCAAAAGCTCCGAGCGCCTGCATAACCCGTATCATGCTGAAGCCGGAATAGTAACCTTTGAATTTATTCTTATCCTCATTAGAAACTGAACAGAATTTATCAATAAAATAATCGAGAAGCTCATTCCTGTCAGACTGCAGCATTGGGATCTTGGCATCATATAAAAGAGATGCAACATCATACTGGGGCGCTCCCTTCCTGCCGCCCTGATAATCAATGAACCATGGCTCGTTCCCGACTACCATTACATTTGCTGTCTGAAAGTCCCTGTAAAGGAAATAGTCCTGGCCAGTTTCAAGCAAATAATCGGCCAGCGAGACAAAATCGTGTTCCAGGTTCCGTTCATTAAAGGGAACCGCCAGAAGCTTGAGAAGCATGTATTTGAAATAGTTAAGATCCCACATCATTGACTGGCGGTCAAAGCTGCGGTGCGGGTAACAAAGATCAAGGTTAAGACCTTTAATGCCTTCGATCTGAAAAAGTATCAGCCTATCAAGTATTTTCCGGTAAAGATCCTTTGTCTCCGGATTGAAATCTGTAATATCGGATCTGCTATGGAGCCAGGTATAAAGATTTATATCGCCAAGATCCTTCAGATAATAGACGAACTTATCAGGAAGATATCCGTAAATCTCCGGTACAGGAAGACCTTTCGCAATGAAATGGTTGGTGAAACCCACAAAAGCTTCATTTTCTTCAAGGTTTGGGTTATAGGCGCCGATAATGCTCTTACCGGATTCAGTTATCCTGAAATATCTCCTGTCTGAACCTGACCTGGGAAGAGGTGTTATCTTCAGATCAGAACCACCAAACAATTCTTTGTAACCTTCTGATATTATGTCAATCTCAGTCATGTCTCTTTCTTTTAACCACGGTGTTTCACAGAGTTAAAACGGAGTTACACAGTTTTTTCTCCCCTTCTTCCCTTTGTACCCTTGAACCGTTGAACCATTGCACCTTTGTACCATTAGAGTTTTATCAGGATCTTCTTTTTATATAAAATTAAAGCAATTAACCATATCAAAAGTACCTGTATTAATGCAAACATAAGGCTTCCTATCATATTTCCAGCAACAGGGACACAAACATGCGAATAAAACCAGTTATAAAGAGTAACCTTTTCATCTCCGACCGGGATCTTAATGAACAACATCAGTCTTGTCCATATACCTGCAAGGAAATAAGAAAACAGGGCATTCATGCCAAATACTGTGAAGAAGGTTCCCCACTTCTGGAATCTGAGCACATCTGCAAGAAAATATATTGCAGCAAGAACTGCCATTGCCCATCCTGCTGTATAGAGCACATATGAACTCGTCCATATCGGCTTGTTGATCGGGAAAAGCATACTCCATAAAAGACCAAGTCCTATTGAAGAAGCCCCGAGCAGGAGGAGCTTCAGGACTGTTTTGCCTGAAGGTGTCTCTTTTCCCAGCATTTCTCCTATGAAATAACCGATAATGACAGTGCATATTGCGGGCAGAGTACTAAGCAGACCCTCGGGATCAAAAGGTCTCCCGAATTCCTTGTACATGTGGTTTGTTCCCAGTATTGCAGCATCCATTTTCTGCACAAAATTTCCTTCGAGACTAAAGGGATCATATCCTCCGAGAAATGCCAGCAATGCCCAGTAGAGCAACAGGAGAGCTGCTGCAACTATCCAAAGATACTGACGCCTGACAGTCAGACATATTATAGCGCCCAGACCATAAGCAATGGCGATTCGCTGCAGAACGCCCATTATCCTGAGTGTTGAATAGTCCCTGTTGAAATAAGGAAATATTGCAAGGAAAAGGCCAACGGCAAATATGGTCACCATGCGTCTGAATATTCTGAACAGGGATCCGGCATTTATTTCATGTCCGTATTTTTTAAAGGAGTACCACATTGAGACGCCCACGATGAAAAGGAAGAACGGGAATACAAGGTCGGTTGGTGTGCATCCGTTCCACGCTGCATGACGTAATGGCGGATATACATAAGTCCAGCTTCCGGGAGTGTTCACAATGATCATAAAGGCGATCGTCATACCCCTGAAAATATCGAGTGAAACAAGCCGGTTACTGCTTTTTGCCATGACACATTATTATTAAAACGTATAAAAATAACATTATAGGTCTTAAGATCAGTCGCGGAACATTTTTATTTTTTCGGTTATACCTATTCCCGGTCTTTCATTAAGCGTAATCCTGCCATCGATGACGGTAACACCTTCATAGCAATCATTGCTTATCAGGAGATTGCCGTCCAGGTCAGCCCAGTGAGCCAGGGGTGAGAGCTGCGCTGCAGCCGATATTGCACAGGAAGTCTCTGTCATACACCCTATCATCACCTTCATTCCCATCTCTCTTGCCAAAGTCGCCATCTTGTATGCAGCATTCATTCCTCCGCATTTCATAAGCTTGATGTTTATGGCGGAATAGACACCTTTCATCGGGAGAAGATCATCTATTGTCTGTAAAGCCTCATCTGCAACAACCGGGATGGGCGAATTTTCTGTAAGCCATGCAATGTCATCGATCATTGTTTTTGGCATCGGCTGTTCAAGAAAAGCCACATTGTTTTCCTTTAGCCAGTTTGCCATTTCCAGGGCATAATTCCTGTCTTTCCATCCCTGGTTTACATCCACGCATATAGGCTTATCGGAAACGCTCCTGATAGTTTCTATCATCTCCCTGTCATTGCCAAGCCCAAGCTTTACTTTAAGGATTTTATATGGTTCTGCTTCAGCAACTTTCTGCCGGACTACTTCCGGAGTGTCAATGCCGATCGTAAAGCTTGTAAAAGGAGTTTTCCCGGGATCAAGGCCCCAGAGCCTGAACCAGGGCTTTCCTATCAGCTTTCCGACAAGGTCGTGCAGTGCAATATCAACTGAGGCTTTCGCAGCATAGTTACCGGGTTGGATCCCGTCAAGATACGCAACTATGTCCTCAATGAGGAAAGGGTCCTTAAACTGCTCCAGATTAACCTGTGAAAGAAATTTTGTTGCGGTATCATAGCTTTCACCAAGATAAGGAGGCATTGAGGCTTCACCGAAGCCTTTTTTCCCGTCGTACTCAATTTCCGTCAGCACGACAGGTGTGGTTGTCCTTGAACTGGTTGCAAGCGTAAACACATGTTTAAGCTTAAGCTCATACGGTATAAACCTGAGCTTCATAGTTGTACTCTTTCTTTTCATCGGAGTTATTGTTTTTACCGGTTCAGCAATCGCAGCAATTGACTTCCCTGAAATCATTGCCCCTGCAAGCAACGAACAGTATTTAAGAAATTCCCTTTTCTTCATTTTACAGATTTATATACCAGCTGTGTAAAGCAACAGACTCTGTTCCCTTATGAGACTCCTCGCCTATGATCTTTCTTGCTCCCATTATGGTTTTTTTGAGATAACTGTTGAAGTTTGTCCGGGTAGAATCAAGGCTGTTTATCCTGACCATTCCGGAAGAATGAATTACTTCGGTATCTCCTATATACATTCCGACATGAGTTATTCTTTTTTCCCCATCATCATTAAGATGTCCGAAGAAGATAAGGTCACCCGGTTCAAGCGGTTCTATAGATGACGAAATATCTACAGGCTGCCCGTACAAAAACTGTTGTGAAGCGTCGCGGGCAAGAATAATGCCGCCTGTGAAATATATTGTCTTGACAAATCCGCTGCAGTCAGCTGCTTTAGTAGATGTTCCTCCCCACATGTAAGGCGAGCCGTTAAGCGATTTCGCAAATGCTGTGAATTTGTCGGCTTCAGGTTTTATGGAAGAACACCATTCATTAAATCCGATAGCATCTTTTTTATTTATAATACCGTATCTCCCGTCAGGAATCTCTACTCTAAAGAAGTCCCTGCCTTCAGAAATAATTTCCAGAATTGCACCTGCAGTAATGTCGGAAACCACGCTTTTTGAGTCTGTTTCAGACAGGATATCGCCTGATTTACAGGTATATATTAATCTGTCTGATTGTTTCCATGCTCTCATTTCAGCTTCATTCATTTCACTGATCCCGCTGTCATTTGTCCAACCCAGGTAATGATCAGGTGTCTGGATCAGAAACCAGCCATCGTCTTCTTTAAGGATCTTTACGGGTGTTCCCATTATAGCCTGTGAAACCTGTTCGCTTGAATAGGATGGTTTGCTTTTGATATTACAGACACTTACCGTGACCAGCCCCCATGTCTTTTCTATTTCAGAAGTATCAGGAAGCATTTTCAGGCTGTCAATTATTTCCAGTCCCGTATTTCCAAGATAGCTGAATATCTCATTTTTTGCTTCCGGCAGATTTGTTTCGCCTTTTATTACAAGGGCATCCTTTGTCAGCATTTTCACAGTGAATCTGCATATTCCCTCGCGCTTATCCGGGACCCATCTGACCGCAATTGAATTAACATCTTTTCGTACCTGAAGCGGTAGCTCATGGGAATTGCAGCCAGCGAGGCAGAGTAATGAAATAAAAATAACCTGGAGTCTCATAATTCTGTCAGGATTTGTGGAACATCATACAAAATTATAAATTGCTGCTATATTATAGTGGTTATAATGTGAATCAAATGAAAAACAGAATTCCTGAATTTATTACTGCTCTTATTATAATACATATCATGGCTGTATCCTGCAGCCGCACGGTGTGAGAGGAGAATTTACAGCAGGTGAGATCATTGGCTCTATAACTGACCCTGCAACAGGTCTTCCGGTTTTCAGCCGTATTACAGTGTTTCACAGGGTAATATGGTCCATGGGGTACAGATACACCTGACCGACGTCAGGAAAGCTCCATTGTCGCTGATCCAGTTTTATATACTACAGGAAGCCCATAAGTTATGGCCGGAGAAGGATATATTTGCCATGAGTGAAGAATCAAGGCACGAAATGTTTGACAAGGTCTGCGGTACAGACCAGGTAAGAACCGAATTCACGAAGAATTGGACGATAGACTCTATTCCTGATCTTTGGACTGGAGATATTCCCGGTTTCAGGAAAAAAGTAAAGCCTTATCTCTTGTATTAAAATTTGACCTGAGTTATCTCGTCTCTCCCTCCATGCTCTTTTCAAGCTCTCTTGCATGAGTCAGGAACTCATCAACTTTCATTTCTTTATGAAATATCATTCCATGTGTTGCGCGGATCTTCGGGCTTTCATGCTCATAGAAGAAATCCTTGCCAAGGACCAGCTGAACCTGTTTGAACTGTTCAACCCATATATGTTGCGAAAGGTCGCTGAATGGTCCGTCAAGCTCAAAACTCGGGAATGAGGCATCAACCTGGCTGATGTAGCAATTTTTGAAGGATTTGTCCAGTACCGCCATTGAATTCAGCGATACGGGAGTGAATATATTAGCCTCCGATGGGTGGAATCTGAACCAGACATTTCTGTAACCAACGACTCTGACAGCGGACAGGTCTTTTTCCTGTTTCCACAGATCTAAAGCATGAGCCAGCGCCTGGAGCACCTTATAATGGGTATCAGGTCCCGAGCCTTCAGGATCAAATGCAAGACTTACCACTGTCGGCTGTACACGCCTCAGCATATCCAGGATGGGTTCCACATCTCTTTTACCCTGAGGCTGTGAAGAAAAAATATCTCCTGAATAAAAGCCCAGCCGAAGGTGTTCTATATCCTTGACCTTAACTCCATAATGGGCCCACACGAGCTCTTCTTCAAATTCCCTGAGCATACCCTTAAGCTTCTGAATATCAGGAGGATTTTTCTCTCCGCTATAACTGGATTTCAGCAACTCAATATTTTTCTGAATCTGATCTTTCAGATCCTGAATGGATTTAAGCTTATAGACGTCAACCATTACTCTTATTATCCTGTGGCACACGCCTCTGAGTTTTCCTGCTTCGTCTTTAGCAGCAATCTTATCCAGGTAATGACTTACATCCTTGTCAAATTTATATTTATATCCCTGTTCGAAGAAATCAGGATATTCAATCATCCGTACCTTGCCTTGTTCAATGTGGTTCAGTGTTTCCTGCAGCAGGGTCTGTAACATAGTATTGGTAACAGAGTTGAATCCTGATGTAAATACTGCAAAATGAAAATTGTTGGATGCCACACGCAACTGTGGAATTATGCAAGGGAAAATTCCCAGCATTATATCGTCATGATGGGGTCCGGTATGAAGGAATGTCTGATCTTGTTCTTTCTTTTCACCGGCAATTATTTTATTTTTTGTCGATTCAATTACCTCTTTCACCCGGTCCATGCTCAGGTTTGGTATCAAACAGGCATACCTGTCATTTTTAAGGTCATCCGGTACCAGCTTATGAGCGTACTTATCAATATTCTGGCAAAGATCAAAAATTGCTTTTTCAGTCTTTTCAAAGGTCCATTCTCCTTCCTTATAGTACTTTTCAACGCTGTCATGAAGCAGAACTGCAGCTCCTTCAGTGAGGTAGAAACGTGCATTCTTCTGCCTCTGCAGGACTGTTGCAGGATAAAGGTTGTCCGGAGGATTTTCAAGGGCGTTTCTCACCACGGGTGCCTTGGCTTCACCTGCAGCAAAGACTATTGTCACGCCATCAGGATTGTATGTTATTGTGCCCAGTCCGACGGTAATCGCTAACCTGGTCCTTGATACTTCAATTCCTCCCAGATCGCCTGCTGATGCAGCCTGTGATTCGAAGTTGGTTGCAGTAAGACGGGTAGATGAATTATGATCACTGCCACGGGTGTTGAAAGCTATATGTCCGTCAGGACCCATTCCTCCAAGGAAAAAGCCGATCCCGCCCAGCTCTCTTACCCTGTTCTCATAGTTTGTGCACCAGTTGTCAATGCTGAAGAGAGAAGCCTGTTGCAGCCTCTCCACATGCGATGATGCTTCCCTGTTCCTTAGTGTCAGGTCAATACGGCTGTCAGGAAATACCTCTGAATAATGTTTACCCAGTGGAAGAGTTATTTCATCAGCATTTATCAGCAATGCCCGTGCCGGATCCAGGTCAAATCCTTTTATATAGTAGTTAATCACAAAGTCATAAAAGCTGTTATGCTGTTTCGGATCAATAGGATAGAATTCATCCAGCTGGACAAAATGCAATCCTCTAAGAGAAGGCTTCTTGTTTAGCTGGAGTCCGTTTTTCTCCATCAGCAGACGGTTCTCCCTGGTGTTCCAGCCTTCAAGAAGTCTCCGCGTCCATTTTATGAAGTACTCCGGGGTTTTTCCCGTGGGAAAACTTATAACTCCTTCAGGATTTTCATCCAGCCATTCGAGGAATCTAAGTGAAGTGAGCAATCCAAGATCGGGGAAATTATGTACGATGATATAGGGGATTTTCGTGGAATATCCCTTTCTCCCTGAGCGGTCAAAAAAGGCCTGCTCTACACTTGATAATCCTTTGATCTTCATGGTTTTATTTTTTTCTTATCATATACTTCAATCTTTCAGAACGGCATCATACATGATCTCGGCAGGATGTACGGCAGTTCTACCTGTACCTTCTGATATGTGATGCCTGCATGATGTTCCGGGGGCAGCAATTATAGTATCATCTGATGCTGATCTTACAGCCGGGAAAAGTACCATCTCTCCTATTTTCATGCTTAGTTCATAATGTTCTTTTTCATATCCGAATGCCCCTGCCATACCGCAGCAGCCGCTTGGAATCTCCTCAACACTGTAATTGACCGGTATTGAAAGCATTCTCTTTGTAAATCCTGTTGAAGATATTGCTTTCTGCTGACAATGCCCATGAAGTTTAATATTTTTATATTCTGACGTGAACTGTCCGGCGGTGATCCTTCCGTTATCGAATTCCCTGCAGATAAACTCCTCAAGCAACAATGCCCGTTTGCCAAGTTTTCCTGCATCATCACGTAATTGCCCGGCAGTGATTTCAGGATATTCATCCCTGAATGTAAGGATTGCTGACGGTTCCAGTCCTATCAGCGGTAAATCTTCAGTAATCAGGTCTTTCAGAAGCAGTACATTGATGTCGGCGATTTTTTTTGCTCTTTTCAGCATTCCTTTTGAGAGGAAGGTCCGTCCGCTTTCCCTGTGTTCGGGTATCACAACCTGATAACCGAGTTTCTCAAGAAGAAGAATTGCTTTTATACCTATGTCGCTTTCATTGTAATTTGTAAATTCATCAGCAAAAAGATAAACTCTGCTTTTTGTTTCATGCGCCGGGGAATTATGTCTTCGGTTCCATGTTGTCAGAGTTGTTTTTGAAAGTGATGGTATACTACGGTCTTCCTCAAAGCCGATCATTTTTTTAAAGATCCTAAGTCCTGTTATAAAATTAGTTACAGGTCTGAAAGCCATGCCAAGACGGTTAATCCGTGGCAGCCATCCTATAAGCAAAGTCCGGAAAGGTATACCGTGGATCTCATAATAATGCTGTAGGAATTCAGCCTTGAACCTTGTCATATCAACATTGGACGGACATTCTGATTTGCATGCCTTGCAGGAGAGACAGAGGTCCATTACACGATAGATCTCCTCATGATCCCAGGGATGTTTATGTTCAGAACGGGTAAGAAACTCCCGTAGGATATTTGCCCTGCCCCGTGTCGACTTATCCTCATCGCCGGTGGCCATGAAAGTGGGACACATTGTTCCACCGATGACTGAGCTTTTCCTGCAATCCCCCGAACCGCTGCACTTTTCAACTGCAAAAAGCAAAGTGCCTTTCTCAGGAAAACTGAAAGTTGTTTTAAGAGGTTCAGGTTGTTCTCCGGTTTTGTACCTCAGATTCCTATCCATCGGGGGTGTGTCAATTATCTTGCCTGGGTTAAAAATGTTTGCCGGATCCCAGGTCATTTTCAGCTTTTTCAGAAGGCTGTAATTGTGTTCTCCGAGCATCAGTGGAATAAATTCACCGCGAAGGCGGCCATCACCATGTTCACCGCTAAGCGAACCCCTGTACTTCTTTACAAGACGTGAAATTTCTATGGCAAGATCCCGGAATATTTCGATATCTGCAGGATCTTTAAGATTCAGCAGCGGACTGAGATGAAGCTCACCGGTAGCCACATGGGCATAATATGCACAGCTGAGATTATGTTTCTTCAGAACCTGTTCAAATTCAGTAATATACTCAGGCAGATACTCGGGAAGAACCGAGGTATCCTCAATTACCTGGACGCTTCTTTTTTCTCCCGGAATAATAAGCAGGACACCAAGTCCAGCTTTCCGCAGAGCCCATATTTTCTGCATTTCCACACTGTCTGTATAAAGTGGAAAATAGTAACCATACCCGGCTTCTTTCAGCTCCCGTTCAATGTTTCCTGCAGTCTTTTCAATTTCCTCAAATGTGTTTCTTAAAAGCTCAACCAGTAGAATAATTTTGGGTGCACCCTTTATAAAAAAGCGGTTTTTGTTTTGTTCAATATTATCTTTAGTACAGTTCAGAATGAAATCATCGATAAGTTCGATTGATGCCGGATTATGCTTAAGTATAAGTATGTTAGCCTTCAATGCATCCTGCAGGCCAGCAAAGTGGGCACAGATGAGCCCTGTCTTTCCTGAAGGCAAAGGAACAAGGTTCAGCTTCATCCTTGTTGTAAAAGCCAGGGTACCTTCCGAACCGGCCAGAAGCTTGCAGATATTTATTTTCCTTCCGTTTCCGCTGAAGGGATCTGTATCCAGCAATGAATCAATGGCATATCCGTTGTTCCGGCGTTTTAAACCTGGATGAGGGAACTGATCGATAATACCTTTTCTGTTAGCCGGGTCAGATAAAGTATCACGTATATTCCTGTAAATTGACGTTTCAAGAGAAACTGGATCTCCATTACATTTACTTTGAAATTCTTCTGAAGTCATTTCCCTGAAAGTGACCTCCGAACAATCGGAAAGAATGACATCTGCTTCAAGTATATGATCCCTGACACTGCCGTAAATAAGCGAATGTGCACCGCACGAATTGTTGCCCAGCATGCCTGCCATGCAGCACCGGTCGGCAGTTGATGTTTCCGGTCCAAACTGCAGTCCATGCGGTGAAAGGAATTTATTCAGCTCGGCAAGTATCACTCCCGGCTCAACAACAACCCATTTTTCATCCTGATTATATTCAAGGATGTGGTTCATATATTTCGAGATGTCCACCACAATGCCTGATCCAACAACCTGGCCAGCAAGAGAGGTGCCGCCTCCACGAGGGATTACAGAACTTCCGGTAGTTCTTGCGAAGCTGATAATCTTCTTAATGTCTTCTTTATCCTTTGGTCTTGTTACAGCCAGGGGCAGCTCCCTGTATGATGATCCGTCAGTGGCATACAGGATCCTCTGAAGATCATCAGTGAACAGGTCACCTTTCAGTTCCTTCTGTAAATCGGAAAAAGTCATTTTAGCTTTCTTTCTTTTTTATCCCGAAGGCAGGATCGATCCTCAGGAATTTAATTGCTATAAGTCCTGGTATTGAACAAAGAATCACATAGATAAAGAAATGCTGGTAACCAAAGAGCTCCTTCATGCTACCGGAGATCATTCCCGGGAGCATCATCCCAAGAGCCATTAATGAGGTTCCAATGGCATATTCAGCCGTTTTGTACTTGCTTTCACCTACGAAATTAAGCATATAGAGCATGTATGCAGTAAACCCGAAGCCATAGCCGAACTGTTCAAGCGCAATTGCGAGATAAATCGAGATATCACCAGGCATTGGCTGAACAAAAGAAAGATATATATAAACGCTTATTGGTATATTCATGCACAGAGCCATTAACCAGATCATCTTTTTCAACCCGTATTTTGCAGCTGTTATTCCGCCGAGTATACCTCCAAGGGTCAGACATAACATTCCTATGGTGCCATAGGCAATTCCATACTGGGCTGATGTAAGACCAATTCCTCCTGAGCTCCTTGAATCAACAAGAAATGGTGTTGCCACCTTTACGAGCTGCGATTCGCCAAGCCTGTAAAGGAGAAAGAATATAAGGGCGGGCATTATACCGGGTTTAGTAAAAAACGAAACAAAAACTTCCTTGTATACGCTCCATCCCATTTTTTCCTGAGTGCTTTTTTCGTCTGGATGCGGCAAAAATATCCTGTTGTATATTGCAAGCATTATAAGTACAACTCCAAGAACAATCAGCGAAACCATCCAGCTGAAAGCGATATTGCCGGCAGTAACAACAAATTCAGAAGAAGCTGTGCCGGTAAGGTTATGATTTACCTTCACTGATGCGGCTACAGGTTTATCCCAGTTCTCACTGGTGAACTCGAACCTGCCGGTCTGTTTTTTGGAAAGATCAATATCCTTGCTTCCTGATTTGCGTGCAACATTCACAACTACAGTTTCACCTCCTTCGGGTGGTGCCGACAAGGCTATATATATCACTGCAGAATCAAGTGCCGATTTTCCTTCCTGATATACCGGAACCTGTAGATCACGCGGGAAAAGCAGCAAAGAGGGTTCTCCTTCAGCCTTTACAATATGTATGTCATCAGGATTGAATGGAGTGTATTCTTCAGGAAGAACGGATTTCGTCTCGAATGCAACGGGTTCCAGCCCGGTGTTTTTCTGGATTACACCGGCAACTATCGGCATCAGTCCAAGGGCTGTAAGCATGGCAAACCTGTAGAACGTAGATCTTATCCCGACAAAAAAAGCTTGCTTATGCTGATCAAGTGCGTACATGTAGAAGCCATCTGCTGCTATATCATGGCTTGCAGAGGATATTGCAATAATGGCAAAAATGCCGAGGGTTATCGGATAGAAGAATGAAACCGGCATTACGATCCCCACGGCAATAAAAGCTACCCCCAGCAAAAGCTGAGTCCATACTACCCAGTTTCGTTTTGTGGAAACGACATCAATGTAAGGACTCCACAGAGGTTTTATGGCCCATGGCAGGTAGAGGAGGCTTGTCCAGAAAGCGAATGAGGCTATGGATATGCCCATTGTCTTGTAAATGAGCCCGGATGTTATCATTACAATACTGTAGGGAATACCCTGGAAAAAGTACAGGGTAGGTATCCATGCCCAGGGTGAACGGTCTTTGTGTTGATTCATAAAGAGATTCCTATAACTTTTTAAATGTATATCCTTTTGAAGAAAAATACCTGATCACTTCCTCCAGCTTATAATAAAATTTATCGGTCCGGTCAGGATGTGTTCCGAGGTGGATGAGAATAAACGCTCCGTTCAGTCCGTTCTGCACTGAGGCTTCAAAATCCTTGAGCTTTCCGAGCAGTTCATCTGATGACCTGTAATTCTGCAGATCAGGAGTAGTGTAGTCTGCATTGGTCCCTGTGCCGGGAGTGAAATTTATCAGTTTTGCACCCAGGTCCCCTGTCCATGAAGCAATTGCGGAATTATACCATTCGTACGGTGCAAGAAAGTATTTTGCGCCTTCTGTTTTTCCTTTAAACCTCTGAAGCTCTTTGTAATTTGCCTTAAGGTCGGAAATGAAATCATTTTTTGTTACCAGCAATGAATCTCTTTTCTCCCAGGATGCATACAGGAGATGTCTGTCGGAATGAGGAGCAAGGAAATGGCCTTCAGAGATAATACGTTTTACGACTGCAGAATATTTGGGATTTCTGAAAAAATTGCCCGTCAGGAAAAATGATCCCCCTGCATTGTTTGCTTTCAGAGTATTAAGTATATGATCTGCCCCTTCTCCGTATTCATCTGCAGAAAAAATGAGATAGATCACTTTTTCATTTATGTTATTTCTGATAAGCGCCCCGTTCTGGTCAGTGATGGTCCCCTTAACAATGTTTCCCTGCTTTAAGCCCTCGCTTTCAAGTGATGAAAGGCAGAAGCTCAGGCTTGCTGTCCCGTCCATGGTAGGCTCATTGGTGCTGTAATCGCCTATGTCATCGTGGTAAACCACTTTTCCGTTCTGAAAGGGTTTGTAATCATCTGGTCGTAAAAGTTCGACACCCAACAGGTTGTTGTAAATTCGTGAATATACCGGGCCGTCTATCAATCCTCCCTCAGGGATCTTTTTTAGTATGGAGGTGAGCGCAGCATGGGGATACAATGGATAATCTCCTCCGGCAGGCAAGCCGCTGATCATTGATGTTCCCCACGGATTACATCCGAACAGCCAGTCCCTCAAGGCTGCTTCTGTTTCTCTGAAGCTCATGTCACCGGTCGCTTCTGAGTACAGCATATGCTGTGTAAGAGCTGCGGCAACATAATTATTTGAACACCAGATAAATGGCACCTTAACCCTGAACGGATCGCTCTTTCTCCTTTCCTCCATCAGGGCTAGTCCCTTCTTCATGAAAGCCAGATATTTATCTGAGAATTTTGTATTTGATTGTCCTATGTATGCATGGCCAAGGTTGACGAAGGGATAGTACTGGTAGTGCCGGGCTGTATCTTTTTCTATCCATGGCGTAACCGGTTCGAGAGTGCCCCAGTAGTCAGCCTGGACAAGCCAGGCAGAATCCCCGGTAAGGCTGAACAGCGACCATGCACCGAGCTCCAGGTCATCAACCCAGTTATCCTCCTCATAGAAATATGGTGATACTGTGCAGGCAGTTTGTGTGTTGCCAAGGTCCGTAAGCGCGAACTCCCATGCATCTTCTGCTTTTGAGGCAAGCTTTACTGCGAAGGACGGATCGAACTTGCTGAATATCTCAGAACCCAGGGCAAAAGAAGATGCATACTTGCCTGCAACAGATGAAACACCCGTAGTTCTGTTTTTATATTTTGATAAACCCTGTGATTTGCCGGTAACATAATATACCGGCCGGTAAAGTCCTTTCCCATAGGATACCTTATCAGTAGTCGGTATCCTGAATCCCCTGTGATCGCGGTCATCAGCCAGCTGGTTGAACATCACACCGCTGTCGGGATTCATTTTGACCAGCCAGTCAATACCCCACCTTGCCTCATCAAGAATATCAGGGATCCCATTACTTCCCGGATCACCAGATGCTTTAAAGTTGTCTTTGTAGATCCCCGGATTTTTTGACCAGGCAAACAGCATCTGGTATACTGCATTTGCTGAAGTGGTTACATATTGGAGGTAATCGCTGGCATCATGCCACCCGCCGACAGCGTCAATTATCTCGCCGGTCCGTGTGGGATGATCCACGATAAAGCCATCATGAGTATGGCATGAATCAGCATAATAGGGATTATAACCGCAACGCTGCTGGCGCATATAGCGAAGGATAAAATCTGACGTTCCCTCATAGACATCAGGAGCTATCCTGAATGGTTCGGATTTGATCCCGCTCACGAGAATGTAATAACCTCCCGGCGATTCAATACCTGAGAAATCGAGGCGCGCGGCTGACTTCATTCCCCATTCTGATCCGCTGTAAGTAACGGCCTGACCTTTAAATATGATCTTATCTGTTATTGCATCACAGACGCTGAAGCTTTTCACATATACAGGTTCGTTCGATATAAAAACCGCAACCTTGACAGAAATAGGGAGATACCCAAGTTGATTGATTCTGATCCATCCCTGTCCTGAGACGGAAGAGAGGGACAGTATCATTGAAATTAGTATTGCTGGTATTTTCCGCATTTTTTCAGTTTAATATATTTTATTAAGAAGAGCACCCGGGAAGTAATGCCCCAGAATTTCCCTGTATGAATATCCTTTAGCACCCATAACTGCAGCACCGATCTGGCATAGCCCCACTCCATGTCCCCAGCCTGCTCCGTGAAGAATAAAACCTTTTTCTCCGTCGCTGCCGGTTTTTTCAACAATAAAGCAGGAGCTGTAAAGATGCGATTTTGAGAGTGATTTCCTAATCTCCAGCTCCTTGCCTATTATCATAGTTTTCAGAGTCCCCTCAATTCTTAACCTCTTTATTCTGCCTGAGACACCCCTTTCAAGCGGAATAAGGTCGGTGATGGTTCCGAAGTCAATCCCGGTTCGTGTCTTTACAAGTTCATTGAGTTCTTTCTGAGTATATGTAACCTTCCACCTGAAGAAATCATTCGTCTCCTGGTCGTAGTCATTCAGTACCTGCGACAGTATTTTTTTTTCTGCCGTATTACAGAAAGCATCAGGATTTCCGATGATCCATTTCTCTGAAGTCTCCTCTTTGTTCATTTCAAGATTGAAACCTTCAGGAGGAGATGGATTATCAATAACTCTCTGAAGATAAGGATGATTCACAGGCTCCCATACATTTTCAAACAGTTCTGTCATTCCTCCGCAGCATTTGTAATAACGGGTATCGCAGATTGAACCGTCATAAGTCAGTACTTCTCCGAATGTTTTGTCAATCACCTTTACTACTGCAGGAGTGGAAGCACGTGTTATTCCCTGATATCTCTGGCAGTGATCATCAGCACATACATCATAATTCCTGTGATCCTCCCTGTCGTACCAGCGTACAACTTCGGTCCCAGTCCGGGTATGTGCATTGTATTTTTTCCTTGTCTTACTTATTGCCCTGCTTTTTTCGATCTGTGCCAGCAGCCAGCTTCGTGATATTACTGCATGGGCTTTAAGAAATTCCTCAGAAGAAGTGGCACGCATTTCCGATGAAATAACACTTGTAAGGTAATCCTCTATGGATAGGACATTCACTGCTGTGATCTTATCATCCCCGGTAATGAATTTCAGGCTTCCTCTGAAAACCTGGTCCTCCCTGCGCTGCCAGTGAAAATCAACTCCTATTGTTACAGCATGAAGGGTGAAAGAAGAATCGTTAATATCTTCAGGAGTAAGTAAAAGAGGGCGTCCTGATTCTATTTCATTAGCACCATTCATCAAAAGAATTTTTCCTCCAGAGTACCTGGCAATACATCCCCCTTTTAATGAACCAGACTTCTTTCCTTCCCTGAATATGGAATTCAGAGTGAAAGATATCTGTTCGCCTGAACAGATGCCAACCTGTAATTCCGGCGCCTTTCCTTTTTCTTTCATAACAATTCATTTTCCTTAAAACAAACCTGTCCGAAGATATCCTCAACATCTTCTTTGGTGATCTTTGTAAAATCCTCCTCCCTGGGAGTTATGATGACACCTCCCAGGTCCACGGCTGCCGGACTTAGCAGAATCTGATCATTTCCTCCATCGAAAAACTGAGTTGGCCTGTGCTGTTTCCGGGGGATGATATGAATGATCCAGCCTGAGGAAGAATGTCCGGCCAGTATATTGAGCATCGGTTCAGGTCTGTCTGACTGTACCTCTGCGAACCTGTCATAAATACTGTCAAAAGCCTTAGCCAGCTTTTCCATGTTATAGCCTTTAAGCGTAATTATACCACGCAGATATCGAGTCCATTTCCAGATTTCAATACCGCGATTTTCTGATAATTGCTGTGCAAGCCTACCATTCCGGAAATCTTTTTCGATCGGCATGAATCCGCTGTTGCCTGCCTGGAAATGAAAATGATCGGGAGCGGAAGCTCCGCATTGAGGGCCGTTATAGAATATCGTAAATTGAGGCAGCGCTTTTGCAAGAGAAAGCATTGTATTAAAGTTATTCCTTATCCGCTGATCTGTATGAAGTTCTGAAGGAATGGTAATATGCCTTGTGAAGATCGGGAAGGGATTAACCAGTACCGTAAGATTGTTGCCGAAAAGGACTCCCCTTTGTTCCGGCGGCCTGTTCTTTTCGCAAAGGAAACATGGTCTTGCTTCTATTGATTTTGTGTCAACATTTGCAGCCGAGGATCTTATCCTTTCCGGATTGAACTGAACAAAAACCTCAAAATTTCCGAAATCAAGCTTTTTGGTCTTAACCTTTTCAAGCTGACCGTAATTGACTTTCGCCAGCTCCCATTCACGGAGCTGAGTGGTGAAGAGTCTATTTATTTTGTTTGAAAACACTCTTAATTAAAATTAGTGATAGGGATTGTTAAGAATCATACCACCTCCCTCCCGACAAGTCGGGAGTACTCCTCCTCTCAAGAGGAGGAGAAAGTTAAATAAATTTATATTCAAAACTTTCCCCTCCTTTGAAAAGGAGGGGTGTCATGCCCGAAGGGCCATGACGGGGTGGTTATTACTATTTTTAATAAGTCTATTCATATTATTTATTTTCTGATTCAATATTCAGCCTTTTCCTTGCCAGCAACTCGATCGTTCTCAACCTGTCCTTGTACAGGTTATGGGTATTCATTCTGTTTACATCGAGGGCCGCATCAGTGTTTCCCTCCCACCTGCGGCAAAGGTACAGAGGTTCATAGATCCGTCCGATCTGGTAGTTACGGCAGATTGCAAGTCCCACAGCATAATCTTCGCCATAGCTGACATTAGGCACCCTGATATCTCTCAGGACAAGAGTATAGAATGCCCTTGGAGCGCCTAAACCGTTAATCCTCAATGCATTATTTCTTCCATTTTCAGGGGTCCATTCTTTATGATCGATAAGTCCGGGAGGCAGATCATCAAGATTGAAATTGACCATTTTATATGATCCTACGACCATGGCACATTTCTGGTTATAAAATGCATCTACCACCCTGCTTATTACAGTATTGTCAATATAGAGGTCGTCGCTGTCAAGCTGGATTGCGAATTTTCCGCACTTCTGATGAAATACTCCCTCATTCCAGCATCCCCCGATACCCAGGTCTTTCCGTTCGGGAATGATGTGAACTACCCTGTCATCCACTTTAGTAAAGGCCTTGATCAGATCAGTTGTACCGTCACTTGAATAATTATCGATCACTATCAGATTAAACTTGAATTTTGCCTCCTGGCTCAGAACTGACTTTATAGCATCGCGTATTGTCTTTACCCTGTTCTTTACAGGTATGATCACTGAAGCTTCATATTCAAATCCTTCAGCATTGAAGCTTATCGATTTAAATTCCGGTTTCAGCCAGCCTTTCATCTTTTTGAGGTGATCAGTGCAGGCTGCTTCCATTTCTATCTGAACCGCCCTGTTCCGTGGATCAACATAATCGAATTGCTTTTCGCCTGATTTACGTGTATCACGTTCAATATCGGTGTAAAGCATCTCCGGAATATGAACAAGGGAATGCTTCTGTGAAACTTTAAGTCTGAGGTCGTATAATCCCGCAAAAACATACTCCTGGTTCATACTTTTACAAGCTTCTTTAAATGCTGATGACCTGTAAAGCATGAGTGATCCGAAATTGAAGTCATCCCGCAGGCTTCCTTCCTGGTAATCGATTACAGGATAGGGTGAAAGCTGGTTGTTCCTGTTCTCGAAATAATCGGAATATACCATTCCTGCACTTGTGTTTTCACAAACCTGTACCATTCTCTTAAGGGCAAATTTGCCAAGGTCGAGAGAAAATGATTTGGTATAGATCAGGACAAATTCAGTCTGGACCAGATCAGCTATCTTCTTCAGGGATGCAGTGGTAGTAAATCCATCCGATTCAAGGACTGAAACACCTGTATCTGAAAAGTCCGTACCGGAACCTTTCCGTGAAACAACAACAATTTTTGCAACCTCCCCCGAGTCTTTTAATGATCGCACTGTAAATTGTGCAGCTTCATTATCGGATAATGGCAATAAGCAAGTGATTTTCTTTTCCATGGTCATGGTCTATTTTTCAAAATAGTTCAATATCTGCTTCATCAGCTGCTCCCGCTGCTTTTCATACAGGATAGTTTCAAACGGGAATCCCAATATTATTGTCTTATAGCTTCCCTTATACGCCACGCCTGCAGAGGCATTATTTTCAGAATAACGGAAAGAGCACACGGCTCCCTTTCCTGCAGGCTCAATTGCATCAGGTGCTTCAGCAGTATAAAGCGATGAAGAATAACCTGTATTAATTGTGATTTTCCCTGAAAAATTACTCTTTGCATAATCGGTAGGATACACATCCCCCT
This sequence comes from Bacteroidia bacterium, assembly GCA_026391215.1. GTDB lineage: Bacteria > Bacteroidota > Bacteroidia > Bacteroidales > VadinHA17 > LD21. Next base: position 33,067 of record JAPLDX010000065.1, read on the forward strand.
CTTTGACCGAGTGGCCTGTCCGGTGCTGAAAATGAAGAGTATTTCCTGCAAATTTTATAGCAGTTGAGTCATTGGGTATGAACAGGTCGGATCCAATATAAGATCCTGACATAAAGATATTTGTACCGGAATTAGTCAATTCAACAATCTTTTGAATGAATTCTGGTGTATATATCCTGAAATCGTAACGGGAGGTGTCGTTGAAAAAAGGTGTGGTCCTTTCCTCGCCAAAGATCAGGTCGACCATATTGAAAGATGAGGCTGTTGAACCTGGTGATGTGAAATATTCATCTGAAACAGAATAAAATGAGTATCCTGCCGCCATGATGGCTTTACCATGAATATATGGAAAATCGAAACTGTTTCCCGGGATCACCTTTCCAGCCATGTCAGCATAGGACGCTCCCCAGCCCGGTGAGTCATCGTCAATCCATGGATTTTGCCTGTCAAAATCATACTGGTCTCCAAGGGTGATCATATCAAAATGATCTGCAACACCGAGATCATCCCACCAGGCAATGCCTGCCATTTTTCCCTCATCAAACCAGGCCGGTCCTGAGATACGGTCAAATCCGTTCACAATGAGAACATTGCCCGACCCCCCTGAGCTGATGCCTGTAGAGAGTATCTCTGAATCAAAGCTTTCACCACCTTCATTGATTGCAGTTACTTTAAAACTGTAGATTGAATCATAAGAAACAAGCTCTATTTCTGCTGATGTGCCTTCCACTAAAAGTCCATTATCGAAGCCATTATCACCGAGCCTCGTATATATTTTATATCTGTCGGGGACTGAGGTGGTTTCACTCCCTTCAATAACTGGTTCCCATGAGAGCCTGACTGATTTTCCCTGCAGCGGATTAATTGCCATGTGAGTGACAGGCAGAGGCTGAACCTTATAATCTCTCTTTTCGACATATGAGAGATATTTAAGGATGCCTTTATAAACGGAACGGCTGACTTCAAATCTGAATCTGGGATCGATCCAGAATCGCATATCTGCCAGGTTTTGGTGCGAAAGAAGCTCAAGAAGCATGGCAGGTACATTTGGTCTTCTTGCTTCTGAATAAGGTCTGTCCCATATTCCTCTTCCTGTCCAGTCCGGATTATATACTCTCCTGATATCATCAATGATCTGTGTCTGGACAATATCTGACAGATCCCTGCTTGCCATTCTGGAGGTACTATCAGGGAATTTACCATCATCGGCAGAGGTATAGCAAATTGCGAGCGTTCCGATTATTGAATCACCTGGTGTGATACCAGCATCAGTATGGAAAGCAAGCGACAGATCGACCGGCAATCCAAGTCCCCGTGGCTGCTGTTCATTTCCGGGCTTATAGGGATCCCCCATCAGGTAATTCACCCAGAAACCCCTTGACTGGTAATCATCGTTATAATCATTTTTATAGGTATTCGGGCTGTAAACAAGTGTATCGGGCATGCCTGCATACTGAAGCCAGTATCTTGCCGCTTCAAGGAATCTTGGTTTCCCGCTTAGCTTCCAGCTGAAATCATCACTTTTCAGGAATTCCTGCTTTACAGTATCTGCGCTGTTTTCCTTAACAGACTGCTGGTTTTTCAATAGCTCCTGTGAGGGCCGTCGGGCTACATTGCCCATTCCTCCTCCGAATCTTACTGCATCCAGCGCAATAAGACCATTACCCGTTTCAGATCCTTTCACAGTAACTGATCCGGTGCCCGCATTCTTACCTTTATTAAATCTGAAAGTCCCCAGATAGATCCATGTTTCACCACCTATTGCCTGATTTACAATATATTCTGTTTTTCCTCCTGTATGATTGACAATATATCTCACTGATTTATTATTATCCCGGAGCAATGGATATGATATACAGACAGCATAATCACCCTTTTCGGGAATTTCAGGGATGAAGACAGCAGAATCACAGGAAATACGGAGGGAAGTACCATGCTTAAACGGATTGAAACCAGGGAACAGGGTATCTGTAAGCAGAAATCCCTTAAATACTTCCTTCGCACTATCATTAAGATGTATTACAACTTCAGAATTACCAGTTGACCTGTCATTGTCTACAATAACCTCATTTAACTGTGTGTCACGTTCCCGCGGCAGGTAAACAGCAGCGCCTGAATTCTCGAGCATCCTTGTCAGGTAAGGGACAACAAATCCTGTATTAGAAATGTCCTCGACAGTACCGAACAGTTTTGCACGCTGGTACTCCCACCGGTCAAGGCTCATTTCAAAATAATAGCCATGGCTGTTCCACAAAGCTATTGAATTGCCTGTCAATCCTTTCTGAAATTCTTCTCCCTCTTTTTTTCTGACGAGAACAGGTTTTTCTTCCCTGGTGACAGGGAAGCGTGATGAATCAGTCAGTATCTCTCTGCGATAGTAATTCGGGATAAGCTGGTCGAGGGAATAATTATTTGTAATGACTTCAATACTGTATTCCCGGAATTTTTTCCCTAGAGGTTTTCTGAAGGATTGCAAAAAAAGGTTATAGCTATCTTCCCTGAAAGGGTAATAAGATAATCCCGGTTTAAAGAAGAGTGTAATTTTTTCCGGATCCCTTGTGACTAAAATTGAATCAATCTCAGGTTTGGCGATGTGCTGCCACTGTGTCAGGGGATTCTTCCAGCTTCTGAGTTTGTCCGTAACTGTCTGATTGAGCTTATCACCAGACTGTGAATAAACGGTATTAAAACTTATCAGCAACAAAAAGAAAATGACTGAGAGGCAGCTTTTAAAGGTATTGCTCATCGGAGGTATATAAGGGTTGAAATTTAACTAATATTTATCAAATTTCTCAAGTTTATAAATTTGCATACGTCTTACGAATTTTCACCTATTTTTGTACTGAAAGATCCGGTTAAAAAAAATTGTGCGATATTAACGCACCTAAGTACAACAAAATAGTTAAGCATAATAATATATGATTCTCGTAGCCGATAGTGGTTCAACAAAAACTGAATGGAAAACAATAACGGATGGCAAGCCTCAGGAGTCCCTTTTTTCCGGAGGCATCAATCCATATTTTCTTGCTGTTGATGACATCTATCTTCTATTAGAAAAAGAGGTTCCCGAATTCTCAGGACACCAATTTGATAAGATCTATTTTTATGGTACTGGCTGTAACAGTGAAGCAAAAAACGATATTGTGAGGAAAGCGATAAAACGTTTTTGCGCTGCCGGAGAAATTCATATAGATTCGGATCTTTTGGGTGCTGCCCGCTCACTGTGTCAGAATGACCGGGGCATTGCCTGTATCATGGGGACGGGTTCCAATTCATGTTATTATGACGGGAAGTCCATCGCAGCAAATGTATCTCCACTGGGGTACATACTCGGAGATGAAGGCGGAGGGGCGGTCATCGGGAGAAAACTGGTTTCGGCAGTACTGAAAAAACAGGTTCCTGACGATATAATTGAATTGTTCTTCAATACTTACCACATAACACCTGCAGAGATTCTTGAGAAAGTTTATATGAAACCTTTTCCCAACAGGTTTCTCGGACAGTTTGCCAAATTCATCTCGGCTAATATACATATAGCGGAACTACGGGATATCATCAGAACAAGTTTCGATGAATTCATAATTAGAAATATCCTCCAGTACCCTGAATCGGCTTCATTGCCAGTTCATTTTACAGGAAGCATATCCATCCATTTCAAATCTTTTCTTGAAGAATCACTGAAAAACCATAACCTCAGGCTGGGCAAGGTAACGTTATCTCCGATGGCTGACCTGATAAGTTACCACATCAATAATCTTGATCCTGCGAAATAATGGCTAAACCCGAAAAAAATCAACGACAGGTCAGCATTACAGAATCATCTTCAAATTTCGATAATCTTGAGAAGATGAGCGTAAATGAATTGCTGAAGAATATCAACCAGGAAGATTCAAAAGTGCATATTGCGGTCAGGAAAGTGATTCCCCAGATTGAGAAGCTGATATCCAGGATTGTCGGAAGGATGAAGAAAGGCGGGCGTATATTTTACCTGGGTGCCGGCACCAGCGGGAGGCTTGGCGTTCTTGATGCATCAGAGATCCCTCCTACTTTCGGGATTCCGGGCACAATGGTCATTGGATTGATTGCCGGGGGAGAAACTGCCCTGCGTCATGCAGTGGAAGCTGCTGAGGATGATCTCAGTAAAGCATGGAAAGAACTGGAGATCTTCAATATCAATAAAAAGGACACTGTTATAGGCATTGCCGCATCAGGCACTACTCCATACGTCTTAGGAGGAGTAATGAAAGCAAGAGAAAATGGTATACTCACAGGATGCATAACCTGCAATCCTGGAAGCCAGCTGGCAAAAGCAGCGGAAGTACCTATAGTAGTTGTTGTGGGACCGGAATTTGTCACCGGAAGCACCCGGATGAAAGCAGGCACCGCCCAGAAGATGATACTGAACATGATCACAACTACAGTTATGATAAAGCTTGGCAGGGTCAAAGGCAACAAAATGGTCAATATGCAGCTGACGAACAGGAAACTCATTGACCGTGGCACGCGGATGATAGTTGAGGAGTTGAATATACAGAGAGAGGCAGCAAGGCTGCTGCTGCTTCAGAATGGTTCAGTAAAAAAAGCGCTTGAATCTTACCGAAAGAATGCCCGGTAGACAGATGGAAGACACGTTTTGTAATAATTAAGATAATGTACCGTAAGTCATCTAAAAACATATTGCTCTTTCTTCTTTTCATGTCAGCCAACGGGCTTCATGCCCAGAAAACTGATCCTCCTTTTTTAAAGTATTTGAATCATCCCTGGGTTGATTCCGTTTATAATACTCTTTCACAGGAAGAGCGGATTGCACAACTTATCTGGATTGATGCTTATTCAAACCGGGAGATCGGCCACGAGGTGTACCTTGCAAATGTCATCAGAAAAATTGGTGTTGGAGGAGTGATCTTTTTTGAGGGATATACCTCTAAGCAGACGGAAATGCTTAATTATTTCCAGAAGATCTCAAGGGTGCCGCTGATATTTGCAGAAGACGGTGAATGGGGTCTGGGAATGAGGCTGGAGGGGGTTGTAAAGTTCCCTTACCAGATGACTCTTGGCGCCATACGGGATGATTCACTTATCTACAGAATGGGGAAAGCTGTTGCCGGTCAATTTAAAAGAGCAGGCGTTCATATAAATCTGGCGCCTGTGGCTGATGTAAATATCAATCCGCATAATCCTGTGATAAACTACAGATCATTCGGTGAAGATCCTGAAAATGTAAGCAAAAAAACACTCATGTATATGAATGGCTTGCAGGATAATGGAATAATCGCGACAGCAAAGCATTTTCCGGGACATGGCGATACAGAAACTGATTCCCATCTCAGCCTACCCGTCATCAGGCAGACAAGAGCAAGAATTGATACAGTGGAACTGGTTCCTTTCAGGTCACTGATTGATGCAGGTGTGACATGTATCATGCCGGGTCATCTGAACATCCCGTCCCTCGACTCAACTCCGGGACTTCCTTCCACATTATCATTTCCGATGCTTACCCAACTGCTCAGAAACGAGTTATCGTTCAAAGGACTGATAATTTCGGATGCAATGAATATGGCAGGCATTACAAATTATCCTGCCAGGGAAGGGGCTGGTGTAGTGTCATTAAAAGCCGGTATGGATATACTAGAATATGTGGAGGATCCTGAACGTACGCTGAAAGAAATTACAGAAGCCATTAAGAAAGGATTGATATCACAGGATTTAATAAATGAAAAATGCCGTAAGGTGATTGCAGCTAAATTCTGGGCCGGACTGAACCTTCCGGGGTATGTAAATGAAGAAAAACTGCAGGAGGATCTTTCTGGTCCGGAAACAAAAGCTCTGATAAGGGAATTGTACGCCAGTGCGATGACGGTGTTAAGGAATGAAAATAATATCCTTCCTGTAAAGAATCTGGACAAGATCAGAATAGCATCAGTTTCAATAAATAAAAACAGAACCACAGTATTTCAAAGCAGGATCTCAGAATATAATCCTGCAGATAATTTTACAATTGATCCTGCAAATAGTGCGGCTGCTGATGAACTGCTCAAAAAGCTGTCAGGTTATGATCTGGTAATTGCAGGGATTTACGGAATTGATCAGCGTCCGCAGACAGGCTTTGGCATTACACCCGAACTGACCAGTTTCGTAAGTAAACTGATTGATAATCACCGGACTATAATTACCTGGTTTGGAAATCCCTATGCTGTTGAGAGGATCAAATCGCTGAAAGATGCTGAAGGACTCGTACTTGCGTACCAGGAAAATGAATTCACAGAAGATCTGTCTGCACAGCTCATCTTCGGAGGTATAGGTGCCAGAGGCTCGCTTCCGGTTACAATAAATGAATTGTGGCCATACGATTTCGGCATAATAACCCCGGGCAATATCAGGATGCAGTACGGACTCCCGGAAAATGCAGGAATGTCATCTTTATTTCTTGAAGAAAAAATCGATTCAGTAGTGAATATCGGACTTACAGCCAAAGCATTTCCCGGCTGTGAGGTGATGGTTGCCAGAAAAGGGATGGTTGTTTTCCACAAGACTTATGGTTACCATGATTATGACAACAGGATAAGTGTAAGTGAGGACGATCTTTTTGACCTGGCATCTGTTACGAAAGTCTCCTCTACCCTCGCAGGCCTGATGCTTCTTGACACCGAAGATAAGTTCTCACCTGATGAGACCCTTGGCAGCTATCTGCCTTTTTACAAAAACTCCAATAAGGAAGATCTTCTGATGGCAGATATCCTTACTCACCAGGCCGGACTTATATCATGGATACCATTCTGGAAGGAAACTGTAAAAAAAAACGGGGAGTTTAAGAAGACTATCTACAGCTACAAATCCTCTGAAAAGTATCCGCTGGAAGTTGCACAGTGGCTCTTTATAAATGACAACTACAGGAAGAAGATCTTCAATGAAATAAAGAAATCACCGCTTGGTGAAAAGAAGTATCTCTACTCAGATCTTGCCTTTATTATTTCACCGGAGATAATAGAAAAACTAACAGGCGAAAAATGGTACGAATATGTTACCTCCAATATCTATCACAAGCTTGGAGCCTATGACATCTGCTTCAATCCATGGATGAAATATCCTCTGAGCCGGATAGTACCTACAGAATATGATTCACTTTTCCGTAAGCAGCAGTTGCATGGCACAGTGCATGATGAGGGAGCTGCCATGCTGGGCGGCATATCCGGACATGCAGGATTGTTTGCTACTGCCAACGACCTGATGAAACTGATGGAGCTTTATCGCAGGATGGGATCTTATGGAGGCGAACAGATAATAGGAAAAGACGTTCTTGAAAAATATACATCTGTACAGTTCCCGGAAAATGATAACAAGCGCGGGCTGGGATTTGACAAGCCTCCTCTGAATAATGCTGAATTACCTGCGGAAGATGCCTATCCGGCAAAAGATGCTTCACCTTCAAGTTTCGGACATTCAGGATATACTGGGACATTCGTGTGGATGGATCCTGAATATGAAATAAGCTATATCTTCCTGAGCAACAGGGTAAATCCAACCAGAAACAATAATCTTTTATCCGAGCTTAACATAAGAGGGAAGATACTTCAGACGATTTATGATTCAATAATAGATAGAAAAGGCCGGACTGAAAATATCAATCCGGCTTTCTAAGTGCCCAGAACAAGACTCGAACTTGCACACCTTTGCAGGCACCAGCCCCTCAAGCTGGCGTGTCTACCAATTTCACCATCTGGGCGACAAACGGCTCAACGGCTCAATGGCGCAATGGCACAAAGGTGTTAAGCCTGATAATATCTGATCACCAAAGAACTTTTCCGTTGCGCCGTTGTACCGTTGTACCTTTGCGCCGTTAGTTGTGCCCAGAACAGGACTCGAACCTGCACATCATCACTGACACTAGTCCCTGAAACTAGCGCGTCTACCAATTTCGCCATCTGGGCATGAAAAAAGTTGAGGGTGCAAATCTAATAAAAAAATCAAAAAATTATAAACAATTAAGATCGTATAATATATAAAAGTATATTTTTGCTCCCTGATTGTAAACTAATGAGCAGGCAGAATAAAAAATCACTGTGGCTGATCATGCATCCTTTTTGAGGTCCGCATCATTTTCACATATGATTTTTATGATGCTGTGACCTGCCTGATGTGCAGGTTTTTTTATAAACAATAAAAGAAAAATGGACATAGTTAAAATCATGAAATTCGGAGGGACTTCAGTAGGAAATCCCGACAGGATGAGAGCGCTTATCCCGTTAGTGACCGATAAAGACAGAAAAATTGTTGTTCTTTCTGCCATGTCCGGGACAACTAACAACCTTGTGGAGATCACTGACCTGTTGTATCCCGGGAATGTCAATGAGGCATCATCAAAAATTGAATCCCTTCGCGCAGCATATCACCAGGTAGTTCACGATCTGTTTGCAACTGATCCCTTCCGTAAGACAGGACATGAACTTATTGACTCACATTTTGACTATATAAATAATTTTACCCTCAGGGTTTTTACAAAGCTCCAGGAAAAAGCTATCATTGCCCAGGGGGAGCTTCTCTCAACATCGTTATTTCATCAGCTGCTCCAGGAAAGGGAAATTAAATCAGTTCTTCTCCCCGCTTTGAATTTCATGAGGATTGATAAAGACGGCGAACCGGACTATTTCTATATTGAAGAGAACGTCAGCAGGGAGCTGAGAAAACATAAATCAGAAACAATAATTATTACCCAGGGATTTATTTGCCGCAATGTCTACGGTGAGATTGATAACCTGAAACGGGGTGGCAGTGATTATTCTGCATCAATAATCGGTGCAGCATTAAAAGTAAAGGAAATCCAGATATGGACCGATATAAGCGGTTTTCGCAATAACGACCCCAGACATGTGGAAAATACTAAAATAATACGTGAATTATCCTTTGATGAAGCTGCTGAACTGGCATATTTCGGGGCAAAGATACTTCACCCTGCCAGCGTCAACCCGGCCAGGGAAAAGAACATTCCTGTCAGGCTCAAGAATACCATGGATCCGGAAGATGAGGGCACCCTTGTAACTTCAACCAGCAAACTGGTAGATTATAAGGCTGTTGCTGCAAAAGACGGGATATCAGTATTGAGGATAAGATCAGACAGGATGTTAATGGCGTATGGCTTCCTTCGTAAAGTATTCGAAATATTTGAAGCCTACAGAACACCGATAGATATGATCACAACATCTGAGGTCGCAGTATCACTTACTATCGATAATCCCCAGTACCTGAATCAGATTGCGCAGGATCTCCGGGAGCTTGGTACTGTGGAAGTGGAAAAGAACCAGACAATTATCTGCATTGTAGGCGATTTCCGTACAGAACGCGTTGGCTCAGCTCCGGAAATATTCCTGGCTCTCAATACCATACCGCTTAAGATGATATCCTATGGAGGAAGTCCGAACAGCTTATCGCTGCTTGTCGACTCTTCAGACAAAATTCAGGCCCTGAAACTTTTAAGCAAACATCTTTTTAGTTAGAAAAATGATTGATAGAAATATTATAGAAAAATTCCGGGATCTTCCCACTCCCTTTTATTATTATGATCTCGATGTCCTTAATTCAAATCTGAATGCTCTTAAGAACGAGTCAGTAAATTCAGGATACAAAATTCATTATGCTGTAAAAGCCAATTCAAATCCGAAAATATTAAAGATCATTTCTTCCTATGGATTTGGAGCAGATTGTGTCAGCTGGAATGAAATAGCGGCTGCGATGGCAGCAGGATTCAATCCGGGAGAGATCGCCTTTGCTGGTGTTGGAAAAACCGATAAGGACATAGAGGCAGCTATCAGGGCAGAAATATTTTGTTTCAACTGCGAATCAATCCCTGAGATCGAAGTAATTAATCAGCTTGCCTTGCAGCACAATCAAACTGTCAGAATTGCACTCAGGATCAATCCGTTAATTGATGCCTATACCCATAAATATATTACCACCGGCATTGAGGAGAGCAAGTTCGGAATTCAAACATGGGAACTTGATGAAGTACTCAGAAGATTAAGCGAAATGAGGAACGTTAATCTGACGGGCATGCACTTTCACATTGGTTCGCAGATAACGAGGATGTCGGTCTTCCAGAGTCTGTGTACGCATATCAATGAGCTGCAGGACTGGTTTATTTCGCGCAACGTTGACCTGAAAGTGATAAATGTCGGGGGAGGTCTGGGTATCGATTATGAGAATCCGGATAAATCTCCGGGATTTGCAGAATATTTTACCCTGCTCAATGATTTCATTGATCTGAGGTCAGGTCAGGAGCTTCACCTTGAGCCCGGCAGAGCCGTGATCGGACAATGCGGATCGCTTATCTCTAAAGTGCTGTTTATCAAAAATGGCAGCAATACATTGTTCGCCATCATTGATGCAGGCATGACTGACCTTATACGTCCTGCCCTCTACCAGGCGCATCATAAAATAGAAAATCTCACTTCGGAAGGAAATGTTTACCGCTATGATGTGGTAGGACCGGTTTGCGAATCGGCTGATACATTCGCAAAATTCTACGAACTGCCTGAAACCAGGAGGGGGGATATTATAGCTATCAGATCCGTCGGAGCTTACGGTGAAGTCATGGCTTCACGGTACAATATGAGAGATCTGCCGGGATCGGTGTTTTCGGACGAAATATAACCCCTTGTCGCTACGCGACACCTCCCTGAAGGGGGATTAACTTCAGACATAACTTAATCTCCTGAATAACTGTGAATTAGCTCCCCTTTAGGGGGGATGGGGGGTTTAGTTATTCTGTCTTGCTTTGCTGTGCTTTACCCCGTAGAAGAAATAAATACACAATCCTATTGCCATCCATATAATGAGCCTCAGCCATGTATCAAGTGGTAATGCAGCCATTTGAATGAAACAGATAATTGCACCTGCAATCGGGACAAAAGGTACCCATGGTGTTTTGAACGGACGGTGAATATCAGGCTTTCTCTTTCTCAGGAGAAGAACACTAATACAGACAATAATAAAGGCAAAAAGAGTGCCTATTGATACAAGCTGACCAAGAATGCTTATCGGTAATATTCCGGCAATTATCATGGCAACACAGCCTGTAACAATGGTACTGATATAAGGAGTCTTGAATTTTGGATGAACTTTGGAAAATACCGGAGGAAGCAATCCATCTTTGGCCATGGTAAAAAAGATCCTGGGCTGCCCGAGGAGCATGACAAGGATAACTGAGCTTAGTCCCGCAATTGCTGCAACTTTTACTATAGGACGGAGCCAGAACATTCCCTTTCCCATCGCATTAACAGCAACTGCAACCGGGTCTGCAACATTTAAAGCTGTATAACTTACAATTCCGGTCATAACAATCGCAACCAGTATATAGAGAACAGTTGAAATGCCAAGTGATCCGAGAATTCCTACCGGCATATCCTTTTGAGGATTCTTTGCTTCCTGGGCTGCCGTTGAAACGGCATCAAATCCGATATATGCAAAGAAGATCACTCCTGCTCCGCGCAGGATCCCGCTGATCCCATATTTACCAAATTCCTGGCCGTATGCTTTCAGCCATGCCCAAAAAGATCCATACTCTGAGATCGGAGTCGCTTCAACTTTATTCGCTGGAATGAACGGATGCCAGTTAGCTGCTTTAACAAACATGAAACCCAGGACAATGAACAAAATGATAACTGATACCTTGGTGATTACCATAACGTTATTAAAGTTGGCAGATTCCTTTATTCCAATTACAAGCAGTGTAGTCAATAATGCTACAATGAACATAGCCGGTAAATTCAGAATGCAAGTGACATGGGCAAGGGAATCAACATTTATGCCTGAAGCTGCAAGTGTTTCCGCATATGCTTTGGTAAGAGACATCCATCCCATCTCCGGCACATCGACAAGAACAGAACCTGTAGCTCCTATAAACTGTGCCGGTATATTAATATTAAAATCCCTAAGAAAACTTACAACATAACCCGACCAGCCAACTGATACTGTAGAAGCCGCAAAAAGGTACTCAAGAATAAGATCCCAGCCGATTATCCATGCAAAAAATTCACCGAGGGTGGCATAAGAATAAGTATAGGCGCTTCCGGCAATCGGTATCATGGATGCGAATTCAGCATAGCACAAGCCGGCAAAACCGCATGCTAATCCTGAAATGATAAATGATAACACAATTCCAGGGCCCGCATACTGCGCAGCAGCCTGACCTGACAGAACAAATATCCCGGCTCCGATTATAGCGCCGATACCTAATGTTGTAAGATTGAGAGCTGTCAGGGTTCTCTTTAAGCCACCAGTTTCTTTTGATTCTTTCATCAACTGATCCAGAGGCTTTGTAATAAACAACTGGCTTTTTGACATAGATTTATATTAATTCCTACAAACCTAACTTTTTTTTCATAAAAACCTTGCTTGTCAAAACTTAAAATTTATTAAATGCTGTTATTTTAGTCTTACCTTTATCTCATAAAGAAAATCTTCTTGCAGTTCATTCGTAAAATAATAATTCTTCTGCTCCTTACGCTGCCTGCCTGTTCACCACTGAAGAAATATGAGCAGCTTCCGGAAGTTATAGCATGGCAACCGGAAATTGCCAGATTTGAGAACCTCGACAAAACCGAAATCTATCCTGATGATGCCATAATTTTTGCCGGCAGTTCAAGCATAAGGCTGTGGTCGACACTGGCTAAGGATATGGACAAAGATAATACGTGAAGAAATGGATAAAGTCCTGAAAAACAAATGACCACATTGTAATGCACATTTAAGATGAGAAACATATTGTTCATATTTCTGCTTTCATTTGCAGTACCAGGCTGCAAATTCAGCAAGTCGGCTGAAAAGGACCTTCTTTCCGGGCTGATATCCACCGGAAGTGATCTCTCGTGCAAAGATGTACGGCTTTCTGTCAATAGCGAAAAAACAACACTGTAAAATAATTATTGTCTTACATTAATAACTAATAATCTCATACCATGAAGAATGCTATTTCGCGCCGCAAATTTTTTTACAAAACGGTAGGGATCAGTGCTGGTGCATTGGTTCTTCCCACTATTGCCGGATTTAAATTCCAGGAAAAATCCGGTGGAATTAAACCCATGATAATCACCAGTCATGCAAATGATCTTGGCCAGAAGGCGATGGAAACCGGCTGGGAAATATTAAGGAACGGAGGCTCTGCAGTTGATGCAATTGAAAAGGCAGCAAATGTCATTGAACTCGATCCTGAAGATACAAGCGTGGGATACGGAGGGCTGCCAAATGAAAGAGGTGTCGTACAGCTGGATGCTTCCTACATGGATGGGAAAACCTATTCAGCAGGTGCAGTTGCATGTCTGGAAAATATCAAGACGCCGGCTTCAGTAGCAAAGCTCGTAATGCAGCATACAGATCATGTATTGCTTGTGGGTGCAGGCGCCCTTGAATTTGCAAAAGCCTGGGGATTTCAGGAGGAAAACATTCTTACAGAAAAAGCCCGTAAGATTTGGCTCCGCTGGAAAGAAGAGATGAGTCCCACAGATGACTGGGGCGCCCCGGAGCACATCCAGAACCTGCAGAAAAAGGAATCATACTGGAGAGATTTCCCTGATATTGAACATCATTATGGCACAACCAATGTTCTGGCCATTGACATGAACGGAGATATTGCAGGTTGCACCACGACCAGCGGACTGAGCTTCAAGCTAAACGGCAGGGTTGGCGACTCTCCGATTATAGGTGCAGGTTTATATGTCGACAATGAAGTGGGTGCTGCCGGAGCTACAGGCCGGGGCGAAGACGTCATAAAATCGTGTGCCTCATATTATATGGTTCTCAAAATGAAGGAAGGAAGGGCGCCCCAGCAAGCGTGTGAAGATGCACTTAAAATGATCATTGAACATTATAAAATTGTAAATCCTGATTATTACCCAAGTGAAAAGTTTGTTGCCATAAATAAATATGGTGAAACAGGCTGTGCAACAATGAAGGGCAACCGTAATCCGCAGATGTCGGTAATGACATCCAAAGGCTATTCGAGGTATGAGGGAATAATTGCATTCCAGGGGAAATAATACAAGATACAAGAAGAAAAATATAAGGGACAAACAAAAAAGCAACCCTTTTAAGGTTGCCTCTTTGTTATGTGCCGCAAGCCGTGTACCGTGTACCTCGCGCCGTGCCCTTTATTTCACTTTAATGCTCTTTTCATATAGAGCTTTCCAGTCTTCGGTATCATTGCTGATCATTGACTTGTCTGAACTCTTCCTTTCAAGCTTTTTGATAACCATCGTCCTGTCGTGTTTCCCATCACCCTTGGTAGTGTGTTCCACATAATCGACCCAGGCTGTGAACCTGTTTATCTTGTGGGGCATTATCTCAGATGTCCTGATAAACCCTACATCCTCGGCTGCTAAATCATAATTATCGTGGTTTTGCTCCCACACATCTACATAATATACATATGGTCCAAGGTTTGAAAATACAACCAGCCCATCTTCATCAGTGAATCCTTCCGATTCCATGTTATCCTCTCCTTCCCAATCAACCAGGGTCGGATATAATCTTACACTCGCTCCCTCCACTACATATTCATCGTACCATTCAACAACTTCTATCTCCAGAAGTGTCGGGATCTGTACATCTATTGTTATTGAAGCCTCGTCTGAGATGCCGGATCTCGAGAAAGCCGTAAGCACTGCCTCAAAAGAGCCTGATGCGGTATAATAATGTACAGGATTTGCTTCTGATGAAACAAAGCCATCGCCAAAATCCCATTCAAATTTTGTTGCATTGTGTGAATCGTTTGTGAACAAAACATCCTGTCCTACTTCCGGGTCTAAAGTATCGGTAAAGAAATGTGCCTCTGGTGTTGATTCACAGGAAAAGACTATAAACGGAAGAACCAGAAACAGATAGATTATCCTTTTCATCTTAAAATCAACTGACTTTAAAAGGCTGGAAGGAACCTGCATGTTTTTGCTTTCATGCTTATCAGCCTTGTTTATGGAATTAGCTGGTTTCATTGCTTTAAGTATTGGTATCTGTAATGATAAAATCAAAATGTGTGCCATGTTTTAAATTATACCTCAGTAAAAAAATATAATTAACTTTGCACTCCGATAAAAAGAAGCTTCATAATGATAAAGATAACATTTCCTGACGGATCAGTAAAGGAGTACAAAAGCGGGATAAGCAGCCTTGAAATAGCTGAACTGATAAGTACAAAGCTTGCAAAAGAGGTTTATGCTGCCACAGTCAACGGAGAGGTATGGGATCTGACTCGTCCAATAACCAAAGATGTTACCCTTAAGCTTCATAAATGGGAAGAAGAAGCAGCGAAACATGCATTCTGGCACTCATCCGCACATTTAATGGCTGGTGCGCTTGAATTGCTATACCCCGGAATAAAATTCGGGATAGGCCCTGCCATTGAGATGGGATTTTATTATGATGTTGATCCCGGAGATGGAAAAGTAATTACTGAAGCCGATCTGAAGGCTATTGAAGATAAAATGAAGGAGCTTGCCGAAAAAAACCTATTGTATACAAGAAAGGATGTCAGTAAAAAGGAAGCTCTTGAGATTTTCACCAAGAAGGGTGATGAATACAAAACAGAGCTCATCAGCGACCTTGAGGATGGTACAATTTCATTATATACCCAGGGCGATTTCACAGATCTGTGCCGCGGTCCGCACCTTCCGTCGACTGAACCGATAAAGGCTATTAAGCTGACCAGTGTTGCCGGAGCATACTGGAGAGGAGACGAAAAACGCAAGATGCTTACAAGGATCTATGGTATAACTTTCCCTAAGCAGAAGATGCTTGATGAATACCTGATATTTCTTGAACAGGCAAAAATAAGGGATCACAGACGCATCGGCAAAGAGCTGGAGCTTTTCACGTTTTCCCCTAAGGTTGGGATGGGTCTTCCTCTCTGGCTCCCGAAAGGATCTGATGTAAGACAAAAGCTGATAGACTTTCTGACCGTTATTTTAAGGAAAAGAGGTTATAAGATAGTTACTACCCCTCATATAGGAAATGTCAATCTTTATAAGACATCAGGCCATTATGAAAAGTACGGTAAGGATTCATTCCAGCCTATGTCAACACCCCAGGAAGGTGAGCAGTTCATGCTGAAACCCATGAACTGTCCACATCATTGTGAGATATATAACGCAACACCTCATTCATACAAAGAGCTGCCGCTGAGGATGGCTGAATTCGGCACTGTTTACAGGTACGAACAGAGCGGTGAGCTTCACGGACTCACAAGGGTAAGGAGCTTTACACAGGACGATGCCCACCATTTTTGCAGACCTGATCAGCTGATGGAGGAATTCAAAAGCATTATAGACCTGATACTGTATATCTATAAAATGTTGAATTTCAACGATTTCACAGCACAGATATCCCTGAGGGATCCCAATAACAAACAAAAATATATTGGTTCTGATGAAAACTGGGAAAGAGCCCAGAAGGAAATAATCAAGGCTGCTGCTGAAAAAAATCTTGTAACTACAGTAGTTGAGGGTGAAGCCGCATTTTACGGACCCAAGCTTGATTTCATGGTCAAGGATGCCATTGGACGTAAATGGCAGCTTGGTACCATACAGGTAGACTATAACCTTCCTGAAAGATTTGACCTTACATATAATGGAAGTGATAATAAGAAGCACAGGCCTTTAATGATCCACAGAACAATTTTCGGATCGCTGGAAAGGTTTGTGGCTGTTCTCATCGAAAACACAACAGGAAAATTTCCTCTCTGGCTCGCGCCAGAAAAAGCAGTCCTTCTCCCTATAAGTGAAAAATTCAATGATTATGCTGGAAATGTTTTGGAAATTCTAAATAATTCCGATATTTGCACACTGATTGATGACAGGAGTGAAAAGATAGGTAAGAAGATCAGGGATAATGAATTAAAGAGGATCCCATACCTTCTGATAATAGGAGAAAAAGAGGTTGAAAGCGGAACCGTTGCCGTCAGGAAACAGGGTGAAGGAGACAAGGGCAGTATGAAAATTGACGAATTTGTGAGTTTCATTCATGCGGAGATCAACAAGGAAATTACATTGTGAATACACATATAAAGTAGATTTAGTATTAACAAAAATTAGGAGGAAATAGCTATAACCGGCCCAATACGAAGAAATCCCGGCAGGATCACCCAGCCTGCTCATAAGATTAACAACAGGATCGCTGCAAAAGTGGTCAGGGTTGTAGGTGATGAAATTGAAGCAGAAGTCATGAACATCCAGGATGCCTTAAGGCTGGCAGACAAGCTGGAGCTGGATCTTGTAGAAATTTCCCCGAATGCGGATCCCCCTGTATGTAAGATCATTGATTATCAGAAGTTCCTTTATCAGCAGAAAAAGAAACAGAAAGAGATCAAGGCTAAAGCAGCTAAGGTAGTAGTGAAGGAGATAAGGTTCGGCCCCAATACGGATGATCACGACTATAACTTTAAGCTCCGGCATGCAATAAGGTTTCTTGAAGAGGGTGCAAAAGTAAGAGCATATGTATTCTTCAAGGGACGGTCAATATTATTCAAGGAACAGGGTGAGGTGCTGTTGCTACGGTTTGCCAACGACCTTGAGGAATACGGGAAGGTTGAACAGCTCCCAAGACTTGAAGGGAAAAGGATGATCATCTCCTTCTCTCCAAAAAAGAAGAAGTAGTTTAAATAAATTGAATACAAGGAAATGCCAAAAATGAAAACAAATCCCGGCGCCAAGAAAAGATTTTCTCTCACCGGAACAGGTAAAATCAAACGTAAACATGCATATAAGAGTCACATTCTGACTAAGAAAGCTACAAAACGCAAAAGAAATCTTTCATATTTCGGACAGGTCTCCAAGGCTGATGATAAAAATGTGAAGCTTCTGCTTGCAAGCAAATAAATGTTAACGGATTGATAAATTAAATTAATAGTACTAACCGATTGCTCAGCAGATAAGAGTCCGGTAAAAGACGGAACGCTGACTTTCAAAAAAAATGAGTTATGCCAAGATCAGTAAATCATGTAGCAGCAAGAGCCAGGAAAAAGAAGGTTCTTAAACAGACAAAAGGTAACTTCCTTTCAAGAAGAAATGTATTCACAGTAGCAAAGAACACCCTCGACAAAGGGCTGGGCTATCAATACCGTGACAGGAGGAAAAAGAAGGGAGAATTCAGATCGTTATGGATCCAGAGGATCAATGCAGGTGTTCGTCAGTATGATATGAGCTATTCGGAGTTTATTGGAAAACTTGAGAATAAAGGAATCACACTCAACAGGAAAACACTTGCCGACCTGGTAATGAACAACCCGGAAGCCTTTAAGGCTGTAGTGGAAAAGGTGAAATAAAAAGATTATACGTACTCACCCCCTTAATCCCCCTCTCTGCTAAAGCAAAGAGGGGGAAACTATTGTTATACAGCACATTAGCTCCCCCTCCTTGCGAAGCAGGGAGGGGGTTGGGGGGTGGGTACATGTAATGAAGGAAGGGGGTAAGTACGTGTGGTGAGGTTACCTGACTCTCTTACAGAATCTTTCAAATCTTATCTTCTTCAGTCCTTCCGCTTCTTTATTAATTGAAAGCCAGATGAACCTGGGCTTGCCAATGATGTGATCTTCCGGGACAAAACCCCAGTATCTCGAATCAGCAGAGTTATGCCGGTTATCTCCCATCATGAAATAATAGTCCATCCTGAATGTATATGTGTCGGCCGGTGTACCATTAATATATATTGTACTGCCTTCAACCCTGAGATCATTCTCCTCGTAGATATCAATAACATGATCATACAGATGAAGGCTCGAAGTATCAAGCTTCACAGTAGTTCCTTTAACCGGTATCCAGAGAGGCCCGTAATTGTCCTGGTTCCATTTCAGAGTCGGATCATAGGGAAACATTTTGGGATCGTACTCGCCTTCTCTTTCAAACAACGGCTGAACACTCTTTACATTCACAAACTTTGATATAGCTTCGACGTTTTGTTTTGTCAATGGCAAATAATAAGTTGACCCGGAAATATACTGGTCCGATTTTGCAATTTTGAGTCTTTCAAATGCCTTGGGATTAATTGTGTTCCCATCTGTTATCACACCATAGGTTGTCTGTTGCCCTTCATTTACCGGAGCAGGATCACTGTTCACGTAAAGAACACCAGATCTGACAGAAATTGTATCCCCGGGCAGTCCCACGCATCTTTTTACGTAATTGTCCCTCCTGTCCACCGGCCGGTAAATAATATTGAATCTCTCCCACAGTTCCTTGCGTGCTGCCGTAAGATAATAGCTTGCCGGTTTTGAAGAGAGAGTGACATAATTGTCCCTCTGACGCATTTCCCTGGCATTTCTTCTGATGATCTCATAATAGCTTACGGCTGTTTCTTCAAGAACAACAGTGTCTCCTTCTGGAAAGTTGAAGACCACAGGGTCAAATCTTTTTACTCTACCGGTTCCTTTAAGACGTTTATAGGGCCAGTATACAAGATTTGACCATGATTTCGTTTTTATTATTGGTATAGTATGCTGCGTGAATGGGAAAGCGATTGGTGTGTTAGGCATTCTCGGGCCATATGCCAGCTTGCTGACAAATAAATGATCACCCACGAGCAGTGATTTCTCCATTGATGGTGTAGGAATACGGTAATTCTGAAAAAAGAAGATATTGATAAGCGTAACAGCTATTATGGCAAAAATAAGAGCGTCGAGCCATTCAATAAAAGAGCTGTTAGGACCATTCCTTCTCTTCCAGAATGTCCAGTTTACCTTCTCTGTAATATACATATCAAAAATTATCGGCAGTCCAAGCAGAAGCCAGTAATTGCCGATCCAAATCACAACCAGGATATAAATAATGGCAACTATTGCAAACCTTATGTATTTCTTTGGGATTTTAGGAGTCATTTCAAAATAGATTTCTTGAGCGGTAAAAGTAAATAAATTAATCAGAATCCAAGTATATCGTTCATTGTGAAAACACCTTTTCGGGTATAGATGAATTCAGCAGCAATAACGGTACCCACTGCAAAACCTTTCCTGTTCTTAGCTTCATGCTTAAGGCTCAGAGTGTCAACCGTCGAATCCCACGAAATTGTGTGCGTGCCCGGGACTACACCTTCTCGTACCGAGCGGACAGGAATTAAGTTGTCTTTAATATCATTTTCAAAACGCCACCCCGTATACCCCGGATGCTGTTTCGTAATCCCTTCAGCAAGAGTAATTGCAGTTCCGCTTGGGGCATCCATCTTTTTTGTATGATGGATCTCTTCAATAAATACCGAGTAATCCTTATAATTTGACATTTGTTTTGCCAGTTCAGCATTAAGCCTGAAAAGCAGGTTGACACCGATGCTGAAGTTGGATGAATGAATGAATGATGTATTGTTTTTCCTGCATATCTCTGCGGCTTTATCATAATCCTTCAGCCATCCCGTTGTTCCTGATACCACCGGGACTTTCATGCCGAGGCATTTTGAAATGTTTTCAAATGCCGCTTCAGGAGAGGAAAATTCGATGGCAACATCGATACCTTTAAGGTTCTCCTTATTAAGATCTGAAATGTTATCCTTGTCAATAATAATTTTAACCGCATGCCCCCTGGCAACTGCTATCTCTTCTATTTCATGGCCCATCCTGCCATAACCGATAAGTGCTATGTTCATTCCTTTGATTTTCTGCTAATTTATCCTTTTTAAGATATGCGTTATCCTAATTATATCATAAAATTCTTAACAAGAAGTTAATTTTCATATATTTCACCATTGAAAAGCCTATATCCATGAAAGAAGCATTTTTCTTATTAACACTAATAACCATTATTATGTCACCTTCATGCGGCACAAAGGAAAAAGCCGACCTTGTCATAATCAACGGGAAGGTTCTGACTGTTGATCAGGAGAATCCTTCAGCTGAAGCAATTGCGGTTAAAGGAGAAACCATCATTGCAGTCGGTACCACGAAAAAAATTAACTCATTTATTGAAGCTGGTAAAACAAAAATAATTGATGCTTCGGGAAGGCTGGTAATTCCCGGTTTTAATGATGCACATCTTCATTTCGGACCACTGGATCCTGATTTCATAGAGCTTCGCTATACCACTGATCCTTCAATAATTACTGAAAAGGTAAAGGCCCAGGTCGCCAGGTCAACACCCGGTGAGCTGATACGGGGCGGACACTGGGTACATGAGTTGTTCCCTGATAAAAAATGGCCCTCAAAAGAGCTGATTGACAAGGTCTCTCCTGACAATCCTGTCCTGCTTGAACGTGCGGATGGCCATTCCGTGCTGGTTAACAGCTATGTTCTTAAAAAATCAGCAATCACAAAGAATACTCCTGATCCTTTTGGCGGCGAAATCCAGAAGGATATTGTGACAGGTGAGCCGACTGGTATCCTTAAGGATGCAGCCATGGGACTGATAAAAACCGGAGATATCAAAATTGAAAGAAGTGCTGACGAGGAAAAGGAGAGAACCAGGCATGGATATCTTCTAGCAATGAAAGAGGCCCGCGAACTTGGAGTTACCAGCATCCAGAATGCAGGATGGGGTGAATTCAAAGCCTATGAAATGCTTCAGAGTGAGGGTGAGCTGACAAGCAGGATCGATATAGGGGCACCTTTGACTGGTGACTCATCCAAACTTATGCAGTACATGGAACTAGAGAAGAAATATCCCAAAGAGGGGAACTGGATCAGGTTCGGGTACCTTAAAGCCTTTGCTGACGGGTCAATCGGCTCGTCAACAGCCCTGATGTTTGAACCTTATACTGACAATCCGGCTACCTCAGGACTAGCAATGTGGTCTTATGAAGATCTTGAAAAAATGGTCCTGGCAGCCGATAAAATGGGTTTTCAGATCGGCATACATGCAATAGGCGATAAAGCCAACAACTGGATACTGAATTCATTTGAAAAGGCTGTCAAGGTAAATGGAAAGCGCGACAGCCGGCATCGCGATGAACATACACAGACAGTTCTGCTGTCAGATATCCCAAGGTTTGCACAGCTTGGAGTAATTCCATCAATGCAGCCAACACATTGCATTTCAGATAAACTGTTCTATGAAAAAAGAGTTGGATTTGAAAGGTGCAAGGGCACTTATGCATGGCGAAGTCTCATTGATGCAGGTTCACTGCTCGCTTTCGGAACCGATTACCAGGTGGAACCGCTGAATCCGATAGAAGGCCTTTATGCTGCTGTCACAAGAAAAGACAGGCTTGGCGAGGAAGGCGAAGGATGGTTTCCCGGACAGAAGCTTACAATGGAAGAAGCAATAAAATATTACACCTTCGGCTCCGCATATGCACAGTTCATGGATGACAGAAAGGGCATGATCAAACCGGGATACCTGGCTGATATAGTAATTGTTGACAAAGATCTCCTGACAATCCCCGAATCGGAGATTATGAAGACAAAGGTAGATTATACGATTGTCGGAGGTAAAATTGTCTATAATTCTGATAAATGACCCCCGTCCATGCTGAAGCATGGCCTGCCCCCTAAAGGGGGCTCAAAACCATTTACCTATTTTGATTAGTGGTGGGTTTTAGACCCCCTTCAGGGGGTGCTGCGAAGCAGCGGGGGTTCTTACCTTCAGGGGGGGTGGGGGGTCATCAGACAGGGAAGTAAGTATCCTTAGTGCCTCCTCTCTTGAATTTCCGCAAAATTCTGGTTCCGGCTTGAAGTTAACACATACTTTTGGTCTTATACGATCTCCGTACAGTGCACATTTATTATCATCAAGCAGATGAATGCATTTTAGCCCTGCCGGCTTGCCCTCAGGCATTCCGGGAATCGGTGAAGATATAGATATCGCGATACAGCAAGCACCGCAGTCTTCTCTGCAATCCATTGAGGAAAGATAAAAGATAAAAGTAAAAAGATAAAAGTAAATAGGGAAATATTCAGATTTTAACCGTTGAACCTTGGTACCGTTGAGCCTTATTACTAAAATTCATTCATTCCTGATAGTATCTACCGGATTGAGTTTGAATATCTTGTAGGTCTCCAGGCTAATCGTTATAAACGTGATAGCAAGAACAATCATTCCGGGAAACACAAAAATCCATATCGAAAGGTTGGTACGATAAGGGAATTGCATCAACCACTTTGTTCCAGCAAAATAAATTACCGGAGATACTATAACGAATGCCACGCCTATCCAAATCATAAACTCTTTCAGAACATCAAGGTAAATTCTTTTTGAGGATGCCCCGTTAACCTTCATAATACTGTAAATATGTTGTTTACTTTCCAGGGTATATGCAGTCATCCCATACAGACCCAGACAGGCAATAAGTACAGCGAATATTGTAAAGATCAGCACAAGATTGCCGGTTGTCTGTTCCTTTTCATATTGCCTGTTAAAATCATCGTCAAGGAAGAAATAATCTTCAGCTGAATCAGGGAATAATTCTTTGTATTTTTTTCTGGCTTCTTTTAGAACATCCGAAGCCATGCTTTCACTGAATACTAATGTTATATACCTATAGTCTTCACCCATGAGGAAGAATCCCATAGGTCCGATTTCCTGATTTTTCCCCCTGAAGTGGTAATCTTTAAAAACCCCCCTGATCCGTAAATCCCTGTCAAAGAATGTTTTTGTCAAAGCTTCTTCAGGAGAATTCCATCCGAATTCTTTAATCGCTGCCTCATTAATAATCATTCCGGTGTTTTCCTGCTGGCTTAGTTCCGGATCTAATGGCTCTCCTGCGATCATCTCAAGCCCATAAAGCCGTATAAAGTCATAATCAGCCTGCATACAATTAATTATATGCGAGTTGGTGGCTTTTTCACCAGAAGGCCAGTATTGCCAGCCGTACATCCACCGACCGGGGACACTGGATGATACTGTAGTTTCAATAACTGAAGGATTCTCTTCAAATGTGGACTTCACTCTTTCATAATTGTCCGGAGTAACTTTTCCCTCAGGCAGCCGGAATACAAGCTTCTGCTCCTTTATAAACCCTAACGGAGAATTCTTCATATAATTTAATTGCCTGGATATCAGAAATGTAGCTATGACCAGAAAAATGCTTATCATAAACTGGCATATTACCAGTACTCTTCTGAAAGAATGGCTGCCTTTACCCGGGGTTTTTGAACCTTTCATTACAGCAACTGGATTTACGGATGAGAGCATGAAGGCAGGATATGAACCCGCTACAAGACCGGTAACAATAATGATTGATATGAGGAACAAAGCAAATTTGGGATCCAGGTATGGAACTTTAAGTTGTACCTGGACAATATTGTTTATGAATATTAGTCCTGTCTCAACAAGTGCCATAGCAATAAAATGAGCAATGAAGACAGTGAAAAGTGATTCCCCGAGAAACTGAATTCCAAGCTGTCTTTCCCCGGCACCAAATGTCTTTCTTACACCAAGTTCCTTTGTACGGTTTATGAACCTTGCTGTTGAAAGGTTCATATAATTGAAACATGTTGTTATAAGGACCAGAATTCCGATTGCGGAGATCAGATAGAGGAAGCTCTTATTTCCGTGCGTTCCAAAATCATCAATGACTTCTGAGTTCAGATGTATATTTCTAACTGGATCAAGGAAACAGCTAATCGTCTCACCTGATTCTTTAAGTATGTCTCCGGCTATCTGTGCAGGAATGTTCCTGATCTTATTATCAAAGAGCAGAGGATCAACATTGGGCTTTAACTTGATATAGGTATAGATGCTCATTCCATATGTCATCATATTATAGGGCATTTCTTCTGCCGACACCCTGGTTGAGTACGATATCATTAAATCTGGCCGGAAATGCGAATTTGAAGGAATATCTTCCACTACTCCTACTACTTCAAAAAGGGCTGTGTCTATCTTCACTATCTTTCTGAGGGCTGTACTATCACCAAAATAACGTCGTCTTAAAGTCTCGGTTAAAACAACAGTATTGGGCCTGGATATTTCTGTTGAGGGATTCCCTTCAATCACATTGAAGGTAAAAACATTAAATATTCCCGGTGAAACCATGCATATTTTATCTTCCTTGTAAGCTATATCTTCAAATCTGACTGTCGATGCGCGCCATGTATTAATCCTTCCTACAGCTTCGGATTCATCCATCTCTTCAAGGGCTACTCCAATGAAATGTGTACACCGGGCACGCCTGGCTCCGTTTGAATGTTGATTGGATTCCTCTTCAACCCTGAAAATACGATCATTATCATTATGAAACCTGTCATAGCTTGTTTCGAATCTGACATATATGAAAATAATCATACATATTGCTAAACCAATAGATAATCCAAGTATGTTAATGATTGATATGCTTCCGGCTTTTCTTGAAATTCTGAAAGCTATTTTTAGATAATGCTTTATCATAGGTCAAATTTATTTGTTTTGCACTTCCCTAATGCAACTATAATACCAAATTTGCTATATTGTTGTTTATCTGATTTATGCAAGATTACTAATGAAGGTTTATTAAGAAATTTGTACATTTTACGACATATATGTCGTATATTGAACAATAATAATTATCTTTGAAGAAACAGACAGTAAATGAAAGAAGATGGTCATATATTGATTATTGATGATAACGAAGACCTGCTGAAATCAATGGTACAACTTCTTAAGAATGAGTTTAAGAAAATAGATACCCTGAAAAATCCGAATATAATTCCGGAATACCTTATTAATAACAATCCGGATGTTATTCTTCTTGATATGAATTTCTCTGCCGGTCAGCAGACAGGTAATGAAGGGATCTTCTGGCTGAGAGAGATACTAAAGACTAATAGATCTGCAATAGTTTATCTGATAACTGCATTCGGAGATACTGAACTGGCTGTAAAAGCAATAAAAGAAGGCGGAACGGACTTCATTGTTAAACCATGGGATCCTGCAAAGCTGATAGTCTCTTTAAAAGCAGGAATAAAGCTTCGCAGATCACAGACCCAGCTGGAAAAACTGGAAAGTACAAAATGCTTCCTGCTGAATGATCTTGACAATCAGTATGATCCTTTGCTCGGTTCTTCCCCGGCTATGAAACGGATTTATGATATTATTAATAAAGTAGCTGCCACTGATGCCAATGTCTTGATAACAGGGGAAAACGGAACAGGGAAAGAACTTGTAGCCAGGGAAATTCACAGGAAGTCAGAAAGGGCAGATATGATTTTTATTCATGTTGATCTGGGCTCCATAACAACCACACTTTTTGAAAGTGAATTGTTCGGGTACATAAAAGGAGCTTTTACTGATGCCAGGTCTGACAGACAGGGCAGATTTGAGATTGCTTCAGGTGGTACGCTTTTTCTCGATGAAGTAGGGAATCTTCCATACGATATGCAATCGAAGATACTTACATCAATACAGAAAAAGGCTATTACAAGGGTGGGAAGCAACCAGGAGATCTCTCTGGATTTCAGGCTGATATCGGCAACAAATCACAACCTCCATTCATTGATAGAAAAGAATCTGTTCCGTGAGGATCTGTACTTCAGACTAAAAACAATCGAAATAGACATACCTCCGTTAAGGGAAAGAACAGGTGACATTAATATAATTGCAGATTATTTCTTCAGTAAATTTGGAGTAAAATACAGAAAGGATCCTCTGAAAATTGAGAATGATGTTTATATTCTTCTGAATAATTATAGATGGCCCGGCAATATCCGCGAACTCAGGAACACTATTGAAAGCACTGTCATTATGTGCGATAACAATACAATTAAGCCTGCAGATATAAATCTGAATTATTCTCATAAAAGTAAGGATGAGACACTGATTCCCCTTGACGCAATTGAGAAAGAAGCAGTAAGAAAAGCGCTTGAAAGAGCAAATGGTAATATATCCGGGGCTGCAAAATTGCTCGATATCTCAAGAACCACTCTTTATTCAAAAATAAAGAAACATGATCTATAAAAGCTACTATTTTAATTTAGTGGTCAGAATAACACTAATTGTTCTGACCAGTTTGCTGCTTGCTTTCATATGGCAATTCAATGATAAACCCTATACAGTCATTGTGATCTCTTTCCTGATTGTCCTTCAGACATATCTACTTATCAGGTATAACAACAAAACTAACACTGAATTAGGGAAGTTTTTCAATGCTCTTAAAGACAGTGATAATACATTGAATCTTACTGAAAATAGCAACAGCTCTTTCCGTGAGCTAACAAAAGCTCTTAATGAAACTTTCTCAGCTCTTAAGGATGCCAGGCTTGAGAAGGAGAAGCAGTTCCAGTTTCTGAAATTTATATCTAACCAGGTTGGCATCGGATTGCTGGTACTTGACAGTGACAGTAACACAGTCCTTTATAATAATGAAATAAGCAATCTATTAGGAATCAATCAGCCAACATCTCTAAAGATAATCGGGAAAATGATTCCTGAATTGCCGCCATTCTTAAATAATCTTAAGCATGGTGAAAATCAGGTTTTTAAAACCACGGTATCGCAAAAGTATTTTCTTCTTGTCCGGTCAACGCAGTATACACCTGCCGGTGAATCACTGAGGCTTTTTATATTCCAGGACATGAAAAAAGAGATGGAGGACACTGAAATCCAAACCTGGCAAAAAATGATAAGGATCCTCTCCCATGAAATAATGAATTCTGTGACTCCAGTAATTAATCTGGCAACTGCCAGCAGAAATAGTCTTGAAAAAATTAAATCTTCAGCATCATTCGACAAAGAGACTATTGACAACTTAAATGATGTTATTGTGAATAATGAAATTGTTGAAGAAAGGATAAAGGGTTTATCCGACTTTGTCATAAGATATAAGAATGCTTCGGCCATACCTGTTCCCGAAACAGGATTTATTGATGTCGCCGAGCTTATCTCTCAGGTTATCAATTTACAAAAGAACGAGATAGAAAGGCTGCATATTGAAATTCTTGTCAATATAGATCATAAAAGGATGACAATCGATGGAGATAAGAATCTGATTGAACAAGTCCTGATCAACCTGCTGAAAAACTCTGTTGAAGCTCTGGAAAAATCCGAAAAGAAAAGGGTAGAAATTAATTGTTATAAAAAGGATCAAAAAACAATAATTGTCATATCGGATAACGGAGAAGGCATTTCAAAAGAGAATATGGAAAGAGTGTTTCTTCCGTTTTTTACAACAAGGGAAAAAGGTTCCGGTATAGGTTTAAGTCTTTCGCGGCAGATCATCAGGATGCACGGAGGCACTCTTGATATATGGTCTGAACCCGGTGAGGGAACTAAGGTGGAAATAGTACTGTAAAAAGAATAAACACAGTTGGTATATTGACGGCTTTTTTAATAAGCTATGATGTCTTACTTATCTATTCTATATACTTTTGTATAAATTGGAAAAAGATGCGAATAGATATTATTACAGTCTGCCCTGAATTGATAGAAAGCCCGCTGAATTATTCAATTGTTAAAAGAGCAAAGGATAAAGGTCTCGTTGAGATCAATGTAGTCAACCTGCACGATTTTGCCAGCGATAAATATAAAAGCGTCGATGATTATGCGTTTGGCGGAGGTGCAGGCATGGTGATGATGATAGAGCCGGTATGGAAAGCTATTGAAAAGCTGAAGAGTGAAAGAGAATATGATGAAATAATATACACCTCACCCGATGGTGAAAAATTCACCCAGAAAATAGCTAATAACCTTTCGCTGCTGAACAACATAATTATACTTTCCGGCCACTATAAAGGCATTGATCAAAGGATACGAGATAACCTGGTCACCAGGGAAATATCTGTCGGCGACTATGTACTCTCGGGAGGCGAATTACCCGCTGCTATGATCACCGATGCTGTCGTCAGGCTAATCCCGGGAGCCATTTCCGATGAACAGTCCGCCCTCTCCGACTCCTTCCAGGACGATCTCCTCGCACCTCCTGTTTATACCAGACCGGCAGATTTTAAAGGCTGGAAAGTGCCGGATGTTCTACTTTCCGGACATGCCGCTGAAATTGAAAAATGGAGGCATGAACAGGCAGAGGAAAGAACCAGTAAATTAAGACCGGATCTGCTCCGGGAATAAGGTCGTGCAGGTCATGCAGGTCGTGCAGGTCGTGCAGGTCATGCAGGTCATGCAGGTCATGCAGGTCATGCAGGTTATGCAGGTTATGCAGGCTGTGGATGACTTGCAGGACTGGCAAGACCGGCAAGACCGGCAAGACTTGCAGGACTGACAAGACTGGCAAGACCGGCAAGACTTGCAGGACTTAATTTTGGAAATGATAAAAACCTTTATTAAACTTGTGACTTACAACTATGAATATATAACTAATTAACAATCAACAAGATGAAACCACAGGATTATATTAAGAAGGAAGACAAGTATGGTGCACATAATTATCATCCTCTTCCTATCGTTCTTGAAAGAGGTAAAGGTCCGTTTGTATGGGATGTTGAGGGAAAAAGGTATTTTGATTTCCTGTCAGCCTATTCAGCAGTGAACCAGGGCCATTGTCATCCTAAAATAGTAAAAGCGCTTACTGAACAGGCAAAGAGGCTCACTCTTACTTCTAGGGCATTTTACAATTCTGTTCTCGGCGAATATGAAGAGTATATAACAAAGTATTTCGGCTACGATAAGGTTCTTCCGATGAATTCCGGTGCAGAAGCTGATGAAACAGCTCTGAAGCTTTGCCGTAAATGGGCATATAAGAAAAAAGGCATTAAGCAGAACAAAGCCAAGATCATCTGCTGCGAGGGAAATTTTCATGGCCGCACCATTACAATAATTTCAATGTCGACTGATCCGGATGCACGTAATGATTACGGTCCTTTTACACCTGGTTTCATTATTATTCCCTATAATGATATCAAAGCGCTTGATAAAGCACTGAAGGACCCTGATGTGGCAGGATTTCTTGTTGAACCGATACAGGGTGAAGCAGGCGTGTTTGTTCCGGATGAAGGCTACCTGAAAAAATCTTATGCTCTCTGTAAGAAACACAATGTTCTCTTTATTGCTGACGAAGTGCAGACAGGTCTTGCCAGAACAGGTAAGCTGCTGGCATGCGACCATGAAGGAGTTCGTCCCGACATCCTGATCCTGGGGAAAGCCCTTTCAGGAGGTGTGATGCCCATCTCTGTCGTGCTTGCTGATGATGAAATCATGCTGACTATCAAGCCGGGAGAACATGGCTCAACATTTGGAGGTAATCCTATTGCCGCAAAAGTGGCAATAGCTGCTCTGGAAGTAATTAAAGACGAAAAGCTTGCTCAAAATGCAGAACGCCTGGGAAAGATCTTCCGTGAAGAATTCAGAAGCATAAAATCAGATATGATACAGCTGGTTCGCGGTAAAGGCCTTTTAAATGCTGTAGTAATAAGACCCAAAAAAGGCAAAACAGCGTGGGATGTATGCCTGGCAATGAAAGACAAAGGTGTCATTGCAAAACCGACCCACGAACATATAATCAGGTTTGCTCCTCCCCTTGTGATTACCGAAAAACAATTGAGGGAGGCTATAAAACTTATAAAGGAGGCATTTAAGCTGTTTGAATAAGGTGAAAAAGACACTTCTCTGGCTTCTGGCATTTGTCATTACTGCTGTTGCAGCATATTACCAGAGGAAAACCGGTCCAACCTACCCCAAACGGATCGATGTTTCTCTCAATGGTACTGCATATGAGCTGAAACTTGTCCGAAGCATCGGGCTCGATGAACGGCCGGAGGTAAAGCTGAATATCAAAGATACTTCGGTAAAAGCTATCCTATATTATAAAAGGTTCAGAACAGAAGATGAATACAGTAGTACCGGATTTTCATATAAAGTGTATCCGGTACATTCATTTCTCATGAATAAGATCTTTAAAGTAACTGAAGAGACAGGTCTTTTTGCTTATGTCCCGCAATTGCCTGAAGCCGGAAAGCTGCAATATTATGTTGAGCTGACTGATAAGGAGGGAACCAGGGCGATAATGAAAGAATCTCCGGTCATCATCCGTTTCAAGGGCAGTGTTCCAGGGTTTGTTCTGCTTCCCCACATATTATTAATGTTTATTGCAATGCTTTTCTCGACCCTGACAGGATTGATGAGCATTTTCAAAATCCCCGGATTCAAAAAATATGGCTTATGGACATTGATCCTGCTGGTTGCAGGAGGTTTGATACTCGGGCCTATAGTGCAGAAATTCGCATTCGGAGATTTATGGACTGGCGTTCCATTCGGCTGGGATCTTACTGATAATAAAACACTTATTGCAATCCTGTTCTGGCTGATTGCGGTTATCATGAATCATAAGAAAGAGAGACCTGTGTACATGGTGCTGGCTGCAGTTGTGCTCCTGGTTGTATTTTCCATCCCTCACAGTCTTTTCGGTTCGGAGCTGGATTACGGCACAGGACAAGTTGTCCAGGGCATAATATTCACTTTTCCCCTGGTAAATAAAAAAAATTCTTAAATTGAGTGCATCATTAATTAATTACCCACGTCTTTTGTTCAGAAAACTGAAAGTAAAAGAAAGTGGGTGCAGCATCTAATATCAGAACTAGTCTTTACATAAAGATGGAAAAAGTAGAAGCGGCATTCAGAAACTTGCATCAGGATCTCCTGGACGGGTGCAAGGTCGGCGACCAGAAGGCACAGTTTCAGATCTACAAGTTATACTACAAGGCTATGTATAACACAAGTGTGAGGATCGTGAACGACACAATGGAAGCCGAAGATATAATGCAGGAATCGTTCCTGTCGGCGTTTGAAAAAATTGATACCTACTCAGGAACGGTGAGCTTCGGAGCCTGGCTGAAAAAAATAGTGATAAACAGGTCACTCGATGCTCTGGGTAAGAAGAAAGCGGTCTTTGAAGATATTGAGTCACATGTCGGGATAAGGGATGAAAGCACTGAAGATCAGATGCGTTATGAAGAAATGGATGTAAAGGTTGAAGAGGTCAAGGAAGCTATTGAAAAACTTCCGGATGGTTACAGGGTTATTCTTTCACTTTATCTGCTTGAAGGCTACGATCATGATGAAATTGCAGATATACTCTCTATATCGAGCAGTACATCAAGGTCACAGCTCTCCAGGGCAAAACAGAAACTCATAAGTGAATTAAAACTGAAATGAAATTTTAAGGGAATGAAAACAATAGAAGAATTAATCAGGAGCAACAGGGACTTTTTCGAAGACGGCGAACCTTCGGAAGGTCACTTTGAACGGTTCAGCAGGCAGCTGGAAAGAAAATTCAGAACAACAACCATTAAACGGAGCATTGTTCCTTACCTTCTAAAGGCCGCTGTCGTAACACTGCTGGTAACTCTTTCCTCTCTGTGGACATGGGATCATTTTATAAGGCCAAGCCGCAACAGGATGGCACTTGGCGATGTATCCCCACAGTACAAGGAAGTTGAAAACTATTATATGTACCAGGTAAAGCTTATGGAGAGTGAAATCAGCGACGTTGAAATGATAAACGGCATCGAACAGCAGGAGATGCTGAAACAAGAGATTGAAAGCATGGATTCTGTTTATGTTCAGCTTCAGAAAGAGCTCAAAGCCAACCCTGATGATGAAAGAATAATTAACGCAATGATCGAGCATTACCAGACAAAACTGGAAGTCATGACCTTCATTGTCAATCAGTTGAAAGCCATAAGGAATGAAAATAAAAATACCACAGAAGATGAAAAAGTTAGCATGTAAACCAGGAACACTCCTCTTTGCCGCTCTGTTCTTCCTGTCAACAGGATTATCAGCACAGGAAGAGGTTTCAAAGGAGTATCATAAGGAGTATACAGCAAAAAAGGGAGTCGCCCTTGATCTCAACAACAGGTACGGCGATATCATCGTTCAGACCTCTGAAAGCGATCAGGTGGTCATTGATGTTAAAGTAACAGTAAAATATCCAAGCCGGGAGAGAGCTGAAAAGCTTTTAGGCTACATTGATGTCAAGTTCGAAGAAAGCGCTGATTTGATTTCAGCCCAAACAGTCATTGATGAGAAATTTTCTTTCACAGGCTGGAGCGGTGAGACAAGAAAATTCATGATCAATTATACTGTAAAGATGCCTGTATGGATGGATCTTACCCTTTCCAACAAGTATGGCAATACAGAACTTGATGATCTTACCGGGCTGGTAAATCTCACCATTAAATACGGCAACCTGTCGGCCGCAAAGCTAACGAGGGGAAATGAAAAACCTCTGAACTCCCTGAACCTTGCTTACGGGAAAGCCTCA
>JAPLDX010000077.1 GCA_026391215.1 Bacteroidia bacterium
TCTGCCTGTGTATTTCACATATGGTACTATGGTTTCTGCTTTTACAGAGGAGCCAGGCAAAGAGTTGTCTTTCGATGACTTCTGCAGGAAGTATGATGTATCACCGCGCGAGACAGACATTATCCGTGAAATATGTAACGGTCTAAGTAATAAAGAGATAGCAGATAAGCTATTCATAAGCCTCCAGACAGTGAAGGATCATACTCACAGGATCTATATCAAAACCAATGTACGGAGCAGGGTGCAGCTTATAAACCTGGTGAAGGAGGAAATGACCCCCCAAGCCCCCCTGAAGGGGGGTTGAAACCCATACTGGATAAAGTAAGGATTGGGTTTATGGTCCCCCTTCAGGGGGTATCAAAAATCAGAACACCATATATATAATAACAGCTCCGTCTTTGAATTCCAGATTAATATAGTCGCTTTCAGCTTCATTGAGTGTGGCCTCCCACCAGTTTCTCAGCTTTCTTTTAACAAGGGGATACTTTAATCCTGATGATGTTATCTCAGTTTCCGGATCAATGGAAAAGACAGAAACCTGCTGACCGGGCAAGGAAGGTACTCTGCAACTTTCAAGAAAAGGATAGAACGTACCAGTATCAGTGACCATAATAATTCTGATTGTTCTGGCGTATTCAGCTAATAATGAGATGTTTCCAATTGTATGATCTTCACGTTTCCCTGTAGCACCAAGGATAACAATATCTTTATAGCCGCTTTCATAACACCACCTGACTGCCTTGGTAAGATCATTAGTCTCCTGATCAGCATCTTCAAAGATTTTTTCAGCATATTTGTCAATAATCCATGGGTCCAGTGAATCACAATCTCCTACAATAGCAAAAGGTTCAAGTCCGAATTCAATGAGTGATGCGGCGGCGCCGTCGCAACAGATTATTCTTGAAGCATTTCTGAGACAGCCAAGAGGAATTTCATGTTCCGGGAAGCATCCGTCAGCCAGAATAACGGTAGCCGGGAATTCTGTTCTTTTCATTCCCGAAATTTAATAATAATATTTATCTGTTCTGCTTAAGCCTCCCATTGCTCAGGTCAATCTGGCGCTGTGGAATCGGGTATGTAACATCTTCAGGTCCTACTGTTGCCCAAAAATACATATTAGGACCCCATGGTGTTGTCTTCTCATAGTCAAGAATCCGATTCAGCTCCTCTACTGTATTGCCCCACCTGTTGAGGTCGAACCACCTGTGACCTTCCATCCCAAGTTCGAGCTTTCTTTCCATCCGGAGGGCTTTCCTGGCATAGTCAGCATCCGGGAATGAAGAGTATTCTGAAATACTGTAATTGGCAGCAGGTGTAACACCATCAGATTCTTTTACATATCCGTCGGGATTGGCAGCCCTTGCCCTTACCAGGTTAATATTAATCAGCGCTCCGTTAAGATCACCGGTTTCAATCTGGCATTCCGCAAGTAATAGGAGAACGTCCGCATAGCGTATCATGCGGTATCCGTTTGCAGTATATCCTGAAGTCCAGCTGCCGGTTTCAGTATAAATACCTTCCTGTGATTTTTTATAAACCTGTTTTTTCGGGCTGTAAGGTCCAGCATAGGACTGGTCGCGAAGCCAGTCGGAACCAGTATGTATTCCCCAATCCCAGTAAGGGATCCCTCTCCTGCCTGCTGACCAGTCAAGCCTGGGATCAAGTGGTCCTGAATCTTCGGTAAAAGGATCTGACGGTTTAAGTCCCTGGTCACTCTTCA
The DNA here is from genome assembly GCA_026391215.1 of Bacteroidia bacterium. GTDB lineage: Bacteria > Bacteroidota > Bacteroidia > Bacteroidales > VadinHA17 > LD21. The sequence goes on from JAPLDX010000077.1 coordinate 1,721, forward strand.
CAGGATCATTATTATATGTACCATCCAGTAATGGCAAACCCGCTGATGTTCTGAATGAATTAACATATTCCTGGGTCGGCTGGAAGAATCCGCAGCATCCTGCCGGGGAACCGCCTGATTTATAAGGAAAGTTCAGAACTTCTCCGTACCCGCCGTTCCATCCGGCAGATCCGTCATTTACCGAATACTGAACTGTATATACCGACTCTATACCATTCCTGTTTACGATATCAAAGATCTCACCGTAAGTCGGTGCCAGTCCTATTGGAGATCCGTCAGGTTTTGTCCCATTGGCTTTTACGTCCACCAGGATAGGTAAAGCTCCTGAATAATCATGATTCATTTGCATCATTGCTTTGGCCAGCAGCACCTTGGATACAGTTCCGTTGAACCTGCCTATTGCTCCCATATTATCAGGCAATGCTGCACCTTCCTGCAGGTCAGCAATTATTTTCCCACGGATATCTTCTGTATTGGTAATCTCATCCTGATCTGTATTCTCGTCAACATAAGGTATCATTTTCCACATCCTCCATGCTTCAAAATGATACCACCCGCGCAGCGCCTTTGCCTGTTTCAGGAATAAGTCAGCCTGTTCCCTTGTGATAGTACCATCTTCGAGCGCCTGATTGGTCACCCTTATTGCACAATTGCACCTGGAAACAGCTTCATAAACCGATCTCCATTTATCATTCAGCATACTATTTGTGGCTAATTCGCCGTAGTAAAGAATTTGCTGTCCTTCCCATGAATCTCCAGCATCCGTTCCTTTATTGGCTATCAGACCCCGGATATCGCCATACACCCAGTTGGATGATGCTGCCCCCCAACCTATATATGAAGCTTCAGTTACACCATCCAGCATTGAATATGCTCCTATCAGCAGAGCGTCAATGCCTTCTTCATTTGCCAGGATATACTGGTCCAATGAATCCTCAGGTTTAACATCAAGCCATTTTTCGCCGCACGAAATGAAAAATCCGGAGAAAACAAGAGTGACGATAAATAAATATATCTTCTTCTTCATGTTATTTGTATTCTTTTACAGAGTAAGGTTAAGTCCGAAGATGAACTGTTTTGCATTGGGGTAGTTGCCATAATCAATACCGAATGCCAGATCACTTCCGCTAAGTTCAGGATCAAGTCCGGAGTAACCTGTAATTGTGAAAAGGTTTACTGCCTGTAAATATATCCTGAGAGACTTTATTTTTATCTTGCCCGTTATGCTTTCAGGCAGTGTATAACCAAGCTGAAGGCTTTTAAACCGGAGATAAGAACCATTCTCAATGTAATAGCTGGAAGCCTGCGTGTTTGTCGAAAAATTTGAATAATTCGACGCTTTGGGGACTGTTGCACTTGTATTCTTATCTGTCCAGCTGTTGTAAAAGAGATCTTTGCTCTTTTGTCCCTGGAATGAAGGCCAGAAATCAGTCCACCATTTGTTATAGTTAAAAATATCATTACCCTGTGAACCATATAAGAATGTGGTCAGGTCAAGTCCCTTAAAGTTAAGTATAAGGTTTAATCCATAAGTAAAATCCGGGTTAGGATCACCTAAGAATACCCTGTCCGTAGTCCCAATGTAATCGTCTTTATTGGTATCCTTATATCTGAAGAAACCCGGAGAAGCTCCATCCTGCATTGGTGCTCTATCTACTTCATTAGCATTCTGGAAAAGACCAGTTACCTGATAACCATAAAATGAGGATAATGAGTGCCCTTCCTCATTCCTTACCAGTGAACCAATCCATGAGCTTCCTGAATTGAAGTATTCTGCCATCTCAGCAATTCTGGTAATTTCATTTTTATATGCAGTGATAATGATACTGCCGTTGAAGCCTAGATTATTCCACTTGTTCTGATATGATAATTCAATGTCAATACCCGAGTTTTTCATTGAAGCAATATTGACAAACGGGGCGTCTCCTACTCCTGCAGTTCCGGGAAGTTCCGGATTGTACAGAAGGTCATCTGTTATCTTTGAATACCAGTCGAATACTATATTGATTTTATTTTTAAAAAGCATTGCATCAAACCCTATATCAGTAGTAGTGTTTGTTTCCCACTTTGCATCAGGATTACCTACCCGTATTGGGTAATATCCCCTGACTGATGAATTGAATGTCCCGTACAGATCGTACCATGAAGCTCCTATACTTTCTCCAAAGATGTAGACTGCATTCTGCGGAGAAAGGGCAAATTGGTTACCCATTATTCCCCATGAACCTCTGATTTTCAAATCTGAAATCCATTTCAGTTTGTCCATAAATGATTCATTGCTGATGTGCCATCCAGCTGAAAATGACGGGAATAACCCATACCGTTGAGACTCGCTGAACCTGGAGCATCCATCACGGCGAAGTATGGCGCTAAACAGGTATCGGTCCATGAACGCATAGTCTGCTTTTACAAATGCGGAAAGCATTCTGGTCGGAGTATAATCACTGGTATCAGAACCTGATATTATAAGTCCATTCCCATAATTCACAGCTTCATACCCGGCAACAGCAAGAACTTTATGGTTCCCGAACTTCTTGTCAAATGTCAATGAGTTGGTCCATACCCAGTCGCTGCCGTATGATGTGTTTTCTGCCAGACTGGTGGTTGCAATATTTTCAGATCTTTCATAAGTGGCATATTGATTATCTGACAAAGATCCTTTATCCCAGGTACCTCCGGCTGCCGACCTGAAATTAAAACCTTCCAAAATATAAATTTCGAGGTACATACTTCCATTAAGACGGCTCTCCCTGAAATAGTCGTCCTTATTCCTTGTGAAGTCGACTACAACGTTGGGCGCATTACCAAGCCTGGATGAAATTCCAGTTCCGCCCCATTCGCCCTGGATAAAATCATGGGCTGGTCCGGTAATTGGCTGAGCTATTTTTACAGGAATGATGGATTGCGATCTGTAGGGACCCATTTGGATCGGGCTCTCGTCATTCAGGTTGGGTACACTGAGGTTGTCCCTGTACGACATGCTGAAGCTTTCACCCGCTTTAATTCGATCTTTCAGGAAAGTAAAATCTGAATTTAACCGTGCGTTGTATCTTGTGTTATGAGTATAAATGATTATCCCGTCTTGCTTCAGAACACCGAAACCAGCATAGAACTTTGCATTTTCGCTGCCTCCCGACAAAGTAAGGTTATGATTCATGATACCTGCCGGATCAGTTATAGCATCATACCAGTCAGTATTTGCAGCCCAGGCAGGTATAGAAGGACTTGGATTAGAAGTAACTCCATAGATCGGATGAGTTTCTACTGTTCCATCGTTTTTATTAACAAGCCATTGGAGGTCAGCATATTCCTTCGTGCTAAGCACATCATCCCTTGTACCCTTCCCCGGAAGCTGCATTCCCATCGACATATCATAAGTCACATTAAAACCTTTATTTCCCTTTCTGGTCGTAACTATTATCACACCATTTGAAGCCCTTGACCCGTAAATGGAAGCTGCACCGGCATCTTTCAACACGGAAACTGATGCAACGTCAATAGGATTTAATAAAGAAATGTCCTGGGTAGGAACTCCATCCACAACATATAAAGGATCATTGTTCATGAAGGAAGCAAAACCTCTGATCCTCACCTTTGATGTTTCACCGGGCATTCCACTTCCGGTAACAGTAACTCCGGATGCCCTTCCCTGCAAAAGGTTACTTATGTTTCCTGCCGGGATTGCTCTCAGGAGTGCAGGTTCGACAATTGAAACGGAGCCTGTGATATCTTTCTTCTCCTGGATTGAATATCCATCATATACCTTATTATATATGTCTTGTGACTGTCCTCCGAGCTTAAGAGAATCCTTAACAGGAATGTCTGCTTCCTGTGCAAACAAAATTCCCGACGAAAGGATCATGCTGAAAACAAGGAGAGTAATTTGTTTCAAATTTCTAAGAATATTCATTTGCAATTATTTATTGTTGTTAAATAAGAGCGATTTCAACCCCCAAAATTCTACTCTCTCTCCAAATTCTTGACCTCTCCCCAACCCCTCCCCCAAGAGGGAGGGGCTCCCCTTCTCTCTTGGGAGAAGTGGCTGGGGGATGAGGTTAGTAAAGTTACATTATTTTTTCAAATCTCTTTTTTATTCTAAATTTGAATTATCTCAAAATATGTCAAAATGAGAACATCCTTCTTTCTTATTATTCTGGCATGCTTTATTTCATCCTGCTCACGTAGTCCTGGAATAGAAAGGGAAAATGACAGGGTCGAAAGAAAATTCAGAAAGAATGTTTTAAAAATTGCGGAAGTCTATGTAAAAAGTAACCTGTCAGATGCAAAAAAAACTGAGACAGAAGACGGGCTGACCACTATTGGCGACGACCAGAAAACTTATGTAATTGATCCGTCAAAAATATTTATAGGCCATATTAATCCGGACACAATTAATGATGCAATAATATCACTATCCCCCTTCCAGGGGAACTTTGAGGTTATTACCGAACATCTGATCATTATTAATACGGATGGCAAATTAAAACTGTTAAGATCTCTGGATTCGGATATGAGAATCCTCAGTATTGTAGATGGTATAATTACCGCCGAGGTTCCTGAGCATTCACGAAATACACCTCTCTTTAATTGCCCCTCCTGCTGGGAGGTAGTGAAATTTCAGTTCAGGGAAGGTGAACTGGTAAGGATGGAATAGAATTTCGTTATTTAATCTGCTTATATACCAAGGCTTTCTGTCTGTTAAAACCGGCCACTACCAGCGGAGTATCTCCGTCAAAATAAAGAAGTGACTCCACCATTCCCTGCAACAGGATTCCGCTTTTTGATGGCGGCAGTACATCAAATCCCTGCTTTCCCCCTTTGCTCAGCAGTACCATTCCCTTGTTTGCATCATAATATCCCGTTGAGACATCATAGGTATAATCATTGCCTCCCAGCAGCACATCAGGATATTTATCTCCATTGAGATCCCTGACTATCATCTTTTTTATTGGAGCAACCTGCATGGATAATGGTAGCTTTTCCCATCTGAATTGTCCATTGTCATTCCACAGAACATAACTTGAGGTTGTATTTACATTAAGTTTGAATTCAAGTCTCTTCAGTATATTTTCATTCAGTATATTATCAATAGTGGCATAACTGAATGACTTATAGTCCTGGAACTTCTTATTAAAATATTCAGATTGGCCCCTTAGTTCATCAAAGTAATTGATAGGAAATTCTTTCATTACATCATAATAGTCTTTCCAGTATGCAGTTGACAGGGGGTCTATATATCCATTCATATCCAGATCAAGGACATAAAGAGTCAAAGGGTATTCCTCACTTACAGTGAACCGGTGGTTATCGCCAAGGTTGCCTGCGATGTAATCATTATCACCGTCATTGTCGAAATCCCCTGCTGCCACAGTGTACCATAATCCCTGTTTTTCTACCAGTCCGGGGATAGAGGGAGGTACCAGCTTTTTCCCTTCAATATTCTTTAAGATCACAATGGAATTCCATTCTCTTGCCACGATCAGATCTTCCCATCCGTCATTGTCATAATCGCTCCAGATGGCATCGGTCACCATGCCCAGGTTTATACGAAAGGTGGTATCTGCTGAAAAATGGCCGTTATTGTTTGTCATCACCCATGAAGGATTGGCATAAGG